>CAXTMK010000086.1:11002-19839 GCA_964245315.1 uncultured Acidobacteriaceae bacterium | reverse complement strand
TTCCAGGCGCAACCAGCACCAGGCCTCCCGTAGCGGGCACTTTGTTCACCGCGGCCTGCACCGAGTAGTAATCGCCCGTGCCGTCGGCGGCGACGTAGAAGGTATTATCCGCGGGCGGGATCAGCTCATTCGACAGCGGCGAAACGGTATTCTCCGGGAACGGCACGAACCTGCCGTCGCACGCGTAAGGCGTCGCGCCGCCGATGGAACCGGTGTTGTGCAGGTCGTCGCCGCTTGGCTCGACGTTGCCATGCCGCAGCGTCAGCAACGCATGCCTCGCGGTCACATCGGCCGGGCGCAAACCATCGATGGTTACGTTGTCCAGCGTCGCATCGAGCCGATGCGCGGCGTCGAGTCCGGCCAGCGTAACTCCGCCAGAGCCGAGGCTGTGCACGTTATGCAGCACGATGTTGCGATACAGCGGGATCTTCGTTCCATCGAACGTCGTATAGAACGGGTTCAGCACGATCGGGTTCGCGACGCCGCGCATGCACACGTTGTCGAAGCGCACGTCGTCGACCAGGCCGCCGCGGCTGCGGTCGCTCTTGATGCGGATGCCGTTGTCCGAGCCGTCGATGGTCAGCCCGTCCACGCGCACCATGCCGATGCCGCCGCTGGTCTGGCTGCCGATGCCGATGCCGTGGCCGTTGTAAAAATGCACGTTGCGCACGGTCATGTGGGTCAGCGGCCCGGTGCTCGCCTTGGGCGAGATATTGTCGTCGCCCGAGCGAATGTAGGAGTCGATAATTGAGATGTTCGACGTGCCTTCCTGCGGGTCGATGCCGTCGGTGTTGCGTGCCCACTTCGGCGTATCGATCTTCACGCCCCACGCCGTGAAGCCGTTGGTATTCTGCGTCGACACATGGCAGTTGGGCGAGTTGCGCAGCGTAATGTTATACAGCGTGAAGTCGTTCGAGCGGCGCACGACGATCAGGCGCGAGACGGCTTGATTCTGGTCTTCGACCTTGGCCCGGTGCGCGAGCTCCCACCAGGTTTCGTTCTGGCCCAGCAGCTTTGCGCCGCCGCGTCCGTCAATCACGCCTTCGCCCATGATGCCGCTGCCCGGCGCGTCTTCGGCAAGGATCAGGGGCAGACAGCCCGGCCCGTGCTCGCCTACGATGCCGCAGCTTCCCGGCGTTACGTCGTAGTTGCGCGGATCGCGCGAAGCCCACACCGCCGCGCTTGCATCCACCACCAGGGTTACTCCGGGGCGGAGCTTCAGCGGAGAGATGAGGAACACCGTTCGCCCGGTCTTGCTGGCGTGCAGCACCACGGCCCTGCCTGCGGGACAGTTGTCCATCGCCTTCTCGATGCGGCCATTGTCGCGATAGTGGCGCTCGATCGGCTCTTCGGGCAGCATGCCGTCGTGCGGCGTCAACTGAGCGTAGAGCACCTTGCAGGCCTGCGGGTAGCGCGGCTCCGTCACCACGCGCGTATCCTGCGCCCGCAGCGGAATGAGCGGCGCGGAGAACATGAGCACGAGGAGGAGACGGACGAAGCCCATTCTGTGTAAAGTCTATCGGAGCGCACATGCCTTCCGCTATCCCCCGGTGGTCGCAGGCGGTCACACCGGATGTAGTGGGAGCGGGTCGCCTTCGGGCAATACGACCGCGATCGGGTCGCCGGGGCGCACCACGCCGCCCGCAATCACGATACTCATAATGCCCGACTTGCGCACCAGCGCACCGTCCGCCGCTCGTGCGAGGCACGCCTTCATCAGTCCGGGTCGCAGCGCATTCATCTGCGAACAGGGATCGCGCAGGCCTGTGACCTCGACGACCGCAGCCTCACCAAGGTGCAGACGCGTGCCTCGCGGCAGCGCCAGCAGATCGATGCCGGAAGTGGTGACGTTTTCGCCCATCTCGCCCGCCTTTACGCCGATTCCCTTCTCCGCAAGTTCGGCGAACAACTCCTCGTGCAGCAGATGGACCTGGCAGAGATTCGGGGCCGTCGGATCCTTGCGCACGCGATAGCGGTGGCGCACCGTCGCTCCGGCATGCGCGTCGCCCTGGACACCCAGCCCCGCCAGCAGGACGATTTCCCGTGCGACCGGCTTGGAAAAAGCGTGTTTCGGATTGAGACTGACCGAGGCTACTTTAGCGTTCATTCTCATCAGAATAGCCGCTCGGCATGGGTGCCCCACCCTTGTGGAGCCAGGGCGGGCTCATGTCTGAACCAGACCGGGCTGACGCTGAGCCTAATGGAAGTCGTGGGAACGAACCTCAATCGTTATGGCTTGTAACAACTCAAGTGCCTCTGCCTTCACATGAACCACGCCATCCTGATTTTGCAGCTTGCCGTAGACCTTGAGAAACTTTCCCCGCGTCACCAACACGCGCTCGCGCTCATATAGCTCCGGGTGGATGACGACGTTCGCTATGCCCGTTTCGTCTTCCATCGACAGGAAGATGAAACCGAGAGCCGTGCCGGGGCGCTGGCGGGCGATGACGCAACCAGCGGCGCAGACGTATCTTCCGTCCGGTTTCTGTTGAAGCTCAAGTGCGGAGAGGACGCCCGCGCGACGGAGTTCGTCACGGCGATAAGCCATTGGGTGCGGTCCCGTTGTGAGGCCAGTACCCGCGTAATCGGCGATAAGCCGCTCTTCATCCCCCATCCGTCGCAAGGGAGTCGCGGAGGCAACGTCAGCGGCTTGTGCCGTCCCGTGGCGCAGCAAGGGGCCGACAGGACGGCTTACCTGCTCAATCTGCCAGATAGCGTCACGGCGATGCTCAACCCCGCCAAGGCTGTTGAGCGCCCCGATGCGGGCCAGCTGGGCAAGGTCGCCGCGGTTCAGCGACGGGACGCGGAGGGCGAGGTCTTCGACGCTTTGGAAGAGTCCGCCCGTGGTGCGAGCTGCTACGAGTTGTGCGGCGACCGTCGCTTTCAGCGAGCGGGCGTAATTCAGACCGAGGCGCAGTGAAAGACAATCGAATGCTTCATGCTCAACCGTGCATTCCGTATTCGAGACCTGAACATCCACGGGACGCACGCGCAAGCCGTGGCGCTGGGCGTCCTTAACCAACACGGCGGGCGTGTAGAAACCCATTGGCTGGTTGTTGAGCATCGCGCAGGTGAAGGCGGCAGGATATTTCACCTTGAAGTAGGCAGAGGCATAGGCGATGAGCGCGAAGCTGGCGGCGTGTGACTCGGGAAAGCCATAGAGCGCGAACGACTGGATGCTCTGAACGATGACCTCCTGCGTCTCCGGAGCGATCTTATTATCATCCATGCCCTTGCGCAGCTTCACCATCAACTCTTCCATGCGCTTCCACGTCCGGCGCATTCCTACAGCCTTGCGCAGCTCTTCGGCCTCTGTGCCGGTGAAGTTGCCGACGACCATCGCCATGCGGAGCAACTGCTCCTGAAAGAGCGGAACGCCAAGCGTGCGCTTTAGTACATCTTCAAGCGCCGGAACAGGGTATGTGACGGCTTCCCTGCCCTGGCGGCGGCGCATGTAGGGGTGCATCGTTTTGCCGACAATAGGGCCGGGCCGAATGATCGCTACCTGGACTACGAGGTCATAAAACTTTTTCGGTGCATTGCGTGGGATCGAGGCCATCTGGGCGCGGCTTTCGACCTGAAACATACCCACGGTATCAGCGCGGCGAAGCGTGGCATAGACCTCGGGGTCATCTTCAGGAAGCTGCGCAAGGTCTACGTTGTCACCATAGTGCCGGGGGATCAGGTCGAGACAATCTTTCATGACGGCCATCATGCCGAGGCCCAGCAAGTCGATCTTGACGAGGCCGAGTTCGGCACAGTCTTCCTTATCCCACTGGATGACGCTCCGGCCGGGCATGGAAGCGCGTTCGAGCGGTACGACCTTGTTGAGTTGCTCCTGACAGATGACCATACCGCCGGAGTGCTGGCCGAGGTGGCGCGGCAGGTCCTGCACTCGCTCGCACAATTCGACGTATTTGGCGATGCGCCAGTGACCGAGGTCGAATCCTGCATGGCGGAAGTTGTCGCCGAGGGTCTCGTCCTTCCTGCGCCACTCCCAATGACCGATGAGGCTCGACAGACGGCCAAGCGTCTCTTCATCGAAGCCGAGTGCCTTACCCACTTCCCGAGCGGCGGACTTGCCGCGATAAGTGATGACGTTGGCGGTCATGGCCGCGCCTAATTCGCCATATCGCTGATAGACGTATTGGATCGCCTGCTCGCGCTTGTCGCCGGAGGGAAGATCGAGGTCTACATCAGGCCATTCGTTCCGATTCTCATTCAGGAAGCGTTCAAAGAGAAGGTCCATTCCTACAGGATCGATCGCGGTGATTTCGAGCGCGAAACAGACGACGGAATTGGCTGCGCTGCCGCGGCCCTGAATCAGAATGTCATTGCTCTTGCAGAAGCGAACGATGTCCCACACGATGAGAAAGTAACCCGCGAAGCCGAGCTTTTCGATGAGCGCAAGTTCGCGTTCCGCTTGCTTTTTAGCGCGTTCGTGCAGGTCCGCATTGCACTTGGGGGCATAACGATTTTCTATGCCTTCGGCCACGCGCCTGCGCAGGAATGACTCCATCGGTTCACCAGTTGGGGTGTTGAAACGTGGGAATTCATAACCAAGGTCGTTCAACTCGAACTCAAGGCGTTGCGAGACAAGCAGCGTATTTTCGATGGCCTCGGGAAGATCGCCGAAGAGTCGGCGCATGGCACGGGCGCTTCGTACCTGACGCTGCGAGTTTGTTTGCAAGAGTCGGCCCGCTTTATCGAGCGATACATGATGGCGAATGGACGTGAACACATCCAGCACCTCACGCTCGTGCTGCGTGGCATAGCGGACTCCGTTGGTGGCAAGGATAGGAAGACGGAGGCTCTCGGCGATGCGAAGCGCCGTCTGATTGCGGACCTCTTCGGCACGATTGCCGTGACGCTGCAGCTCGACGTAGACATTGCCGCGGCCGAAAACTTCCGTGAGACGTTCTACACACTCGCGACCAGCGTGTTCCCCGCCGGCATTGAGTGCCGAAGCGAGCGGGCCTTCCTCTCCTCCGGTAAGACAAAGCAGACCTGCGGAAAACTCCGCAAGGTCTGTCACCAGGGCGCTGCCTTCGCACTTGACAGGCTCACGCATCTTGAAGCGCGTAATAAGCTGGCACAGGTTCTGGTATCCGATACGCGATGTGCACAGGAGCGGAAGCCGGACAGGCTCCGGAGTGTGCTTATGAGGCAGCCACGAGGGAGGCTGGAGGCGTTCATCGGGATAGCGGACGGCAATCTCAGCGCCGATGTGTGCGCGGATACCATTGGCCTTTGCAGCCGAGTGAAAGCGCGCCGCACCATAGAAGCCGTTACGGTCAAGCAGGGCTATCGCGGGCATCTGCGTTTCTACAGCAGCACGGATGAGACCTTCCGGCTGCGAGGCTCCTTCAAGAAAGCTGAAGGCACTGGCGGCGTGCAACTCGACATATTCAGCGGCCTTGTCAGTCATACAGTGCCTCCAGTTGCCACTGATGACTTAGAAGATTGTGCGTAACGACGCATAGCAGGGTTTCATCGGTCTGGCCGCTGCCGTGGGTGGTGGCACATACGTCCCACTCTTCGCGCGACCAAACCTCGGACGACCACCAATCGCCGCTCCCACGCCACGGGCCGTAGGCTTTCTGCACCGTATAGCGTTTGCCATGTAGAACGAACGAAACGAGACTGCGGTCCTCATGCCGGACCGCCAGGCTGACCGGCGGCCGGCAACGGCGCAGCGCAACGGCCTGTCTTTTCGCTCCGTCTTCTTCAAGTGTTGAAGTCGGGACCACGAAGCGTTCCATCGCGAAGCAGTCAGGACGATGAGTATCCCGCAGCATCGCTCGTCCGACGCGCTCTTCACCAACCAGGGCAGCGATGCGGGAGAGCGTCACATCCAGACGTAAGGGCTCGGGCAGTTGTGGAGCGAACAGACCAGTCTGGACCTTGCTGCTGACTCCCGGCTCGGCATGAGCGAAGATGCTCATAACCCCGGCCGACGGTGGATGGGCTTGAAGATCGAGATGCAGGAGCTTTAGAAGCACCTCCCGTTGCAGAACAGGAAGCGCGGGCTTGATCGTGCGTACGTGTTCGCCGCCTCCGTCAAGGCCGAGCCTGACGGTAACGCTTGCTAACGCGTATGCGCGGTTCTGTGCCCGGGTCAGGAGCTGATCCAGTATGGGGCCGAGAACAAACAACAGCGACTCCATCAACTCCACGGGCGCATCGAAGGCGAGGAACTCTTCCAGTGCAAAGACCGGCTCCTCGGGAACCATAAGATGAGGGTATTCCCCGCGTGCCAGAAGCCTCAGGCGCCTGCCTTCCTGCCCCATACGGACTACCAGCTCCACCTCGGGCAATACGGCAAGCTCGCCGAGTGTTTGCAGTCCCCACAGCGCCAGCATTGCCTCCTGGGCTGGGGTAGGGTTGAGCGCAGTGACGGGCAGGTGTCGAAGGTGTTCTGCCTCCATGTGTGCGGGAACAATGGCCGGCGCTTTCCGGGCGGACGGCGCGATGCAGAGAGAAGCATGGAAATTGGCGCTCGCCGCAAGTTTGACAAAGAAACAAAGCGCAGTCAGAGAGCGAACGACGCTATCGACTGCCCGTTGAGCAGGCCCGAAGATAAGCGTCGTGCCAGTCATGTCCAGCACCATGACGAAGGCTGAAGCCGAGGACGCCGAGACCTCAATCCGAGGGGTAAACGCCCCGGCCGTCTCAAGCAGCGCGACGCGCGCCAACTGCTCTTCCGCCTCGGAGCGCCGGAGAATGGTGAGGCCGGTAAAGCTATCCAGCTCGACGCGAGTCATGCCCTGAATGACGCCGAGGCGGAGAGCGTGTGCATTGGCGCTGCACACCTGTTCGAGCGGCGGATTGCCGGCGAGGACAACCACCGGGAGATGCGACAGCTCGGGCCGCAGTCTTGTAAGCGCCTGCGTGGCGAACTCCGGCACATGGACGCAGACATATAGCGGCTCGCTTACCTGGTTCGCGCCCATGCCGCCTCGCTTTTCCATTGACCCGGTTTCTCGGACTGAGGTGGCTTGCGAATCGGCACCGTGCGGTCATCTCTTTCCCGAGACCGGCTGCGTTCCGTTGTTGCACGGTAGCTGATACCAGTCATAACCCGGCTTTGAGCTTCCATGCTCCCGTTTTCCAGCCGCACAACAAGTTCGGCGCTGGTGCGAGCGCAAGGGTGTTGGGTCAGGAGCAGAAGACTGACGCGAGTCCGTTCGCAGGCGGCGCGGAAGCGAAACCAGGTCGCTAAAGGGATCCGCCACGCAATCTCCGGTGAAATGCTGCCGAGATCGAGAACGATGGCGCTGAAACCGCCGCCCTGCAACAGCAGGTCGGTCGCTCGCAAAGCCTGATCGACCACCTGCCAGGGCTTGTTGCGTGTCGCCGCGATGCCTCTGGGTGGATCGGCGTTGACCGGCATACGTTCTCCCGAAGGTACTGAAGCAACGCGCCGTGGTTGAGGCTCGGCACAGCGTGGAACTATTGCGAGGTTATCGCCACGTCGGGGAGGCAGCCGGTCGGAGTTGACTTGCTCCTCCCGCTGTTCCGCGTGATGGGTTAGCGGACGATTGGGTGCGCCCGGAGTTCCAATTGCCTTCTTTTCCCGCCGGACCTGCCGGTCGTACAGGCCGCCGTGCGCGTGAAGCATGGCGGCGATGGCCTGGGGCATATCCCGTCCTTCAGAGCGCGGATGTGGGCTGCCGCCGCCCGCGTGGCGCGGTGGCGCATCTGAAACCTCGAGGGAGCTTATTTTGCTCCGGCGCTCTTCAATCCTCACTTGTGGATCCCGCTGAGATGCGCCGCAGCGCACCCAAAGCAGCCGTTCCATATTGATTCCATTCGCAGCTGCGGATTCCGGGTCCAAAGAATCGGCTGCGTCGATCCAGGCGCATACACTTCCGGTCCGGGTGAGAGAAGCGAGGTACGCTAACGCTGTAGAAGTGCGGCCCGAACACTCCAAACCCACAAGCTCCGTAATAGCAGCCGAAGGGAAGCCTCCGTTCAGGACACCATCCAGGGCCTGAATTCCTGTAGGCGTTACAGATCGAAAGCCGCGCGGCCCGGGCGATAGCGCAACCGGAATACGGTTAGCTAAAACAGCTTCGATCTGGTCGCGTACGGCGTGAGCGGAGAGCATAATGTCTTCGCTTTATATTCGCCTATTGCTGCGCGTCATGCAATAGGGTCGCCGCTGGATAAGTAAGGTCGACCTCAGCTCATGAGTCGGGATCATCCGGAGACGCTGAGCCAGGATCCTTGCTCGCAGGCGGTACGGAATGCGAAGTCGCGGAATTCAGCCCCACGCCCGAAAGTTCTCCCAAGGCAGAACTCGGAAAGATGATTTCTCTAAACTGTTGATTGTGCAAGCTCGTGAATCACCGTCGCTCCGCCGGCAACGTTTGCATGTCCGCCCATCTATTCGCAACTCGAGTCGCGGATGGTAAGATGCGGAGATTATCGGGACAGGAATACCACTGTACAGACGATCGCAGCGCGCCCGAGACAGCCAGCTCGCCCCAACCCTTAATGAAAGAAACTGATGAAAAGACGAGCCTTCATAGCTAACGGGGTACTCTTTGCGACCGAATTTCCATATCGCACACCGAAGATTCTGAGAACGGAACAAGCTTCCTCTGTTTCGCAAATGCTTCAAGCTGGAATGATATGGAGCGCAGCGTCTTCACCCGTGATGCCGGCCGGGCCGCCTAAAGCGATCGCCAACGGAGCCCCGCACGGATCCGTAGTCAATACTGACGAACACGTCGTTTTCTTCCGCAAGGTCGCTTTCACAGCAACTCCAGCGCGTGCCGCATTGCATTTGTTTGCTTTCACTCGATACCGCCTCTACATCAATGGGCAGTACG
>CAXTMK010000086.1:0-10992 GCA_964245315.1 uncultured Acidobacteriaceae bacterium | reverse complement strand
TGGCAAGAGAGTTGGCGCCCGGCCGATTCCAGAACCAGCACCCCGAGTATGACACGCGCGACATCACCAGCCTGCTCAGGCCTGGCGCCAACTCTCTTGCCATTCTCGTACATCGAGACGCGCCGACCGGCCGCATCATGAGTCACGCTCCGGGTTTCGCTGCAGTTCTCGAAACAACAGATGCCTCGGGGCGCAGTCAATATCTGGCGACAGACGCGTCGTGGAAGGCAGCTCCCGAACTCAGCTTCGGTCCGCGCAAGCAGGCCTGGGCCTCGATAGAAGAGAACATCGACGCTCGTGCCGGCCAGTCGTGGCTTGCGCCTGAGTTCGAAGGGGCGCAATGGCAACCTGCCGTCTCCGCTTCCGCAGCCAGCCTCTTCCCGCTGTGGCCTCGCGGAACGCCACTCCAATCCGAAACGCCGCAGCCCTGGGCCAAAAACGCGCCTGCGCTTCCCTTGAAGCTGGTCGCGCCAGCGGAGATCGATCTGAACACGACCCGGCTGATGCAGGCGTACCATCTGCTTGAGTTTGAGGCTGCCGAAGGCACCCAACTCGCAACGACGTACCACCTGCCTGAGAAGGGCGATAGCGGCTCAGGCACCTATGTCGCCCGTGCGGGCGAGCAGACCTGGATGGGCGGCGATTCCTTCTGCTTTAGTCGGCTTAACATACGCATAGTGTCAGGCAGTCTCACCCTTAAGCGGGCCGAGGCGGTTGAAGTCAGGTATCCTTTCGAGCGGGTTGGCAGCTTCTCAAGCAGCGACCTGATGCTGAACCACTTGTGGGAGATATGCGCTCGGTCGTTAGAAATCCTCAGCGAAGATGCATACATTGATTGCTCTGATCGTGAGCGCGTTGAATGGATGGACTGCTCGCCGCCCGCTTTCGAATGCACGCGAGTCATGATGGCCGGGCCGCGCGAGGACGGTGGAAAGGTGTGGAGCGATCCACGCCTGATGCAGGGTTTGCTGCGGCGCACGGCGCTGACACAACAGCCGGATGGCCAGATGAAGGCTCATACCTGTTCCGAACGGTGGGACGTACACGCCATCATGGAAGACCGCTCCTGCGACTGGGTCATTGAGGCTCGTCAATATTTTGAATGCACTGGCGATGCAAAGTTTGTCCGGGAGATCTGGCCGGCCATGACTCGTCTGATGGACTGGTTTCTCTCGAAGCGGACGGCGCGCGGCCTGGTGCAGGCCCGGGAATGGGAGGTATGGGACAATCCGCTGCGTTACCAGGTATGCGAGGGTGCCGGACTGAATGCCTTCGTGTACCACGCGCTGCGCGATGCTGCATTCCTGGGCAGCGTCGTTGGAGCAGCCAAAGAGAGCGCGCACTTCTCTGCCGCGGCTACTCAGCTGGCTGGCGACTTCAACCGGCTGTTGTGGGACGATCATGCGGGATCGTATTCCGGCGCGCTATTCGGCCCGACCTCGCAGATCAATACACGCAAGAATCCTCCCGCTGCCGGAACACTGGTTGACGGCGTCTACGTGCCGACCGTCCAGGCTGCGCTGCTCTGTCTGGACAGCGGTATCGTTCCGCCCGATCGAATGGCGCGTGTTCGCAAGTTCATCCTCGACCACCAGACCGACGTTACGGGTGTGATGTCGCATCACTTCCTCTTCAAGTCGCTATACGAAATGGATCAGCCTGAACTGGATGAGCAGGTTCTCGTGCGAATGCGCGTTGGCTGGAAGGCGCAGGTGGAGTCCCCGTGGCAGACAACATGGGAGGATCTGAAAGGCGGCTCTAAAGTACACATCTACGGGATGCACCCGGCTTACTGGCTAAGCGCTTTCGTCTTGGGGGTGCGCTTGAAGGGGCCTGCCGCGGATCGCGCCTTGCTCATCGAGCCACGCTGCGGCCAGCTTACGCGTTGCGAGGGAATAGTTGTAACTGAATTCGGGCCGGTACCAATCAAATGGGCTAAAAACGACACCGGCCTGCTCCACGCAGAGTTTGTGGTACCCGAAAACGTGGAAGCGACTGTTCGCATGCGAAGGCAGGGTACCGTGACATCGTTTGTGGTCGACGGACAAACACGACCGGCAGCGCTGTCCGGCGAAACCCTTTCGGTTCAGCTCAGTTCGGGCCGCCACACTGTGGCACAGCATCTTTAGAGCAAGCTCCCTACTCCGCAGTGTGCGCCCCATCGTAAGGCGAAGAATTACGTGGCAGTGGACGCGTTGCACGAGTGCGCTCTTCTTGCCTCGTTTCACCTTGCGAAAACTGCTTGGCTGATGACCATAGCAAGAATTTGCACGTTTGCTGCGGACTTTGGCACGTCAGCAGCCATCCGAGCACCATTTTCTTTCGATAGATGAAACGTTTCCAAACCCCACAATTGCCTGTTCACGCGTTCCGCAATCCATTTAAGCTCCTCAGCGAATCAGGTTTGCCTTTGAGAACAGCTGACCCGACCTTGCGGGTCGGATCGGCATTGGCGATCCAGGAGCAACGGCTTGAAGCAGAAGCGAGTGGCAGGTGCGGCGGAAATGAAGAGGCGAGAGTTCCTGCTGTCGTTCGGCGCTTCGGCGCTTGCAGCAACTCTACCCCCTGAAGCTTTTGGATATGCCGTTGAAGAGGAGCCGGGAGGCAACCCGATCGTGCGGCGCCGCGGGCTATGCGACCCTCACGTTCGCGTCTACGATGGCAAGGTCTACCTGTACGCTACCCATGATGCGAACCCCACCGGAACTAACTATGAGATGAGAAACTGGTGGGTCTGGACGTCGACAGATCTGGTGCGTTGGAATCAGGCAGGCTTACTGCGTCCGGAAGACACCTACTGGCAGCGGTCATGGGACCAATGCTGGGCGACCGATGCCATCAGCCGAAATGGCAGGTACTATCTCTATTTCTCTCGCGGGCCGGAGGAGATCGGTGTGGTTGTCTCGGATTCGCCCGCCGGACCCTGGCATGACCCTCTCCGCAAGCCCCTCATTGCGGAGCATTCGACCCCAACGCTCGCCCGCGATCCCGGAATTCTGCAGGAGGAGGATGGCACGAGCTACCTTATCTTCGGCTGCTGGGATTATTACATTGCAAAACTAAATCCCGACATGATCAGCCTGGCCGAGAAGCCTCGCCTCGTGAAACTGGACCGCAAGATGGGTCCGTACGGGCCTGGCAAGCTGGACGATAAGCCATATCTGCACAAACGCGGGGGCTTCTACTATCTTTCGTGGGGTTGCTACTATGCAATGTCCGACGATGTCTATGGCCCGTATGAATATCGCGATTGTTTTATCAAGTCGGATTCGACCGCACCGGAGTTTCGTCCACGTCTTACTTTCGACAGACATGGATCCTTCTTCGACTTCCGAGGCCAGTCCTATTTTATCTGCAATGATCTGGACTCGCCGGGCTGCACTACATACTTCCGGGATTCCATCATCAGTTATGTTCACTACCGGGATAACGGAGAGATCGCCACGTTGCATCTCGATCCCATGGGAGTTGGCCGATACGATCTGTCGAGGCCTGTTCATCAGGCTGCCACGTTCTCGTCCGCGACCAACGCCCGAGTTTGTGAGGATGATCACGGCGCCTTTCAGGTAGCGGGCCTGGGCGCTCAGAGCACGATCAACTACAGCAATTGTTTCAATTTACCTGCAAATCCCTCACTGTTCCTCGAAGCGTCCTGTGCTGCGCCGGGCGGTGCGCGAATCAAGGTGCGCGATGGGGACCTGGGCGGCAGGCTTCTCGGCACCTGCCAAATCAGCAGCACGGGAAGCTGGAGCAACTATTCAACGCACCGTTGCCTGCTCAGGACAAAGTCGGATCGAGTCACGCTTGCTCTCAGCATATCCGGCGGCGCCGGCGAGCTTGTGCGTTTAAAGACATTTGGCATGACGGCGCAAACCTGATTCTTTCCTCTTGATTCGCAAACGGGAAGGCCGCCGATTGAACGGCAGCCAGTTACAGCACTACATGAGTTGTTCCACGAGGATCCTATGATACGCATGTTGTTTCAAAGAAAGAGTGCCCCGATCCATACACAAGTCCGTGCGCGCTTCCGCTTTCGCGTCCTGCTTTTCTGCATCATCGGCACACTGGGACTTCACGCACAGCAGGAGACCGGAACGGTTCTGGGAACAATCACCGATGCTTTGGGGCAATCGGTGCCGGGGGCGAAGATTACACTCACGTCTACGGAGCGTGGCATATCGCAACTACAGAACACCAATAAGTCGGGAGAATACATCTTTAACTCCCTGGCCGTCGGCACCTACAACATCACCGTCAGTGCAACCACGTTCGCTACGGTAAATGGGGCCAATCTGATCGTTGAGGCCGGAGGCAGTGTCCGATTCGATCAGAAGCTCCTTCCCGCCAGCGTAGAGGCCTCGGTAACGGTCGAAGCGGCAGGCAACGGTGTGGATACCGAGTCCGCCACAGTTGGAATCCTCATCGATCCTGAATTGATTCACAATCTGCCCATCGATGGCAACAATGTTGTGGCCTTGGCCGCGCTTCTGCCGGGGGTTTCCAACGTCAGTGCCCCAAGGACCTTCGTTGGCGACACCAGCGGTCCTACCTACAACGTATCGGGCTCTCGAAGCACACAGAATCTGTTTCTGCTCGATGGGACAATGTGGAACAACCTGTACACCAACAGTGGCCTGAACTTCCCCCCGCCGAACTCGCTTGCACAAGTCAGCGTGCTTCTGAACAACTTCAAAGCGCAATTCGGACGGAATACAGGCAGTGTATTCAGCACGTCGACCAGATCAGGTACCAACACATATCACGGAGTCCTTTACGAGTATTTGCAGAACACCTTTCTGAATGCTCAGGACTACTTCCTGAAACAACCCTCGAAGCTGGTGCAAAACCAGTATGGCGCAACGATCGGCGGTCCGATCGTCCGGGATAAACTCTTCTTCTTTGGAGGTTACAACGGCCTGCGAATCGCGCAGCAGGCAACAGTTTTGAGCACGCTTGGCTTCTCACCGGCCGAGCGCGGCCTGTCGCCGACAGGCCAGCCAATACCGTGCTCGACCAGCGGCTTTTTCGCAGGGCACAACTGCATGAACTTTAGCGATTTCATCACCACGATTCAGATGCAGAACCCAGTGACGGCCGGGAGTTCAAACTACCCCCAGTCGACCGCCATCTCCGCAATCAATGCCGGATGGCAGCAGGCGGGACATTCCGGCCAGTCGCCTTGCGTCACATTGCTGCTTGCAGCCTTGAGCATCAACACGGGCAAGATCCCTACTGGTGAGCTTCCAGATGAATGTCAGAATCCTGTCGCCGCGGGGATCATTAACAAGTATCTGCCGTTTCCCAACCGGATTAATCCGGCGACCGGGCTTCTAAGTAACACATCCAGTTCGGCGCCACTGCCGAGCACGCAAAGCAGCTACATTGCACGCTTGGATTATCACTTAAGCAATGCTCACAGCATCGAGGCGCGGTACTATCAAACCGGAGTGGCCGACAGTGTCTCGAGAGGTTCGATCCGGACCTATGAGGTCGACGCGGAAACCGGCGCGACCTATGCGGGTGAGTTCGGCGAGACGTGGATTATCCGTCCTTCATTGCTGAACACAGTTCACCTGGCGTACAAACGTTACAACTATGACTACACTCCCACGGACACTACTACTCTGAGCGACTTCGGGGCCGCGTTTCCAAGCTACAACGCGAAGCCTGTGCTTCCGGCGCTTGGCGGAACCGGGCTGGGCTCAAGCAGTCAGGCACTAAGTCACCTGGTAAACGAGAACATCGAGGTGACCGAAGCACTCACATGGGTGAAAGGCAACCATAACCTGCAATTTGGTCTTGATTACCTGAGACCGCAATATGAAAACATCTCCGAGTCGGCTCCCGCCTTCAACTTTGGCGAAGAATACACGCTTCTTCCGCAGGCAGATGCGCTTCTTGGACTCCCCTACACCGAAACATTTGCAAATTCGCTAAATCGTTCCGGCATTCAACACGACTATTACTTTTATGCGCAGGACGATTGGCGCGTGACCCGGAAGCTCACGTTAAATGTTGGGTTGCGCTACGAACTTCCGTTGGGGTACTACCAGCCACAAGGTCGCGACACCACCTTCGTTCCTGGATTTCACTCGATTATCTTCCCGAATGCAGTTCCTGATCTTGCATTTGTCGGAGACCCTCAGATTCCGCAGGGGCTCCTCAAGAATGAATACAAGGACTTCGCTCCACGCTTTGGCTTTGCGCTCGACGTCTTCGGGAACGGCAGAACAGCAATCCGCGGCGGAGTAGGCCTGTTCTACGATGCCACTAATGCGCTCACAATCGGTGTGGGCGAACCGTATCACTACTCAGCGACCTATAACTTCCCGGCCGGCGGAATCTCCCAGCCGCTCCTGGGAGAACCCGCAATTGTTCCCAACTACAATGGCACCAATCCAATCTTCAGCACGCCATTTACCATCTTTTTCCCTGATCGCAACTTTCGCGGTGCTTACACAGGGGCCGGGAATTTTGGGTTCCAGCAGAGCATCGGCAAGGGTGGCTTGGTGGACGTCAACTACGTCCTGCGACTAGGCAGGCATCAAGCTATTCCGCTTGATCTTAACTACGCTGTCTATGACTGCTCCGGCGTCTACTATCAATTGGACCCAGCAACTTATTGCCCGGCATCCAATCAGGCCGACACCACTTCCTTCGTAAACGCCCGCGTGGTGTATCCCGGGTTCAACGGTGGCGGACAAGGAGTCGTGGATTACAACAGCATTGGCACCTCAAACTACAATGGGCTTCAGGTTCTTTACCGTCAGCGTGCAACGAAAGGCTTGACCCTTACGTCCTCGTTCTCTTACGCGAAGTCGATGGATGAGTTCAGCAGCAGCACAACCACGTCTAATTCGATCCCTCAGGTCACTAATCTGAAGAGTGAGTACGCTCCTTCCGACTACGACGTAAAACTGACTGCTGGGCTCGGATGGGTATTTGCACCGGTCAGAGTCAACTCCGGCTCCCGCCTCATGCGCACGGTGCTAAGCGGCTGGACGCAGAGCGGTATGTTTTCTACGCAAACTGGAAGCCCATTCTCGATTAGGATACCGGGCGACTATTCCCTGAACGATGAACCCGATCAACGAGCGGTACTGCTTCCAGGATTCAATACTCACCCGTATCTGCCTAACCGGCATCGCGCACACAAATCCAGGAGTGGTTCAATACGAGCGAGTGGGCCTTCCCGGCAGATGGTACCTACAGCAGCCAATCACGCAATGACGTGCGGGGACCTGCCTTCATTCTTACCACCGCGTCCGCCGGTCGCACCTTTCGTGTCCCCTTCAGGGAAGGCATGACACTTAAGTTCCGAGCGGATGCAATCAATCTGTTCAACACTCCGAATCTGTCTAACCTTGGAGCATCGCTCCCAACAGAAGCGGGTACCAGCACCTTCGGCATTATTACTTCCACGAGAGGCAGCAACACAGTGGGCACGAATGCGCGGAGACTCCAACTTGCGTTACGGCTTACCTACTAACAAAGATCATCGAATTCGCTCTACAGGAAGGTACAGATGCGTCGTCTTCGTCAATATGCACATCGGTTTGATGCGATTTGCAAAGCTCTCGTCTTGAGTGCGACTGTTCCACTCATCGCAGGCCTTAGGCTCTCCGCGCGAGTGGTTGCCCAAACACCGAACTCGCTGCAAATACCGTACGCGGCCACGGCTATCGGCATTCCGGCAGGATCGGCGAATACGGTCTGTAGCACGGGGATAGGGGACGAGGGCGTAACTGTGGGTGGAGAGCCGGGATACATCGGCGATGGTTGCCCGCCCAATCAGGCGGTACTGAGCGGTCCGACGACCACGGCCATCGATGCTCTGGGCAATCTCTACTTCACGGATCAGAACCATTTCTCTACCCGTGTGCTCTACCAGGGCGGCACAGCACTGCAGACGTTCATGGTGGACGCGTACAACAAGAAGACGGTTATAACGGCCGCCTCTCTGGGGCCCGGCTATATTTATCAGATCTGTGTTCCCTATGTCGGTGCCCTGGGCGGTCAGCAGGACGGAGGGCACGCATGCGGCGATTTCAACGTCGGAGGGCGGGGGATGGCCCTCGATTCGGCAGGCAGTCTCTATGTCGTTGACAACCTTTCGTATCTGCAACTGGAGTATGTAGGCGGCACCGCCGCTGCGACGCTGCTCCAGCTGACCCAGGATCTTGCCGAAGGCAAGGAGACTGCCACGGTGGGTTTTGGCTATGCCGTCAGCTTCTCCACTCGGCAGGGATATTACGGCGATGGCCTAAAGGCATTCCAGGCATTGATGAATAGTCCTCGCGGTCTCGCTGTGGATGCTAACGAAATATTTATATTGCGGACACCTTGAATAACGCGATCAGGATGATCACTGGCAAAACCGGTCTCATCTCCACGATCGCCGGCACGGGCTGCGTACTTGCGACGGGCGTTCTTCCTTACGATACCGTGGCGGGGACCAATTACATCCAGACAGAAACAACTCCCGGTGGATGTGCCGCGGGTTACACCGGTAATGGAGGGCCCGCGCTTTCCGCTGAGCTGAACAATCCATGGGATGTCATGTTGGATCCGAATGGCAATCTCTACATCGCGGACTACAAGAACGGACTGGTGCGAGTTCTTTATCAGGGGCAGGGCACAATTCCTGGAGTTACCAATCCAGTGACAGGTTATCTGTACACGGTAGCAGGTGGCGGAACCCTGACCACAGGAGGTCCTGGGACCCAGATCCTTCTTCTGTCGGCTGGCGGATTAGGTATGGACGCGCAGGGAAATCTATACATCGCCGACACCTTGGCCGCAAAGATCTGGGAAGTGGACGCCAATACGCAGGTGGCAACAATTATTGCTGGTGGGGGCGCTGCAACCAAGGCGGGGGCTCCCTGCTCCTCGCTGTTCCCGACAGGTCCTGTAGCACAAAACAATCTGGGTGATGGTTGCCTTGGTCCGTTGGCGTATCTCGTCAGTCCCCAGGGGCACATATCCTTCGACGCCTTCGGCAATTTATATGTGGCCGACTTCGGCGCAAACGTCATCAGGAAGTTTGTGAAGGAAGCTCCCGTGGCACCTACCACGAATGTCGGTGCGACATCGACTCTTGCACTGGCCTTCGCTCCGCTCGCCTCGACAACCGCCGCGGGTGACTCGATCGTGCTGCAGGGCGTGGGCAACGGCGACTTCACTGACGCTGGTGGAGGCACTTGCATGGGGCAACTGACAACAGGCGTGCCATGTTTTGTCAATGTGGCTTTCACTCCATCCATGCCGGGTCTTCGCGAGGGTGGTGTCAGTGTTCTCACCAATCAGGGGAAGACCTTCGGCTTCAATTATGTGAGTGGCGTGGCCGGTGGCTCCGCGATCGCGCTCGACTCAGGCTTGCAGATCTCCGTCGGTACTGGTCTGGCCCCGAGCAGCGTTGTGGCCGACCCGTCAGGGGCCGTCTACGTCGCGGACAGCACGTCGGGGAACGTGTACAAGTACGCCAATGCTTCAGCTACCGCTCCTTCAGCGACGCTCATCACCGGCCTTAGCTCCCCGGGCGAGGTCTTCGTGGACGGGCTGGGCAACATTCTCGTGGCGGACAAAGGAAATAATCGGATCGCGATCTACAACTCCGGGACCGCTAAAGTTTCTTACCTGACTGGATACAGCGCCCCGCAAGGCGTTGCCGTTGACGGCTCAGGAAACATCTATATCGCTTCTACTGGCAACAACCAGGTCGTTCAGGTCAATCTTGCAGGCGACTCGAAGATCCTGACGACGAGCGTCGTTGCACCAACTCAGCTCTCGTTCGATGGCCTGGGGAATCTCTACATCATTGATTCCGGAAACAGTCGAGTGGTGGAGCTCCCCGGCGGTACGGGTACGCAGGTGGCGATCCCAGTCGGCAGCTTCGTCCCATAGCGGTCAGCGTCGATGCGGCCAATGATATCTACGTGCTCGACAAAGTAAATTCCGTGGTCGCTTTCATCTCAGCTCAGGGCGCTACGACAGTGTCACTGATAGGATCTTTGCCCAGTCCTTCCGGCCTTTCGGTAGATGCATTCGGAAATGTCTACGTGGCTGATGCCAAACAAGGTGTTCTCGCGCTGGGAAGGCAGAAGATCTCGACAACCTTCTTTCCCTTGAACGTAGGTGAGGCCTCTACATTCGACTCGTTCGTGGTCACGAACATTGGAAATGCTTCGTTGACCTTTAGCGGATCCTCCGCCGTTTCCTCCACGGGCAGCTCCGCCGACTTCACGGTCAGTCCGGCGGCCAGCAACGGGTGTACGGGTGCGGCGCTGGTGCCCGGTGCCGGGTGCGACATTTCCAGCGTCTTCAAACCGGTAGCATTAGGTAAGTTTACAGATACGCTGACATTTCCGTCTAATGCCGCAAATGTCTCCAGGGTAAGCTCCACGTTAGTGGGCTCCGGTGTCAACCTCCTGAACAGCAACCTGGCGATCACATCCACGCCGAGCGCATCCGCGCAGATCGGCTACGGAACTCCGCTCACTGTCAATTTCACGCTCTCCCAGAGCGGTACGACTGCGGCGACCGGGATGATTCTGGTACAGGTGAATGGAATTCCGCTGACGACCCTTAACGTCAAGAATAGTCTGGCCACATACTCGTTTACCCCTCAGGCCGGTCCTTATCAGATCGCAGGCATTTACAGCGGCGATGCAAATTACGCGTCGAGCAATGCAACTCTTACCATTACCATCGTTCCCGGTGCCACAACCACTAAGCTTGCCTATAGTGGCGCCCCTCTAAGTGTTTTAGGGGACAAACACCGGCTTACACGCTGACCGCGACCGTAACTTCGGCTGCAGCGGTCAATGGTGTGGTTGCATTCTATGCCGGGACCACGGTGCTGGGAATGGCTTCGCTCAACAACGCTGGTATAGCGACTTTTATCGTTGCTCAGTACGAATGCCGCCGCATTCGCGCTCAACCAGCCGGGCTTCAGTGCGCAATACCAGGGTGGAGCTAATTTCGCACCATCCA
>CAXTMK010000085.1:0-20381 GCA_964245315.1 uncultured Acidobacteriaceae bacterium | reverse complement strand
CCACCAGAAGTGCACGCCCGCGAGGAACGCCATCAGCATGCCGCCCACCATGACGTAGTGGAAGTGAGCGACGATAAAGTACGTCTCGGTAAGGTGGATGTCCATGCCCAGCGCGCCCAGGAAGACGCCGGTGAGGCCGCCGATCGTGAACAAGCCGATGAAGGCGAAGGCGTATAGCATGGGAGTCTCGAAGGTGATGGATCCCTTCTGCAGCGTGAACGCCCAGTTGAAGATCTTGATGGCCGACGGCACCGCGACCAGCATGGTGAGCAGCGAGAAGACCAGCGCCGAGTAGTTCGACACACCCATGATGAACATGTGGTGCGCCCACACGAAGAAGCCGAAGACCGCGATGGCGACCGACGAGAAGGCGACCGCCGTGTAGCCGAAGACGCGCTTGCGGCTGAAGGTGGAGATAACCTCGGAGATGACTCCCATGCCGGGCAGAATCATGATGTAGACGGCGGGGTGCGAGTAGAACCAGAAGAGGTGCTGGAAGAGCAGCGGGTCGCCGCCCTTGGTTGGATCGAAGACGCCGATTCCGACCAGGCGCTCCAGCGCGACCAGGACGATGGTAATGGCGAGCACCGGGGTGCCAAGCACCATAAGGATCGAGGCCGCATAGTTCGACCAGACGAACAACGGCATGCGGAACCAGGTCATGCCGGGAGCGCGCATGCGGTGGATGGTCACGATAAAGTTGAGGCCGGTGAAGATGGAGGAAAAGCCGGCAACGAAGATGGCGCTCGCGGCGGTGATGACGTGGGTATTGAGGTAATGGGTTGAGAGCGGGGTGGTGAAGGTCCAGCCGGTATCTACGCCGCCCAGCACCAGGGCCGCCAGAGTGAGCGTGCCGCCGACCAGATAGATGTACCAGCTCAGCAGATTGATCTTGGGGAACGCCAGATCTCTTGCGCCGATCATGATCGGGATCAGAAAGTTGCCCAGCGTCGCGGGAACCGACGGCACCAGGAACAGAAAGATCATGATAATGCCGTGCATGGTGAAGAACTTGTTATAGGTGTCGGACGCGACCAGGTCCGGCTGCGGCGTAAGCAGCTCCAGCCGGATGAGGCCGGCAAAGATGCCGCCCAGGAAGAAAAAGAACGTGATCGAGATCAGGTAGAGGATCGCGATGCGCTTATGGTCGCCCGTCAGCAGCCAGCTCAGAAGGCCGTCCTCGTTGTTGAGGTAGCTGCGCTTTGGAAGAGACGCTGTGGACTGATCGGGGAGATCGACAATCGTGTGCTGGTTGATCGCTGCTGCGTGATTCATGGCTTCACCTGCCCCGGCGTTGTGGGCGCCGCTAGGTCCGACTGTGACGTGCCCGCGGTCTGCTGGACACGATAGTTGTTATTCAACGTCTTGATGTATTCGACCAGGTCGATCAGACCGTCCTCGCTGATCTGTCCCTGATACGTGGGCATGATGGGCGAATAACCCGCCGTGACATGCTGGGATGGATTCAGGATTGCGTCGCGCAGGAAGGCGTCGTTCACCACTACCTGACTGCCGCTGGTCAGCGTCAGT
The DNA here is from genome assembly GCA_964245315.1 of uncultured Acidobacteriaceae bacterium. Classification (GTDB taxonomy): domain Bacteria; phylum Acidobacteriota; class Terriglobia; order Terriglobales; family Acidobacteriaceae; genus Edaphobacter. The sequence continues at coordinate 18,851 of CAXTMK010000085.1, read as the reverse complement.
TTGGCGCCGTAGACACCGGCCAGGCTGGGCCCGCGCGCCGCCGCCGTGCCGTTATGGCAGGCGCCGCACTGCATGCTGGCGAAGAGACGCTCGCCGTTCTGCGCCAGCGATGCTCCGCTGGTGGATTCCCGCGTCCACGTCTCGTAGTCCTCGGGCGTCAGCGCGGTCACTTCGCCGATCATGCCGGAGTGCTTGGTTCCGCAATATTGCGTGCAGAAGATGTGATAGGTACCGGGCTCCGTTGCCTCGAACCAGACAGTGGAGTAGCGTCCCGGGATTACCTCGCGCTTCACGCGGAAGTCGGGAATCGAAAAGCTGTGGAAGACGTCCTGCGAGATCATGGTCAACTGCACCGGGCGGCCGACGGGCACGTGCAGCGCGTTGATCTCGTGCTGGCCGCCGGGATGCTCGGCCTTCCACATCCACTGCTTGCCGACGACATAGATGTTCATCGAGTTGGCGGGCGGATTGTAGATGCGGAAGTACAGCAGCGCGCCCCACACGAACGTGACGAGGAAGATGGCCAGCGGGATGATCGTCCAGGTGGCTTCGAGCAGCGTCGAGCCTTCGATCTGCGTGGCCACGGGGTGGACAGCTCTGCGGTAGCGGATGGAGAAGCCGAAGACGAGGGCGCCGACCAGCAGCAGCCCGGTGAGGGTCATGCCGATCAGGAAGAAGTAGAGCCCGTCGGCCCAGGGCGCGACCGTCGACGCCTCGCGCGGAAACAGCGCGGAGTTCGCGAGCCACTTCGTCAAAAATTCCCACAAAACTGGACTGATAAACCTGTGCATTTAACCTCTGTCCTTGTCGTTTGCGTATGAGCCGGTTTGGCCGTGCTCCCGCCCGAGCCTGATGTCCCTGCGGAACATCACAAACATAAATCCGCCTAGTCCGGCCATCGTGACCATCCCGCCCATCTGCACCACCCGCGCGACGATCAGCGAATGCTTGTTGGTCTCGGGATCGTAGTGGTAGCAGTAGGTCAGGATATTGGCGACCGGCGACCCGATCTTGTTGCCCGAAGCCTCGACCAGCCCGAGCAGAACATCTTTCGGCGAATATTCCACGCCGAGGTAATACTGCGCCAGCCTGCCCTGCGCCGTCACCACCTCGATGGAGCTGGCATGGGCGAACTGCGACAGGGTGCCATCCGGCCCCGGAACCTTGACGTAGCCGAAGCCGACTGCGTCGGTTACCGCGTTGATCGCGGGTTCCTTGCCGGTGAGGAAGTGCCAGCCCGGCGCGGTCTCGGGGCGGCCGTAACGCTTGAGGTAGAAGGCCTTCTTCTTCGCGGCGAGTTCCGGCGTGTCCGTCGGATCGATGCTGACGACGATGACGTCGAAATCCTTGCCGGGGGTCAGGTTCACCATCTCCAGCGCGCCGGTAAGGCCGTCGAGCTCTTCCGAGCAAAGCTGCGGGCAGGTGAAGTAGACGAGGGTCAGTACGGCGGCCTTTTTGCCGTCGAAGTAATCGCCCAGTTGAACGGTCTTGCCGGTTTCGTCCACGAAAGTTGCACCCAGCGGAAGCTGCTGGTTGAGGTGCTGCGCAACCTGCACACCCTTCAACACCTTGGGCAGTTCATCCCCGCGATTCTCGCCCTGCTGCTTATCCCCGTAGGAAGAAACCTGGCCCGAAGCACACGCCAGCGCGCAGCCGAGCAGACAGGCGAAGGTAGCCGTCTTCCGGATCGTGCGTCGAATTGTGCGCTGCTGAATCATGCTTCTCCTGAATCGTTACTGCCTGACTGGCTTCAACTCCGCATGCTCCGCGCCTTCCGGCCTGGGCATGGACATCTTCTGTTCGCGGGCTTCTATCTGGTCGAGCTCGTATCCGGTGCGGGCGAAGCCGGAGGTCAACGGCGCGGTCACCGCAGGCTGCGCCTCATAGGCGAGATTCTGCGCCGGCTGGTTTGCCTGCGCTACCGGCAGCCCCTGCTGCGCGATGAGTTGCATGGCACGGTCGATCGGGATGCGCAGCGGCTGGCCGGGCGCGCTGCTGTAGTGGTCCAGCAGAAGATCCTCGCGGGCGTGCAGGTCGGCTGTATCCTGGTTGCCGTCGTCTGTCTGCAGGCGCGGGCCGGGGAAGGCGGCCTTCATCTGGTTAAGCTGCTGATTGTCGATCGCCGCGTTCGACTTCAGATCCTCGCGCTTACCGCCATTGGCTTTCGCACCGTAGAAGATCGTGTTGTTGGTGTGGAACTGATCCGTGGGTCCGTCCTGACGGGCGATTTCGTTGTTGATCAGCCGGCCCATGAAAAAGCAGAAGAAGAAAAAGATGATGACGAAGCCGAACAAACCGCCCAGGAATACCGTGACATTGGTCACGTTGGCGTCTGTCATCTCATAGCCAGCCGCGGCGCTCTCGGGATCGGACTTCGGATAATTTGCGAGCGTATCGCTGGCGGGAGAGGGATAGTCACCGTTCGGATTCTTGCCGTCGTTAGTGGGCATGTTCGGCCTCCAGCATCTCCTCGAGGTGAGGATCGTTGAGATTGACCAGCGGACGCTGCGCCAGCTGGTAGAAGTAGTAGAACGCCCACAGGCTCATCACGGCCAGCGGTACGGTGATGTAGGCGAGGATGCTGAACGGCTCGCCGACGAGGTTGCCGGCGGCATCCTTGAAGTTGGGCTCAATCAGCCAGAACATATCCAGCGCGCGGGCGAAGAGCATAAAGATGGCGAGCGCCGCAATGCGCTTTTTATCGCGCTTCAGGTTGCGCGAGAGCAGCAGGCAGAACGGAATCAGCCAGTGGCAGACGGCGTCGGCCAGGCAGATGACCCACCAGCCGCCGCGGGTGCGGGAGAGATACCACGGAATCTCGTCCGGCACGTTGCCCGACCAGATAATGAGGAACTCCGCGAAGCTGAGGTACATGTTGAGCATTACGAACGCGAAAGCGAATTTGCCGAGGTCGTGCTGCTCGGTGACGCGCAGCAGGGTGTGCATCGGCTCCACCTTCGACAGCTTGACGACGGTGAGGATCGACAGCGCGAGCACCGCGAAACCCTGGCCGACGAGGAACTGGAGCCCCCATATCGACGAGTACCAGGTTACGTCCAGCGACATGATCCAAAGCAGCGCGCCGTCGGTCAGCAGCACCACGTAGAGGAAGATGCAGGGGCCGGAGAGGTTCTCGAAGCGAATGCGCCAGCGGTCGTAGCTGACCGGCGTCCCGCGCGCCGGGTCGGCGTCACGGTCGAGCGACCACTTATTCAGCAGCGTCGCAATCAGAATAAGGATGCTGAAGATGAGGATCGTCTGGACTGTCGCACTCGTCGGGTTGAACATTGCGTGCTTGGAGTTGGCAGTGAGTTGCTGCTCCCTGGTCATCAGGCCGTCGGCGAAGGCCCTGGCAGTCGCAGCCGCGTTGGGGAATGCCGCCCACTGATACAGGTGCTTGGCGAAGATACCAATGGGGATGAAGATCACTGCGACTAGCGGCAACGTGCGGGTCATCGCCTCCAGCGGCCTACGGATGAGCATGCCCCACTTGCCGCCAGAGACGTATTGCAGCATCAGCATCGCCAGGCCGCCGCCGGCGAAGGCGAAGCAGCACATAAAGCCGAGCAGGTAGGCGCGAATGACGTGGTTCCGACCGTCGTGCGAGAACATGAACGCGACCGACAGCAGCGTCGACACCGCGAAGACGATCAGTGCGCGCATCCGCCACACCGAAAGAAGCTCGGGCGAGTTCAGCACTGCCGGCAGCGTCTTCGGTCCGTTGTGCCCGCCGTGGTGCTCGTGTTGTTCGTGTCCTGATGCCATGCTGTTCAAGCCTTAATGGAGATTGTTTTGCGTTCGGTTCAACGTTACTTTCGGCGGCCTTATTTTGGCGGACCCGGAGGGATGGCCTGATTGGGGTAACCCGTGGACGACTGGCCACTGGGTGGAGGCAAGGGCGTGCCGCGCTGGTAGTTCGGCTGCGCCGGTGTCTGTCCCGCGCCGGCGGGAGCGGCGATGGTGGCCGGGGGAATCACGTACTGCTCGCCGTCGGGAGTGCCGGTTACCGCGGTTGGAGGAGTTCCCCAGTCATCCGCGAATCCGGCGACGAAGCCTTCACTGGCGGCGATGTCGTTAAGCGGCTGCACTGTCTTGTCTGAAGGCACGTCGGCGCGGGTGGCGTTCTGGCTCAGCTGCAATGCCTTGATGTACGCGACGATCGCCCAGCGATCCGCCGGGGTAACCTGCGCCGCATAGTCCGGCATCGCGCCATAGCCATTGGTGATGACGTTGAAGAAGTGGCCGAGCGGTGCGCTCTGGAGACGCGCGGTGTGGAAGTTGCCGGCCTTGGCGTAGCCGCGTTCCACAATCATGCCGGCGCCATTGCCCACGCGCGAGTGGCACGGGGTGCAGTAGATGTTGTAGCGTTCCTGGCCGCGTTCGAGCACGTCCATGGTTACCGGGAAGGGCATGGTCGTGCCTTCCGCGCCGTTGTTCAGGCCGGTATAGAAGTAGCTGTCTTCGTGCAACTGGCCGCGCGCGACTGTGTTCTCGACCTGCGGACGCGCCGAACGGCCATCCGCGAACAGTGTCGTACCGCGCTGCGGGTAGAACTTCGGCTGATTGTGCATGTCCTGCCGGCAGCCGCCGAGAACGCACACGCTTGCCAGCGCCGCAACTGTGATTCCCTTACGCATCAGGCCTTCCTCGATTCCCTGTCTCAATGGTCTACCTCCACCACGGAAACCGCGTGGAACTGGTCGAGGAACGCCCTTGTTTCGCCGGGCGAGAACCTGGGATCGCTGGCCTCAAGGCACAGGAAGAACTTGTCGGTAGTCGCGCCGTTGCGGAAGTTGGCCGCGTTGAAGACCGGATGGTAGAGCTGCGGCAGGCCGTTCAGCGCGATCATGCCGAAGGCGGCGGAGAGTCCGGCGAAAAGAATCGTCCACTCGTAAGCGGGAATAATGAACGCCACCCAGCTGAACAGCGGGCGTCCAGCGATGTTGAGTGGATAGCCCCAGACGTTGATCCAGGTCTGCATCAGGAACGCAGTCGTGACACCCATCAGGCCACCCAGCAGGCAGACGAGAGGGACACGCGTCTTGTGGAAGTGCAACGCCTCGGCGGCCTCTTCGACCGGATATGGGGTGTAGCACTCCATGCGGCGGTAACCGGCGCGGTGCGCCTCCTGCGTGGCATAGACCAGTTCCGTGGGCGTATTGAATTCGGCCAGAAGCCCGTAGATTCCCTCGCGCGGTGGCATTAGACGGTCTCCTCGATCACGGTTTCAGAGTCGGCGCCGCCGGGACGGATCTTCGTCTGCGGGAGCATCATCCGAATCTCCGACATGGGAATCATGGGGAGAAAGCGGATGAAGAGGAAGAAGAGCGTGGTGAACAACCCCATTGTCCCGATGTAGATCATGTAGTCCCACTTGGTCGCCCGGTAGGTTCCCCAGCTGGACGGCAGGTACTCGCGGTAGAGGCTGGTGACGACGATGACGAAGCGCTCGAACCACATGCCGGTATTGACGACGATGGAGATGAAGAACAGCCACGCCACGTTGACGCGCAACTTGCGCGACCAGAGCGAGGTGAGCGGGATAACGATGTTGGTCGCGATCAGGATCCAGTACGCCCAGCCCATCGGCCCGAACATGCGGTTCCACATCATGAAGAACTCCCAGTGGCTGGCCGAGTACCAGCTCATGAAGACCTCCATGCCGTACCCGTAGGCCACGATGCCGCCGGTCGCGAGCATGACCTTGGCCATGTTGTCCAGGTGGCGCAGCGTCACGAAGTCTTCCATGTGGTAGAACTTGCGGATCGGAATGGCCAGCGTCAGCACCATGGCGAAGCCAGAGTAGACGGCGCCGGCGACGAAGTAAGGCGGGAAGATGGTCGTATGCCAGCCGGCCAGCGAGGCCACGGCGAAGTCGAAGCTGATGACGGTGTGGACCGAGAGCACCAGCGGCGTCGAAAGTCCCGCCAGCAGCAGCGAGGCGGATTCATAGCGTATCCAGTGGCGAGTCGACCCGCGCCAGCCCAGCGACAGCATCCCGTAAAAGTACTTGGCCAGCGGCATGGTCGCGCGGTCGCGCAGCGTGCCGAAGTCCGGGATCATACCGATGTACCAGAACACGATCGAAATGGTCGCGTAGGTCGAAACCGCGAAGACGTCCCAGGCCAGCGGGCTGCGGAACTGCGGCCAGACGTTCATCGAGTTGGGGTACGGGAACAGCCAGTACGCCAGCCACGGACGCCCGACGTGGATGAGCGGGAAAGTTCCGGCGCACACCACGGCGAAGATGGTCATGGCCTCGGCGAAGCGGTTGATGGAGTTGCGCCACGTCTGCTTGAACAGCAGCAGAATCGCCGAAATCAACGTGCCAGCGTGGCCGATACCGATCCACCAGACGAAGTTGATGATGGCGAAGCCCCACGCGCCGGGAATCGTAACGCCCCAGATGCCCACGCCCTTCAGGAACAGCCAGGTGATGCCGACCACCACGCCGGTCGCGACGCCTCCGCCGACGATGAGGCCGAAGAACCAACCCAGCGGAGTGTTCGACGTGAGCACGATGCCCGCGATCTTCTGCGTCACCGACTTGAAGTTGTGGCCGGGCGCGATGACGGCGTATTCGCCCGTTACCGGATCGATCATCGGGTCGACAATGGGTTGTTTGGTAGCCATTTATGCCAGCTCCGGATTCGGGTTAGTGACGCCGGCCGTGTACGAGGTGCGCGGACGGAAGTTGAGGTCGGCCAGCACCGGATAGTCGCGCTCCTGGCGCTTGGCCCTGGCGACCTTGCTGCCGGCATCGTTCAGGTTGCCGAAGGTGATCGCCGAAGTCGGGCAGGCCTGCTGGCAGGCGGTGACGATCTCGCCGTCGCGGATGGCGCGATTTTCCTTGTCCGCCTCGATCTTCACGGCTTCGATGCGCTGGATGCAGTAGCTGCACTTCTCCATGACTCCGCGCGAACGAACCGAAACATCGGGATTGCGCATGAACTTCAGGCTCTCGGTGTCGTAGTCCGAGTAGAGCAGGAAGTTGAAGCGGCGCACCTTATACGGGCAGTTGTTGGAGCAGTAGCGCGTGCCCACGCAGCGGTTGTAAACCATGGTGTTGATGCCTTCGGGCGTATGCACGGTCGCGCCCACCGGGCAGACCTGCTCGCAGCCGGCGTTTTCGCAGTGCTGGCAGGCCATCGGCTGGAAGTGCGCTTTGGGGGCAGAGAGATCGCCCTCGAAGTAGGTATCGATGCGCAGCCATTGCATGTTGCGACCGATCTTCACCTGCTCGCGCCCAACCACCGGAATGTTGTTCTCCGCGTAGCAGCTGACGATGCAGGCGTTGCAGCCGACGCAGCTGTTCAGATCGATCGCCATGCCCCACTTGTTCTGCATGACCTGGGTGCTGGCGTCCTTCTTGTCGTACTTCCAAGACCAGCCGAACATGCTGTCGTCTTCGGCGGGATCTTCGCCGATGGGGCCGTAGCCGACCTTATTGATCAGCGTTTCCGAGGAGCCGCCGATCTCGTGCGCAAAGTTCGGCGACTTCTTCGCCTCGGCCACGGTGGCGTAGCGGATGATGGCACGCTCCTGGGCCTCGTGTCCGGGCAGCGAGTAGGTGCCTTTCTTGTCGTCGAGGACGTGTTCGAGATCATGCTGCGCGTAGGCGCCGCGATGCTCGATGGAGTGGACCTTGGTGACGCAGAGATCGTAGGTGCCGTGGCCCCGGGTGATCTTCAGGCCGGAGGCCATCGCCGGTGAGTCCGAGGTGCGCAGCGTGTAGGCGTTGAAGCCCACGCCCGAACCGTTGACGCCGGCGTCGGTGCGTCCGAAGCCGAGGTAGACGGTGACCGCATCGTCCGCGTGGCCGGGAACCGCGAGCACGGGCGCGAGGACCTTGCGGCCATTCAGATCGAGTTCGATCGCTTCGTTCTCTTCGATCTGCAGCTTGCCCATGGTCGCCAAGCTCATCAGCGCAGCGTTATCCCAGCTCAGCGAGGTGACCTGCTTGGGCAACTCCTGCAGCCAGCCGACGTTGGCGAAACGGCCGTCGTAGATGGAGGGATCGGCCTTGAAGTTGATCTCCAGGCCACCGGACGAAGGAGCCGGGGTCGGCGGCAGAGAGCCGGAACCGCCAACGCTTTTCGAGGAAGCCGTGAATGCAGTGCCGTCGATCCAGCCGTAGTCCAGCGCCTTGCGCCAGCCGGCTTCCATGTCGCCCTTGATGTAGGTCCTGGAGTTGGCGACTACGGCGTCGTAGGCGGACATCTGCGGATTTTCGAGCAGGCCCTGGAAGACATCGTGGGCGCTGACACCGCCGTAGAGCGGATCGATCATCGGCTGCACAATCGAGACGGTGCCGTCGTAAGCACGCGCATCCGACCATGATTCGAGGTAATGCGCTTTGTTGAGGTGCCAGGTCGAGATGCGCCCGGTCTCGTCCAGCATGTTGCCGAGATGCGCGGTGACCGGAATGTTCTTGAAGGCTGCGGCGAATTCGAGATCGGCGGGCGCGGTGTAGATCGGATTGACCCCGAGCATGACTAGCCACTGGACTTTACCCGCGTTCATATCGGCGACGAGCGACCTGAAGTCGGCTAGTTGCTCGGATGGTAGCGGGTTCACGGTTTCGGTATAGATGACCGTCTTGCCGACCGCGCCGAGGATTTGATTCAACTTGAACGCAGCAGCGTGGACTACAGGCGAAGCATTTTCGCCCGGAATGACAACACATTTGCCGCTCGACGCCTTCAGGTCGGCCGAAAGCACCGAGAGGAACTTGCCTCCATCGGGATTGGAGAAGCTGCCTCCCGAACCGCTCGCCACAGCCGACGCAAAGCCTGCGATCTCGCTCGGCTTCAGCGCAAGCCGGTGCTCCGCCTTGAATCCCGTCACCGTCGGCATGGCCTCGACGACGTACATGCGGTTCATCGGCTTATCCGGCTGTTCCGCGTCGAAGCGATGCCGCTCCGCATAGGCGGCCGCCATGGGCAGGAAGCCCGGATGCGCGATGCCGCCGAGGAAGTCCGCGTCGAGCGACAAGATCACGTCCGCATTCTCAAGCATGTAGCGCGCGTCCATGTAGCCGCCGAACGCCGCCTTCGAGGCTGCCATCGCCGAGTCGCGATTGACCGGCTCCCACTGGATCAGCTTCGCGTTGGGATAGGCCTTTTGCACCGCCTGCCACTGCCCGGCGAGCGTGGGAGACGTGATCGTCTCCGAGAGGAAGTAAACGCCCTGGCCGCCACTGGTCTTCCTGAGGGCGCCCGAGAACTCTTCCTGAAACTTACCGAATGTTGACGTCTGGCCGCGATGCAGCACGCTGTGCGAGCGCTCGGGATCGTACAGTTCCAGCAGGGTCGCCTGAGTGAACGCATCCGACTTGCCCTTCGACATGGGATGATCGGGATTGCCCTCGATCTTGATCGGGCGGAACGCGTCCGACTTCACCAGAACGGGAATCGCGCCGGTCGGGAAGGGGAACGCCGTCGCAAAATATTTAGACTTGCCGAGAACCAAGTCCTCCGGCTGCTTCACGTAGGGATAGATAGGCTCATCCGGCTGCTTGGTGCAGCCCGCCAACCCGGCCAGCGCCAGCGACGCGCCCATGACTTTGAGGAAGCCGCGCCGCGAAACCGGATCGACCCATTCGCCCGAGCCGGCCTGCCGCGGGAACTCTTCCTGCATCAGCTTTTCGAACTCCGGCGTCGCCGCAAGCTCGTTCAGATTCTTCCAGTAGCGGCGTCCGGTCTGGCCCTTCAGCTTCTCGCGCACCGCGTCGAGCGACATCTTCTGCACCGGCGCGGGGCCGATGGAGGTGACGACATGCGCCTGTTCGTTCGTGTTCATATTCGTTACGTCGCTCATCGGTGGCATACCTCGCAGCTCGAGAGCTCGTTCGCCGTGCGGATGTGGTACTTGCCGGTCAGGTAGCGGCCCAGATCGTCCTGGCTGGTGAATCTCTGGTAGCTGGCCGGCAGGATTATGCCCATTGGCGGGAGGTCGCTGACCGTCTGGCCGGAGCCGGAGGTGGGATGCGGCTGCAGGTTCGTTCCCGAGCCGGGATTCTGCGCGCTCAGGCCGCGCGGTTTCGCGCTCAGTTCCTGCAGCATCGCCACTTCAGGACCCTCGCCGTTCGGATTTCGGGTGGTACAGGTAACACCCTGCGCAGTCGGGAGGCGGTCGCCATCCGGGCCATAATTCGTCGCAGCGCCGCTCTTCGCGGTATCGGCGCACCAAACGGGCTTATCGCCTGAAGGCCCGTTCCAGGCCATGTTGTAGATCTCGCTGGTGGGCCGCAGGTTCACCGCGGGGTTGCGATGGCAGTTCAGGCACCATTCCATCTGCAGCGAATTTTGCTCGTACATCAGCGGCATCTCGTCGACGCGGCCATGACAGCTGGCGCAGCCGATGCCCTTGTTTACGTGGATTTCATGATTGAAGTACACATAGTCCGGCAAATCGTGCACGCGGATCCAGTTGATGGACGCGCCGGTCGCCCAGCTTTGCCGCACCGGCTCCAGCAGCTGGGCGTTGGTCCAGATCTGCGCATGGCAGTTGATACAGGTCTTGGTGGGCGGGATTCCCGCGTAGCTCGACTTCTCCACCGACGTGTGGCAGTACTGGCACTGCAGGCCCAGGCCTTCGACGTGGTGCTTATGGCTGAACGGCACCGGCTGGTCCGGTCTCTGGCCCTGCCGGGTCACCCACGGCGAGCGCTGTAGCGAATTCAGCCCAACGCCGAGCGCGATGACGATCAGGCCGGTGAGCACCAGGCTCGCCCGGGCCAATGCGTTCGAACTGCGGTCAAAAACTTGCGCCATGTCTTTAGATCCTGACTTGCTTCCTGCTGCCTTTGACTCAAATCCTCAGTCCACTCACGTGGAACCAAGCCGAAATGTTTCTGCCGGAACACTCTTCCGGTACTTGCGCCTGTCACGAGATCGGTCGCGTGATCGTGCATGGTGCGTTACCAACGGAACTCGTCCCAGGACTTCCAATATAGCAGCCGAAATTTGCTTCGAGCGTGTTCGCCGTCACAGCGCACCGATTTTTTATCTGTCTCAATCGATTATCGAAACGGGCATCCCGCCCAGGCACCACATCTCGTGCGTGACGTGCGCTTGGGCCACCAGAAAACGCGAACCCGCATCGTAAACAGGTTTCTCGTGTCGGATGATATTCGAACAGCGTGCCTTCCGATGAGAGACTAGACGATATGCCTCACCCCGGCCGAACCCGAAAACCGTCTTACGACACTGGCCTCGCCCTGGCCGCGCTCTCCGCCGCCGACCCCAGGCTGCGCCGCCTGATCGAGCGCGCCGGCCCGTTTACCATGAAGCTCGCCTCGCGGCAGTCTCCGTTCGAGGCCCTGCTCGAATCCATCATCTACCAGCAGCTGCATGGCAAGGCCGCCGCGGCCATCCACCGCAAGCTGCTCGCCAGCTTCGCCGAGCCCGCACCCGAAAACTCACCCGAGACGATCGCGCCCCATCCCACCGCGCAGCACCTGCTCGACGCGCCCAATGAGCAGCTGCGCGCCGCCGGGCTCTCCCACAACAAGGCTCTCGCCGTGCGCGATCTCGCCGCCAAAACCCTCGACGGCACCGTCCCAACGCTCGCCCGCATCCGCCGCATGTCCGACGAAGCCATCATCGAGCACCTGACGCAGGTGCGCGGCATCGGCCGGTGGACAGTCGAGATGTTCCTCATCTTCCGGCTCGGCCGCCCCGACATCCTGCCCACCAGCGATTACGGCGTCCGCAAAGGCTTCGCGCTGACCTTCGGCAAACTGAAACCGGCCGACAAAGTCACTCCCGCCGACCTTCCCAAGCCGACCGAGATGGAGAAGCGCGCGAAGAAGTGGCATCCGTGGTGTTCGGTCGCGAGCTGGTACATGTGGCGGGCGTGCGATCTGGCGGCGAAATCGATCCCTCCTTCTAAAACCTGAATTTGTGGGCTTGCGTGGCATACTAAACAGGTCTTCTTTCTGGCTGCTGCGTACAGGGCACAAACCCGGACAGTTCAAGATTCGCCTTGTGCGAATAGAGAACGCCCCGGAGTTAGAGCTCCGGGGCGTTTCCGTAAAGAAAGGAGACTGGATCATGAGCAAACTTGGTACCGCCAAGGCTCAGGGATCGATTTCAGTTCCGGGGACTCTTATCGTCACCGTTACCGTCCTCATTCTTGCAGCTTTGATCATCCTTGTGAAGCTGGTGTTCTAACGGCAACTCTCCAGGCCGGTGTCGCAGCCACCTGGAGGCTCTTACTCTATCGGCAATGTGAGTCACCCCACCAAGTACCGGTCATACTGCAAGTGAGATTATCACAGAGGATGCTTAGGATGCCCTAGACCGCAGTCGCCACCTTGCGCCGCTCAGTCTCGAGATACGTGTAGCGGATGCGGTGAATGACCGTCATCGTCGAGAGGAATGCGAGCACCCACAGCGCCGGCGCCATCACGCCCCAGCGGTTGAACAGCGCGCCCAGGATGACGCACACGATGCGCTCGGGCCGCTCCATAAAGCCGACCTTGCATTGGCCGATCAGCGCCTCGGCGCGGGCGCGGGTGTAGCTCACCATGACGGACGCGGTCATCACAAACGCCACCAGGCCGACGTAGAACAGGCGATTCCCGCGCGCGTAGTAGACCAGCAGACCGAAGAAGATGGCGACATCGGAGTAGCGATCCATCACCGAGTCGAAGAACGCGCCGAAGACCGAGACCTGGCCGGTCTGGCGCGCGACCCGCCCGTCCACCATGTCGAAGATGCCCGCGCCGATGATCGTCAGGCCCGCGTAGAGGAAGTAACGCACGGCATGGTCGCCGCGCGCGAAGCCGAAGAACAGCGCGGCTACGATGTTGATGAGCAGGCCGATAAAGGTAAGGGCGTTGGGCGAAATCCTGCTGATGGCGAGACCGTTGACGATCTTCTGCAGCAGCCACCCGCTGCCCTTGCCGAATGCGCTTGTCCAGGTCATCCTTTGGACACCGGCTTTACATGTTGCGAGAGGGACAGGACGTTTCGGTCCGCATCATGAAACCACGCCACCATGTCTCCGCCGGGGAAGGTCATGACGCCGTCGGAGGACTGCTCGAAGAACGGGTAACGAATCGGCTGCACGCCGGCGGCAGCCAGCTGCGTAACCGCGGCGTGGATATCTGGAACCTCCCAGCCCAGGATGGTCGACTGCAGCGGCTGCACGCCGTCCTGCGCCAGGGCACAGCGGACCATCGCGCCATCAGCCGCGGCCAGCACCAGCGCATACGGGTTGTCGCGGTCGAGCACTGTCAGGCCGAGGACGCCGGAGTAGAACTTCTCCGCAGACTCGAAGCTCGAGACCGGCACGAACCCGACGATGGAGGCGTGTGCGAGCATAGCGTTATGCCTTGGCGGCGGCTTCTTCGAGCGCAATTTCGTGGATGGTCGACAACTTCAGGATCTCCAGATCGCGCTTGCCGTTGGGTGTTACGACCGTGGCGATATCGCCGACACGTTTGCCCAGCAGCGACCGGCCGATCGGCGACGTGGTCGAGATGAGCCCCTTCGCCACATCCGACTCCTCACTGGTGACGAGCGAGTAGACGAGCTCCGAGTCCTTCGAGCTGTCGAAGACCGTGATGCGCGAACCGAAGCCGACCTTGTCGGTCGGGATGTCGGCCAGGTTGACCATGGCGAGTTCGCCCATGCGCTTCTTCAACTGGCCCAGCCGCGCGTTCACGAAGACCTGGCGCTGTTTGGCCATGTGGTATTCGGCATTTTCGCTCAGATCGCCGAGCGCGACGGCCTTCTTAATCTCGGCGGGCAGCTCAGTGGTGAGTTCGTACTCGAGGGCTTTGATCTCTTCGGCGAGTTTGGCTTTTACATGTTCCATGGGGCTGGGAGACTCTTTTCGGATGATTCTGGAGGTTGCGCATTGCCGACTGGCCCGCTCTGCCTCGCTGTGGGGGCGAAAGGCGGCGCTGGGCCAAAACAGAATTATACGTCCCCGAGCTAAAACGCAGACACGCCTTCCTCGATCACAAGTTCCTCGACCGCGATATTCATGGCGCGGCCCAGGCGCTTGAAGTCTTCCTTCCACTCGCGCGACAGGTAGCCGTTATCGATGCGGCGCAGCAGGTCGTTCCAGATGTTCTGCGCCTGCCAGAGCACCACCTCAAACGGCATGCTGTGCAGGATGTCGGCGACATCGAGCGCCTCGTGCAGCGTGTTGATCGCGGTGTGCGAGCTGGCCTCCGCCGCCGCCGCTTCCAGCTTCACCATAGCCCGCTTCATGCGCTGGCCGGCCGCGAACGCCAGGATGGACGCGTCCAGCGTGACGTGGTCGTTGGCCGCGCGGGCCAGCAGGTCGGCGACCAGATCCGGGTCGAACGGCTCGGCCTCGATGGCGCGGCGCAGGCTGGCGTTGATGGCGAAGCTGGCAGCGAGGGCCAGCGCGGGCGGCGGATTCATGCCGGTCTCGGTGAGGAAGTGCAGCAGCGAGGCATGGTCCTCGTAGATCTTGCGCAGCGAATCTTCCATCTCGCCGACCGTCTGGTTCAGGATGGTGCGAAGGATGCGGTGCTGCTCGTCCGCGAAGAGCGAGGTGAGCGAGTAGGAGGTCGGCGCCGGAGGCGTGCTGGTCCGATCCCACGTCTCAGAATCGAGACGTGGGGCACCCGGAGGAATGACGAGCGTATGGGCGATTCCGCCCGGATTCGCGCCGGGCGCGTCAGCGGGTTGCGCAGGCTCCGGCTGCGTTGGGTCGAGCGCGATGTGAGTCGGCGCGGGTTTGGGCCTGGCGCGACGGTCTTGTCCCGCATAGGGTGCGGGCGCGAAGAAGCGGTCGATCAGGCGGATCACTTCAGGCAGGTTCGCGACCCGGATTGCCGCGCGGACATCGGCCGAAAACGCCGCGAAGGCGTCGGTATCGGCGGCGTTGTAGCGGCGCACGGCGGCGGAGAGGTTCTGGTCGCCGAGATGGAGCACGGCGTAACAGATCTCTTCAGCCTCTTCCGTGATGCGGCTCTTGATGAGGGCGCGTCCCAGCGCCACGCGTCCGCGGCCGGAGGTGAAGACCTCGTGCCCGTCGCGATGCACGTCGAAGCAGAACAGCTCGCCGTCTTCCGGATAATTGCGGAAGACGGACGAGATGGCGTAGTGGGCGCCCACCTGTTCCAGTCCGATCTTCATGCCGGTGACGTAGCGGCGGTAGATCTCGCGGCCGTCCTTCAGGTCGGGCACGTTGGATTTCGCCTCGGCGAGGATGCCGAGGAAGTGCGGCTCGAGCGCGCGGCCGGCCTCGCCGAACAGTTCGGCTGCGAGCTGCAGGACGCGGCCGGCGTAGGCGATGATCTGGACGGTCTCGATGCCGGAGATCTCGTCGAAGAACCATCCGCACGAGGTGTACATCAGCTGGGCGTGGCGTTCGAGCTCCATCAGTTCTAAGATGGTGGTGCGATCGTCGGGCGAGAGTTCGTGCGTGGCGTGCGCGGCGAGGAAGCGGTCGACCGATTCGAGAGAGCGGTCGAGCACGACCTGGATGTAGGCGTCGCGCGCCGCCCAGATGTCCTTGAGGAGCGGTTTGGCGAGAGCTTCGGCCAGAGGCGCGGTGCTGTCGCGCAGAAAATCGAGCGCGTCGCGCAGCGGTTTGCGCCACTCCTGGTTCCAGCCCACCTTGCCGCCGTTGCAGCCGCAGTTGGAGCGCCAGCGCTCGATGCCGTGCGCGCAGGACCATGATGTATTCTCGGCCACCTCGGCCTCGCACGTCGGCGGAAAGCGATCGAGGAATTCGCCGTAGTTGGTCAGCGTGGCGAGGCCCTGGTCTTCGATGTAGTGCATGGCGAAAGAGAGCGCCATCTCGCCGTGTTTGTGATGGTGCCCGTAGGATTCGCCGTCGGTGGCGACGTGCGAGAGCTGCGCCGGATGCGCCAGTCCGCCGGTCTGCGCGTTGGCCGGGCGGAAGCAGCCAAGCAGGCGATTGGCGAACTTTTCGCCGCTGTCGAGCAGGCCTTCGAAGGCGATGGCGCGCGAGGCTGGCCCATCGTAGAAGAAAATCGAGATGCTGCGGCCCTCGTCCAGCCTGACCAGGTAAGGCTGGGTCGGATCGACGATGGCGTTGGGCGTCTCCAGCCAGTTGTCGTTGGGTTTTGAAAGCGAACGCACCCGTGCGCACTGGATGGGCGCAAGCACCGTGAACTCAATGCCTTCGCGCGCCATCAGGTCGAGTACATCGCGGTTCACGGCGGTCTCGGCGAGCCACATGCCTTCGGGCTTGCGGCCGAAGCGGAACTCGAAGTCGGCGATGCCCCAGCGAATCTGCGTGATGGCGTCGCGCGTGCTGGCCAGCGGCATGATGATGTGGTTATAGACCTGCGCCAGCGCCGAGCCATGGCCGCTGAAGCGAGCGGCGGAGGCGCGCTCAGCGTCGAGGATCATGCGGTAGGTGCGCGGCGCTTTTTCGTTCAGCCAGCTCAGCAGCGTCGGCCCGAAGTTGAAGCTCATGCGCGCGTAGTTGTTCAGTATGCGGACGATCTCGTTCTTGCGATTGGTGATGCGCGAGGCGCCATTGGGCGCGTAGCACTCGGCGGTGATGCGATCGTTCCAGTCGTGGTAGGGCGCGGCGGATTCCTGGACTTCGACGGTTTCGAGCCACGGATTCTCGCGCGGCGGCTGGTAGAAGTGTCCGTGAACGCAGACGAATCGGTTCGACGGAGCGGCAGGAGCCTGGGGGACGTACGCTTTGCGAATGCGAGAGAGCTGGGCTTTTGCCATAGTCAGTTCGATGCTAACGGATGAAGGCTGAGGAAACACGGGATTTGGTGGATATGGGGCGAAGTTGGTGTGGGTTGGACTGTAGACTGGATCGTATGATTCTGCGCGTACAACTGGTAGATGGTGAGTATCGCGTCGTGCTGCCGATGGATGTCGTCCACAAAATGCACCTGTGCGAAGGCTCCGCGGTGGAGATTGAGTCCGTGGAGCAGGCTCACGATGCTCAGCACAGGTACATGACCGTGGAAGAAGGAATGAAGGCCTACCGAGAGACGCTGCCCAAGCATGAGGCCGCGTACCGCGAATTGGCAAAGGGTCCTGGTGCCGATACGTCGGATATATACTTTACAGAGTTATAACTTTCGTTATAATTAGTCCATGCAACTCAAGGTCCGCAAAATCGGCAATGGCTACGGCGTGCTCTTTCCCAAGCAGCTCCTCGAAGAGATGCGCGTGACGGAAGATTCTGTCTTGAGCGTGACCAAGGTGGACGGGGTGTATCAAATCTACCCCTACGATCCCGACTTCGCTGCGGCTCTGAAGGCATTTCGCGAGACGATTCCCAGACATCGCAATACCTATCGTGAGTTGGCGAAGTAGCCATGCGGTTCCTGACTGTCGCGATGGTTCTTACCATGCATTCCGATCTGATTAAAGAATTCGGCGGGAGTTACGGATTGCGCGACGCCGGTTTGCTTTCCTCGGCTGTTGCCCGTCCGCAGCAGTTGGAACACTACGTGCCGGAGTCCGGTATCGGGCAGTTGGCGGCCGCTCTTGCATGGGGTCTGATCAAAAACCACGCCTTTATCGATGGCAATAAACGCATAGGGTACGGTGCCATGGTTGGCTTCCTAGCATGGAACGGATACGACGTAAGCTGCTCCGAAGTTGAGGAGACGGCGATGGTGCTGGAGGCTGCCGCCGGCGAGATCACCGAGGAACAGTGGACGGAATGGGTCGTCAGCGTCGTCGTGCCCATCGCGTAATCCAAACGCGATCGACCACGGCGGCGCATCCGATCGCCAGCCAGTACGCCACGATATTCCAACCCGAAAAGAAGCGTCCCAGCAGCAGCCGTCCCGCCAGCGTGACACGGAAGGCATCCAGCGCCGGCGCGTGGTACAGGCGCGAAAGCTCAACGACAGCGGCGAACAGGCACGCAGACACGGCGAGCCGGCTTACCGGCAGGCGCGGCAGCATTGCCGCGAAGAGCCAGTAGACCATCGCCGCCCACAGCACGGACCCTCCGTACTTGTAGAGGAACTGCGGCAGTCCCAGCGGAGCGAGACGCCAGACCAGGCCCGCCACGAGCGTAATTGCGGCGAGCGCGGCGCACAGCAGGCGTGTCGTGCATCTTGGTGTACTGTACATAGATTCCATCCGGAGGATTCATTGGCCAATACACAAACTTTGATCGCTCAGGCTTACTCTGCCTTCAATCGTCGCGATATCGCGGCGCGCTGGCGCTTATGAGCGAGGACATTAGCTGGCCCAAAGCATCGGAGGGCGGACGGGTCGTCGGGAAGGAAGAGATTCGGGCTTACTGGACCCGGCAGTGGCAGGAATTCGATCCTCATGTGGAACCGCTTGACGTAATCGACCAGGATGGCGGAACTACCGAAGTCAAAGTTCATCAGCTTGTGAAAAGCCTTTCCGGCGATGTCCTTTCCGATAGCGAGGTTTGGCACGTTTATACCATCGCGAACGGACTGATCGAACGCATGGACCTCAAGGGAGGCGAAGCAAGTGCGGACGCAACCCCATCTGCAGCGTTCTCCAGACACTGACTTTGTGCATGCGAGGGACGAAAAACGTTCTCTGAAGAGTGGAGAGTTTTGAGTTGAGAGTTCAGAGCCATGCGGAGGTCGTTTGTTTTTTGCAAAAGCCGCGGCCCGAACCGGGACGCTGCCCGAGCCATCGACCGCGATGGATGAGGAGGTCTCGATGCCGGAGCCGCCGAAGGGTGAGCCGGTGACTGGTGCGCCAACGCTCGAAAGCTCGGTCACTCCGTTGCCGCCGTTGGCGACCCAGACGTTTCCACCGCCATCGAAGGCCGACGCTACCGGCGAGGATATGCCGCCAAGGGTGAAGGGCGAATTCCCGACTTGCGTGCCGGCAACCGACAGAACCGTGAGGGAATTGTTG
>CAXTMK010000084.1:217-20418 GCA_964245315.1 uncultured Acidobacteriaceae bacterium | reverse complement strand
ACGAGTCCGACGAGGCTGCGGTGCGTAACGCCATTCGCTTCGTCAAGGAGGCAGGCGCGGAGGCGGTCAAGCTCGAAGGCGGAGCCCACTTTGCGCCGCTGGTGGAGCGGCTGACACGGGCCGAGGTGCCGGTCGTCGGGCACATTGGGCTGACGCCGCAATCTCTGAATCGCATGGGCGGGTATCGCGTGCAGGGCCGAGCGATGCCGGAGATCGAGCGGCTGATGCACGATGCCGTGGCGCTCGAGGCGGCGGGGGCGATTGCGCTGGTGCTCGAAGGCATTCCGCGGGAGGTTGCGGCGCGCATTACGGCGGCGGCGGGAATTCCGGTGATCGGCATCGGCGCCGGGCCGGAGTGCGACGGGCAGATACTCGTTCTGCACGATCTCTTCAAGCTCGGATTCGGGCCGAGCGCGAAGTTTGTGCGCAGCTTTGGCGATGCCGGCGCCCTGATGCGAGTGGGCCTGCGGGAGTTCCGCGAAGCGGTTCTGTCGCACCGCTTTCCCGACGACGGCGAGAGCTATCACCTTGCGGCACAGGTGCGGGCGGAGTTCGAAGTCGCCGACCTGCAGGCCGTGTGATGGAGATCGTAGAAACCATTGCAACGATGCGGCAGGCCTGCAAGAACGCACGTGGGCCGCTCGGTCTGGTGCCTACGATGGGCGCGCTGCACGAAGGGCATCTGTCGCTGGTGCGGGCGGCCCGGCGGGAGTGTGGCGCGGTGGCGGTCTCCATCTTCGTCAACCCGACGCAGTTTGCGGCGGGCGACGATCTCGACCGCTATCCACGAACGTTTGCGGAGGACTGTGCGCTGCTGGAAGGCGAGGGTGTCGACTTCGTCTTCGCGCCCTCTGCCGGCGAAATCTATTCGCCGGGCGGCGCGGATACCTTCGTCGAGGTGCCGGGCATCGGCGACAGACTGGATGGCGCATCAAGGCCGGGCCATTTTCGCGGCGTGGCGACGGTGGTCGCCAAGCTCTTCAACATCGTGCAGCCGCGATACGCGTACTTCGGCCAGAAGGATGCCGCACAGGTCGCGGTGCTGCGCGCGATGGTGTGCGACCTGAATCTGCCGGTGGAACTCCGGGTGTGCGCGACGGTGCGCGATGGCGATGGACTGGCGCTGAGTTCGCGCAATCGCTATCTCAGCGGCGACGAGCGCATCGCTGCGCTGGCGCTCTCGCATGCGCTGAAGCATGCTGAGGCGCTGGTTGCGAGCGGCACCTGTGAGAGCTCGAAGCTGCGCGACGCGATGCTGGCGGAGATGTGCGGATTGCGCATCGACTACGCGGAAGTGGTCGATCCGGACACGCTGCTGCCGGTGGAGCATGCCTGCGGCGCGCTGGTTGCGGTTGCGGCCTGGGTGGGCGAGACGCGCCTGATCGACAACGTGCTGATTGCGAGGCGTGCATGAAGGTTCTGGTCGGCGTCTGCGGGGGCATCGCGGCGTACAAGGCAGCCGAACTTGTGCGGGCGCTGCAGCAGCGCGGCGCCGAGGTGCGGGTCGCGATGACGCAGGCGGCGGAGGAGTTCGTGCGTCCGCTGACGTTCGCGGCGCTCAGCGGGCATCCCGTGTATGGCTCGCTGTGGCAGCCGGCGGAAGAAGAGCGCGGCATCGAGCACATTACGGTGGCGCAGGAGATTGATGCGCTGGTGATCGCGCCGGCGACCGCGAATATGCTGGCAAAGCTTGCGCATGGGCTGGCGGACGACTTCATTGCGACCGTCTATCTGGCGACGCAGGCGCGGGTGATCGTTGCTCCGGCGATGAATGTGAACATGTGGAATCATCCGGCCACGCAGGCGAACGTGCGCATCCTGCAGGAGCGCGGCGTGCGGATCGTCGCACCGGATTCCGGGTACCTGGCGTGCGGGATGACGGGCGGCGGCAGGCTCGCGGAGATCGAGGCGATCGCCGAGGCGGTGATGGCTTCGACGACCCCACCTCAACCGATGGAGCCGTTTGAGATGGGGCAGCCGAACTTACGAGGTGAAACTGTGCTGGTGACCGCGGGGGGCACGCGCGAGCCCGTCGATGCGGTGCGCTTTCTCGGCAATCGGTCGAGCGGACGCATGGGACATGCCGTCGCGGAAGAGGGGGCTGTGCGCGGCGCTCGCGTGCTGCTGGTTACGGCCTCGGGGCTGCCCGCGCAGGGTTGCGAGATCGTGCGCGTGGCGACGGCTCGCGAGATGCGCGATGCGGTGATGGAGCGTCTGGCGGACGCGACCGTCGTCATCATGGCCGCGGCCGTTGCGGACTTTCGGCCCGCACACGTGGCGAACGGAAAGATTCGGCGCGGCGGGGGGTTGCCCCTGGAACTGGAGCCCACCGACGACGGCGTGGCTGAGGTGATGGCGCGTCGTCAGGCCGCAACACGCGTGGTCGGTTTCGCGGCGGAGACGGAAGATGTGCTCGCGAACGGGCGGCGGAAGCTCGAACGCAAGGGCGTCGACGCGTTGGTGGTGAACGATGTGTCGCGCGAGGGGCTGGGGTTCGACTCCGGGCGCAACGCTGGATGGTGGCTGACTGCGGACGACACGGTGGTGTTCGAGGCAACGGACAAACGATTGATGGCAGGACGCATTCTCGATTGCATCGAGCGCCTGCGCTGCGTCACTCAGGCGGCAGCCGGGGGATAAAGCAGCGCGGGTTGGCGGCGCGGATGGTCTCCGCGACCCAGGTGCGGCAGACGGGGTCGAGAAATACAACTTCGATGCCCGTGACGTGCTCGGCGCGGGCGTACCAGCGCACGATGCCGTGTCCGTTCAGAATGCGTTCGTCGTCCGGCAGTCGGCACGTGAAAGCGACGTTGCCCAGCGCGAGCGGCGCCTGGTGGAAGGCGGCGAAGCCTCCGCGGCCAAGGAGGATGGAGCCCGTGGAGATGCTCTGGCGCGGTGGAATCGGCATCGGGGTGTGCCACAGTGCGCTGCGATCGGCCAGTGCGTTGCGAATGGAGGCGAGAAGCTCGTGGCGCTGGAAGGGTTTTGCCAGGAAGCTCTCGACCCCGAGCGAATACATCTCGCGCACATCCACATCGCCAAAGCCGCTGACGAAGATGACGCTGGGGCAGGGGTGCGGAAGCTCCGCAAGTTGCCGCACCAGCGCAATGCCGTCGACGCGTGGCATGCGCACGTCCGTGATGAGCAGGTCGACATGGTTGCCGGCGAGCACCTGCAGCGCCTCCTCCCCGTCAGGCGCGGTCAGCACCTTGGCGCAGCCCTCCATGCGCAGCCATTTGCCGATAATTTCGAGCAGTGCGGGTTCGTCGTCGACCAGCAGGATGGTCGCCTGGCTGAGTTCCATGGCTAAGCCCCGTCCGGCGCGGGTTCCAGCCCGAGCGGCAGCGTCATCCGGAAGCAGGTGTGGCCGTCGTCGTCGCAAAGCGTCAGAGTTCCGCCGTGCTCCTGCGCGATGGCGCGGGAGAGGCTGAGTCCGATGCCCATGCCGAGGCCGCCGGTCTTGGTCGTGAAGAACGGCTCCATCAGGTGCTGGCGGGATGCCTCATCGATGCCGGGGCCGCTGTCGATCACGTCGACGGAGAGTTCCTGGCCGGTGGCGCAGGCAGAGACGGTAACCCAGCGCTCGCTGCAACCCTTCTGCTGGATAGCGTCGAAGGCGTTGTTGAGCAGGTTGTTCAGTATCTGCCCGATCTGGGTCTCGCGACACAGCAGCAGGGGCAGGCCGGGGCCGAGGACGGCGCGCAGCTCGATCGCGTGACGATCGAAGCGGCTCTGCTGCAGATCGACACACTGTTGCACGATGTCGTAGATGGAAGCCCACTCCATGGGGTCTTTGCCGGCTTCGCGCGCGAACCCCTTCAGGCCGCGGAGTATCTTTATCGCGCGGTCCGAGGTCTGGACGATGCTGTCGCAGGCGCGGCGGACCTCCTTGGACTCGATAGCAGAGGCGAACTCGGTTTGCATTCGCAGATCGGTGGCGCGTCCGTGGATAATGGCGAGAGGGTTCGAAATCTCGTGGGCCAGGCCGCCGGCCATGTGGCTGAGGGCTTCGATTCGCTTGTCGCGGAGCATGCGCTCGCGGGCGAGCTCCTCCTCCAGCCGCCGCTGAACGTCGACATTGGTGAAGAAGACGCTGAGACCGTGCGCGGCTGGGTAAAATGTCGCGGTAAATCGGGATCCATGAGCGGCATGAGCGACTTCAATGGTCCCTTCGATTCGCTCCTCCATAAATCGCCGGATCTCCGACTCCACCGGTGTACCGAGAAATGAGGCGTTGCGAAGCCAGTAACTCTGCCCCACCCCGACGGGAGAGAGAGCGAGCGCGACCTTGTTTAAGTACAGCATGGTCCAGTCGAAGCCGATCTGCACAATGCCGTCGGAGGTAGAGTTCATGACGGAGTGCAGAAGGTCGTTCAGGCGCGCAAGTTCGGCGTGCATTTCGCCGAGCTCGACGATGCGCTGTTCGCGCAGGTTCTGCTCGGAGGCGAGTAGCGCCTGGACTTTCTTCTCTTCGGTCACGTTCGCAAAAAAGGCAGTAATTCCAGCCGCGCTGGGAAAGATCCGCACCCGGAACCATGCCTGACAGGGTTGGTAGAAGGTTTCGTAGCCGGTCTCGATGCGGGCATTCATCGCGGTGCGCAGAAGTTCTTCGATGTTGGTTCCAAGCACCGCGGGGAAACACTCCCAGTAGTTCCTGCCAAGGCCGCAGTCCGGAAGCTCCCTGGCTGCACGGTTGTTGCCGTAGACGATCGTCCAGTCGTGACCGATGGTCATGATGCTGTCGGAGGTGCACTCGAAGACGGAACTGAGCTGCCGGTTGCTTTCGCGCAGGGCTTCTTCGATGAGCCGGCGTTCGCTGAGATCGCGCGTGACCTTGCCGAAGCCCACCAGCTTGCCGGCGCGATCGTGCAGCGCCGTGATGATGACGTTCGCCCACAGGCGGGAGCCGTCGCGGCGCAGGCGCCAGCCCTCGTCCTCGTGGCGTCCGTTCGCGATTGCAGACGCCAGTTCGGCGGCCGGCAGACCCGACGCAATGGCCTCCGGTGGGTAAAAGATGGAGAAGTGACGGCCGATAATCTCAGCCGGGCGATAGCCGTTGATGCGTTCGGCGCCCAGGTTCCAGGTGGTGACGACGCCGTCGGGATCGAGCATGAAGACGGCATAGTCCGCTACGGCATCTACCATCAGGCGAAAGCTATCGGTGACGTGTTCTTCCGAAACATCCAGCATCGCGGTCCGGCTGTCGAAGGAACTTGTCATGATGGATCCGGTGCCCAACAGCACAGTTCGGAGTCGAACGCCGGATCCGCGTTGTGAAGACTGACCGTGACGTGCGCCGGCAAACTTTCCGGTATCTTTAGCGTTTCACATCGCCGACGTGACGCCGCGGAGAAATGGGACAGATAGCGGGGTCGCGTCCCGAAACGGGACGCAGGACCATTACCGGCCGGAGAAGACGAAGAGAATCTATTTGATCACGAAGGCATCAGGCGACCGCGACGTCTGGCGCTCCGGGATCGCTCGTAATGGACGTGTCGAGGTCTGCCGTGAGCACCTTCGGCACACTGATGCTGCAGTTCTGCCCCAGTTGCCAGTTGTATGCTCCGAGATACCCGCAGAGGGAAGGATGCGAGTCAGGGTAGGGGCTCGGTACCGGGTGTGCGACGATCGTTTCGACCCTCCAGGTCCAGATGCGAGCATTCGGTTGGAGATTATGCGCGGCGAGTGCGTTGGTGTGGCTGCAGTACAGGCCGGGCATGTATCCGCCGTCCGTGACACCATTGCACCACGCGCTGATGTAGTCGTTCTGGGCAGGTGTGAAGCTCGACCCGTTTTCGAGATCGAGATAGACGTATGACCCCTCGGCGAAGCCTTCCGATTGCATAAGATCGGCGGCGGACTGGCCGTCGGTCACGCCGGTGGCGGCGCAGGGATTGTGGCTGCCGGGACCGACCACCTGCTCGCCGACGTAGATCGGCGCGACTCCCCAGCCGGCCGCCCGCAGCGCGGGCAGCTTGCCCATCCAGGAGTTGTCGCCGTGGCTGGGCGCGGGATATAGATAATAGCCGCACCAGACCAGGTTGGTGTTGGCGCGTATCCACGTCATGGTGTTATCGCCGGGGTAGATGTCTGTGTCGAAGCCTGCGTAACCGGGCATAGGAAAATTCCTCTGTATCTATGGAGTTAGGAGCTTTGTGTTTGCCCACTGTACCGCGTTGCGTGACTTCTGGCTAGTGATTTTTCCGCCGCATAGATTAAATTCAGGGACATACTGGATAGCATGAGGTCGCGCCATCAATCCTGGCTGTGGGTTCTGCTGGCGGTCGCGATCTCAGTCGCTCGCGGACAGCAGCCGGGGGACGCATCCGCTGCCGCGCCGCAGACGACCGAGCCGCTTCTGCCCATGCACACGCTGCACGTTTACATGGACCTGATCCAGGTGCCGGTGCTGGTTCTCGACAGCGAGCGCCAGCGTATGAAGCCGATCAGGCCGGCCAGCTTCTTCGTGAGTCTCGACGAAGGGCCGGTCTTCCATCCGAAGAACGTTCGCCAGGAGGGAGATGATCCTATCACTCTTGGCATTCTGCTGGACCCCAACACCGAGCGCGACCTGATGCCGCGCATGAGCGACGCGATTGCCGGGCTGGCACCGAAGTCGCTGCAGCCGCATGACCACGTGACGCTGTATGCGATGGATTGCAGCCTGCTGCGTACGCTCGAGGATGTACCCGCGGGCCCGGCCGAGTTGAAGTCCGGTGTCGACCGCGCGCTCGCCCGCTGGACGGAGCGGCGCAGGATAAAGCCTCCACCGGATTGCGCCCGGCCGGTGTCTTTGTGGGATGCTATGGCGCTCGCCTCAAGCGAGCTGGGAAAGCTGCCCGGACGGCGCATTCTGCTGGTCGCGTCGAACGGAATCGATGGCGGGAGCAGGCACTCCTCGGGCGATCTGCGCTTGTTCGCCCAGGAGAAAGGGATCGCCATCTTCGGCTACAGGGAAGGCCAGCCGCGCTCTCCTGAGGCCTGGCCGCGCGGTCGAGGAGGCTTCGGAATGCCATCAGGGCCAGGCTCGGGCGAATCGGAGGAAGAGACATTCAGCAGGGTATGCGAGCTGACCGGAGGCATGGTGATGCCCGCCGACCCTCAGTTCGTGGGGCGCGAGCTGGCCCGCTTCGTAACGTTTGTGCGCGAGCGTTACATTCTGGAATTTTCGCGTCCGCGTAACGGCGAGCCGGGCCAGCACGTCATCGCGGTAACCCTGCCCAGGGCGGCGCCGTTCGCATTCATTCGTTCCGCGGGAGTGTCGATCGTGAACCGCGGTGTCGCGGCCGATGAGGACCTTGGCATCCTTCCCGACGACAGCGGGGCGCCGGTATACGGCCCCAAAAAGCCGCCCAAACCGATGTGATTTATGCGGCCTGAATGCGCTCCAGAATGCCGTCCCATAGCGCCAGGCGAGCGTGGATAGCGTCTTCCGCGGCCTGCGCTGCCGCATCCCAGAGAGCTTCTTCCTCGCCGCACAGATCGGCGACCATACGCAGCGAAAGCGGGCCGTGATCCTCGCCGTCGACCTCGATATGGCGCTCCAGATACCAGACGAACTTCGAGAGTGCGTTGGAGCGCGCATCGAGTTCCCGGACCAGCGCGCGAAAGACGCCGGGGATGAGATCCTCGCGGCCAAAGGTAAACGCCGCGGCCAGCGCCGGCAGCGATGCCGAGCGGATGAGTTCGAATGTGTGGTCGACGAAGGCGCGCGCCTCGGCGGGTGCGTCCGCCGGAGTGCGGAAGGCATGCACAGAGGTCGAGCCGTTCACGGTGGGGTGCGCGAGCAGGTCGCGGATGGGCGTGGTGTCGGCGGCGAACTCGTCCATGGCTTCGAGATAGAGCTCGAAGTGGCTGACGGCGCGGCCTTCAAAGAGATCGCTCTCCTCGCCGAGCACGATCTCGTTGATGAAGCGCCGCGACTCGGGCAGCCGCGTCGGGCTCCACGGGACCGAGGTACAGGTAAGCCTCGTTTGCAGTGCCTTCAGCAGCGACATAAAGTCCCACACCGCGAAGACGTGCGACTCCATAAACAGGCGCAGGTGATCGGGCGTGCGGATGGAGGCATACAGCGGATGCCGGGCGAGGCGAGCCTGAAGCGGCGCGATGCGGGCCTGAAGGAGGTCGAGGGAGGTAGCGGTTTCGAGTTCAGTCACATGTCCATTATCCGATATCCGCTGTCATTTAGAATCGGGAGACGTATGAGTGTTGTTGGCGTAAGAAATAAGGCATTGACCTTTCAGGAACTGCTCTTCCGCTTGCAGCGCTTCTGGGCGGAGCGCGGCTGCGTGCTGCAGCAGCCCTACGATGTCGAGGTCGGCGCGGGCACCATGTCGCCTGATACCTTTCTGCGCGTGCTGGGGCCGAAACCGGTGCGCATCGCTTACGCGCAGCCCTCGCGCCGCCCGGCCGACGGGCGCTATGGCGAGAACCCCAATCGGCTCTTCCGCCACACCCAGATGCAGGTGATCCTGAAGCCGCCGCCGGTGAATGTGCAGGAGCTCTACCTGGAGTCGCTGGTTGCGATCGGCATCGACCTGCGCGAGCACGACATCAAGTTCGAAGAGGACAACTGGGAGTGGCCGGTCGGCGGCGCGTGGGGTGTGGGTTGGCAGGTGATGCTCGACGGCCTGGAGATCACGCAGTTCACCTACTTCCAGCAGTGCGGCGGGATGGATCTCGACCCGATCTGCGGCGAGATTACCTATGGTTTGGAGCGCATCGCGGGTTTTCTGCAGGATGTCGATTCCATCTACGACATCGTGTGGGCGCGGCAGCCGGATACCGGCATCGAGACGACTTATGGCGAGATGCGGCTCGCGGAAGAGGAACAATTTTCGGCGTATGGCTTCGACTATGCCGATGTAGAAAAGTTATGGGAGCATCTGCGGCTTTATGAAGCGGAATGTCTTTCTTTGCTTGATCGCGCGAAGGGATTCGAGGACATGGATGCGCTCACGCTGAAGCGTTTCCCCGTACTAGGCGCGTATGAACTGGCGCTAAAGTGCTCGCAGATGTTCAACCTGCTGGATGCACGCGGGGCGATTTCGGTGACGGAACGAGTGAGCGTGATGGCGCGAATCAGGACACTGGTAGTTGGTGTGGCGAAGGCATATGCGGCGCAGGAAGCTGCGCTTCAACGCCCTAAAGCTGAACTTCGAGAGCCATAAGCTTTAAGCTGAACAGCTTTTAGCTTACAGCTCTCGAAGTCTAATGACAGCAAGGAGTCACTTTGCAGGATTTCCATCAACTCGACGTTTGGACAAAGGCGCATAGCCTTGTGCTTCGCGTCTACACGGCTTCGAAAGAACTGCCGCCAAGCGAGAACTTCGGCCTGATCCTTCATCTTCGCCGAAGTGTAGTCGCCATTGCGCGCGGCATAGCGGAAGGTTGTGGCCGTGCTTCGGATGCAGAGTTCGCTCTTGATCTAAAGAAAGCCCGCGCCGCCGGACACGAACTGGAGTACGTCCTTCTTTTATCCCGCGATCTGGGTTTTCTTGCCGGAGAGCTGCATGACGATCTCAAGGCGGAACTTCTGGAAGTGCGGAAGATGATTACTGGTCTGGTGAAGCGGCTCGGATTACCGCCTGAGCCGTTAAGATAGGAATACATGGACTTTTTGTTTGAGATTGGATTGGAAGAGGTTCCGGCGCGCATGCTCGCGGGAGCGCAGGCAGAGCTGGCAACGCGCGTGCTCGCGATGCTGGAACGCGAGCGCCTGATCGCGAACGGTGCTGAGGCGGCGAGCTATTCGACCCCGCGTAGGCTGGCTGTGCTGGTAAAGGATGTCGCCGACAAACAGGAGGATGTCGCCGAGGAGTTGATGGGACCCGCGACGAAGATCGCCTACAAGGACGGCCTGCCGGGACCGGCGGCGATCGCGTTTGCGAAGAAGGCGGGCGTCGCCGTACCGGCGTTGCGAATCGTCGAAACCCCAAAAGGCGAGTACATCGCCGCGACTTCATCGAAGCCGGGGCGCCACGCCTCTTCGGTGATTATGAGTGAGCTGCCAAAGGAGATCGCCGGCATCTACTGGGCGAAGAATATGTACTGGCGCGTGGGCAAGCCGGAGCGCTTCGTCCGCCCCGTGCGCTGGCTGCTGGCGCTGCTTGGCGCCGACGTTGTTCCAGTCCAGTTCGGCGGCTATGAGGCGGGCCGCTGCACCTACGGGCATCGCGTGCTGCATGGCGCGCGCGAGATCGAGATCGGCGAGCCGGCGGAGTATGTCGCGGCGCTCCGCAACGCGTTCGTCATGGCCGATGTCGAGCTGCGCAGGCACACGATTCGCAAGGCTCTCGACCGCGTCTGCCGGACCGTGGAAGGCACGCGCTGGCGCGAGGATCACGCGCTGGTCGACAAGATGACGCATATGACCGAGTGGCCTTCGGTGATCGTCGGAGCCTTCGAGCCGGAGTACCTCTCGCTGCCCGAAGAGGTGCTGGTTACAGTTATGCGTGACCATCAAAACTACTTCGCGGTGGAGACGAAGGATGGCAAGCTGGCTCCGCACTTCCTGGCGGTGCTCAATACTGTGGCGGACGAGGCTGGGGAGGGGGTTATTCGGCACGGCAATGCGCGGGTGTTGCGGGCGCGCTTCAACGATGCGCGGTTCTTCTGGGAGTTCGACCAGCGTGTGCCGCTGACGGAGCGCGTGAAGCTGCTGGAGAACGTGACCTTCCAGAAGGATCTCGGCAGCTATGCAAAGAAGTCGGAGCGCATCGGTGTCGTCGCGGGTACGCTTGCGGGGCGCATGAGCGGGATCGATGGCGACGCCCTCAAAACCGCGGCGCGGCTGGCGAAGACAGACCTGACCACCGAACTGGTCAAGGAATTCACCGAGTTGCAGGGGCAGGTCGGCGGCCTGTACGCGCGTTCTCAGGGAGCGTCGGATGCAGTCGCCGCGGCCATCTACGATCACTACAAGCCGGCGTCGATGGAAGACGGCATTCCGCGAACGGTCGAAGGCCAGGTGCTGGCGATCGCCGATAAGGCCGACACGATCGCCGGCATGTTCGGCCTCGGGCTTGAACCTACGGGATCGAAGGACCCGTTCGCGCTGCGTCGAGCGGCAAACGGCGTGGTGAAGATTCTCGCCGAGAGCGACTTGACGCTCGGCCTCGGCGGGATCGCGCGGGCAGCCGTCGGCAGGGCCGATGAAGCTTTGGTTTCGAAGATCGAAGTCTTCTTGGCGGAGCGGCTGGAGTTTTACCTGCGCGAGGCCAGGGCGCAGGCCTACGATGTGGTGAAGTCGGTGCTTGCGGTGGGCGCGGATGACGTGCGCGATGCGGTCGCGCGTGCGGAAGCGGTTACAGCTGTGCGCGGGTCCGAAGATTTCGCGGCGGTTTCAGCGGCGTTCAAGCGCATGAAGAACATCCTGGCGCAGGCGCACGAGAAAGGCATCCTGGCCAGCCCGGCCCTCGATGTGGCCATGCTGAAGGACGGCGCAGAGCTTGCGCTCGCGGAAAAAGCGGCCGACCTGAAGCCGCGAGTGGCGGAGTTGCGCAGGGCGCACGAATATCGCGGCGCCCTCGAAGCCATTGCCACGCTGCGTCCGCAGGTAGACGCGTTCTTCGACGCCGTCATGGTGATGGACCCGGACGAGAGCGTGAGAGCAAATCGTCTGGCGCTGCTGGCGCGGGTGTTGGGAGACTTCGGCGGGATCGCGGATTTCTCCGAGATCGTGGTGTCCGGCTAGGGTAGTTCCGCCCTGAACCTGCCTTTCTGTACACTCGTTCACAACCCCGGATGCCGATGCGACGCCGCTCCACGTACACGCTCCTCGCCGTCTTCCTGCTCGTCTGCGCCCTCGCGGTCGTGCTCTACCTGCGCGCCAAGGCTCCGCCCGAAGCCGCGCGCCTGCTGCCCGTATCGGACGCCATCGTCTTCCTCAACCTGAAGTCCATCCGCGCCGCGACGCACTTCGACAGGAACCCCATTACGCCCGCGTCCTTCCAGCCCTTCATCGACGCCACCGGCATCCTGCCGGAGCGCGATCTCGACTCGGTCGCCTTCGCCCTGCACCGCATGTCCAACCCCAGCGGTCCCAACGGCCCGGTCGGCTTCAGCGAGGTCTTCGAAGGCCGCTTCGACGCCGCCAGGCTCGCAACCTACCTCGCCGCGCAGTCCAAAGCGCAGGAGACCTACGCCAATCACATCATCTACTCCATTCCCTCAGCCGAAGGCCGTTCCGTGCTGGTGGCTATCCTGGGCTACGACCTCATCGCCGCCTCCAACATGCCCACCCCGGAGCAGATTCACTCCATCCTCGACCGCCAGCGCGCCGCTGCCAACCCTTTTGCCGGCTCGTCGCTGCTGAACGCGCTCTATGCGGACGTGCCCGCCTTCTCGCCCGCCTGGGCCGTGGGCCAGATCGGCCTGCCTTTTGGTAAGGATGGCCATCTCTCGGCCGCCGGTTTCGAGCTTCCGCTCCCCGCCGACTCCAACTTCATCGCCAGCCTGCGCTTCACGACGGCACTGCATCTGCGCATCGACGCGCTCGCCGAAAACTCCGAATCCGCCGCCCACGCCGCGCGTGAGATGAATAATCTGCTTAATCTTGCGCGTACCGTCGGTCGAATC
Organism: uncultured Acidobacteriaceae bacterium; assembly: GCA_964245315.1. GTDB lineage: Bacteria > Acidobacteriota > Terriglobia > Terriglobales > Acidobacteriaceae > Edaphobacter. Next base: position 7,839 of record CAXTMK010000084.1, on the reverse strand, counting down.
GCTCAACCCGATCCCGCAACTCCCGGCGAGCAGGCCATCCGCCAGTTCACCAATTCCATCATCATCGAGCCGCATAAAGACCGTGCTACCCTGACCGCGTCCCTTCCGTTTGGCGCGCTGAAAGAACTTGCGCCGGCCAATCCGTAACCCGTGCCACCTTTAGCGAACTCCAGCCGTCTGAATTGGTGAGAACCCCTATGAGCTTCCGCAAACTTGCAATCTCGACTCTCGTCCTCTCCACCACGTTGCCTGCATTCGGCCAATCCGGTCAGGTGGTCACCGGCCAGGCCGCCTTCGCCGACTGGAATCAGCAGCAGCCCGGCACCCGCCGCAAGATCACCGTCGCCGACCTGCCCGCGCCCGCGCCGGCCGAGGCCGTCAACAATGGTCCCACGCTCGTAGCCAAACCCGATAACGCGTGGCCCATTGCGCCTGCGGGCTTTAAGGTCACACTCTACGCGGGCGGCGATTTTAAGCCGACCGCCGCATCTTCCTCTCAGAATAATCAGGCGCCGTCCGTTCCGGCAGCTCCCTCGACCTTCCGCGAGCCGCGCCTGCTGCGGACCGCGCCTGATGGCGACATCTTTATGTCCGACTCCCACGGCGACAAGATCTTCGTCCTGCGCGGCGTCGGCCCCGACGGCAAGGCCCAGACCATCTCCACCTTCGCCACCGGCCTGAACCTGCCCTTTGGGATCAACTTCTATCCTGCCGGCCCGAATCCCAAATGGGTTTACGTCGGCAACACCGATTCCGTCGTCCGTTTCCCCTACAAATCCGGCGATCTGGTCGCCACCGGGCCTGCGGAGAAGATCGTAGCCGAGCTTCCCGGCTTCGCGCAGTTGCGCGGCGGCGGCCACTGGACTCGCGACGTCGTCTTTACGGCGGACGGGACCAAAATGCTCGTCTCCGTCGGCTCCGGCTCCAACATAGACGACCCGGACAACACGCCCAAGGAATTTCATCGCGCCGACGTGCTCGAGTTCACGCCCGAGGGCAAATTCCTCAAGGTCTACGCCGCCGGCATCCGCAACTGCGTGGGCGAGGCCATCAATCCCGTCACCGGCATGTTGTGGTGTTCGGCCAACGAGCGCGACAACCTTGGCAACCACCTCGTCCCCGACTACGTCACCTCGGTCAAGGAGGACGGCTTCTACGGCTGGCCCTGGTACTACATCGGAGCGCATCCCGACCCGCGCCTGCCCCAGCCTTGCGCGGACGGTACCGCCGCCAACCTGCAGGCACCGGCCACTTCGCCCGACGGCAGCTCATGCAAGCATGTAGACCTGAGCAGCAAGGTAACCGTACCTGACGTGCTCGTGCAGCCGCACATGGCTTCGCTTGAGATGACCTTCTATCCCACCTCTGGCGAATTCCCATCGACCTACGACGGGGACGCATTCGCCGCCGAGCACGGCAGCTGGAACCGCCAGAACCGCGCCGGCTACGAGGTGATCCGTATCCCCATGCATAACGGCAAAGCCGACGGAAGCTATGAGGACTTCCTGACCGGCTTCGTCACACCCGAGGGCAAGGTCTGGGGAAGGCCGGTAGGCGTCACCATCGCCAAGGACGGCAGCATGTTCGTTACCGATGACGGCTCCCGCAGCGTATGGCATATTACCTACGAAGGCAAAGGCAAGACAACTGCCTCAAACTAAGAACGACCACGGATTCACACGGAAATACACGGATTGAAACCTCTGCAATCATTCTTGAGTAGTCAGAACGTTTGTCCTGGTCTGTTTGTTCCGTGTTATCTGCGCGAATTCGTGGTCGGTCTTGTCCTCAATTCAGCCGCTGCAATCGAGCCACCAGTTTCTCGGCCAGCGGCTCTCCGCTCTCCGTCCAAAGCAGCCGCGACGAGATGCCGCAATGCTTCTCGACGCTCAGCGTAAACGCCAGCAGCATCTCCACGTTTTCCTTGATGTACTTGGCCGCATCTTCGCGCGCATCGTCATCCTCCCAGACCTCGTCCTCATCGAAGACCCAAGGAGTGTCCAGGCCGAAATCGACGCGAATCAGCCCATTCTGCTCGAACGTAGCGTCATCGAACTCCGGGCCGAACGCCAGCACTTTAACCGTCGTGGGCACACGCTTCCAGGTCGCATCCAGGCCGCCGGCAGCAGCCTCATACTTCCACAGCCGCCACTTCATCTCAAACTCATACGCCGAGTCCTCGTGCAGCAGCTCCATCGCCTCCGCCACCGCGTTCTCGATGATGGAGTCCGACGTATCCGCACCCTCTTCGGCCCGCGTATCGAGCACATAAACGCGCTGGTAAACCGGCGGCTCGGAGAAGTTGACGGGATACGCGGCTGCCGCCGCAACCCGAGGTAATCCGCTGACACGCGCAAACTGCCGCAGTACCGCGATCGTAGCGGCAGGCAGACTATCGAACCGAAAATTGGGAAACCACAAACTTAGATAAAGCTGATCCGCCATAAGTTCCAGTTTAGCCCTCAAAGAACGACCACGGATGCACACGGATTACATGGATAAAACAATTGCCGAGAACTCAATCCGTGAATTCCGTGTCGATCCGTGATCGCTTTGTCTTTCGGATGAGCGACACTGTACCCAATGGATGAGAAGCAGCTAGCTCCCGGCCTGTACCTTGTCGCGACGCCCATCGGCAATCTGGAGGACATTACCCTGCGCGCATTGCGGGTGCTGCGCCAAGCGAATAAGATCGCCTGCGAAGACACGCGCCAGACCCAGAAGCTGCTGAACCACTTCGACATCAAGACCCCGACCGTCAGCTACCACCTCTTCAACGAGGGCGGCCGCGCAGCAGAACTCGCAGCCGAACTGAAGTCCGGCGCCCGCATCGCCATCGTCTCCGACGCCGGCACGCCCGGCATCGCCGATCCGGGTGCGCAGCTTGCCGCGGCAGCCATTGCCGCCGGCGTACCGGTCTTCCCGATTCCCGGCGCAAACGCGGCAATTTCGGCGCTCATCGCCAGCGGTCTGTCGGCCGAAAGCTTTACTTTCCACGGCTTTCTGCCGTCAAAATCCGGCGCCCGCCGTTCGACACTCGAAGCGCTGCCGCGAGCGGCGCATACGCACCTCTTCTACGAGACGCCGCACCGCATCCTCGAAGCCCTGGCCGACATCGTCGGCACCTTCGGCCCCGCACAACCCGTCGTCGTCGCCCGCGAGCTGACCAAGCTGCATGAAGAGTTCCTGCGCGGCGCGGCTGCGGAGGTGCTCGCAACCCTGGCTGCGCGCGCACAGGTTCGCGGCGAAATGGTCCTGCTCTTCACCCTCAGCCCCGATTTCAAAGCCGCCGAGATGACTGTCCGCGAAGCAGTGGAATCCCTGATGCAAGCCGAATCGCTGAGCGAAAAAGACGCCCTGAAGCGCGTGGCCCGCGAGCGCGGCATCGGCAAGTCCGACGCGTATCGCGAGTTCCAGCGCACCCCAAAACGAAAAGCGACCGCGGGTTAACGCGGATGACACGGATCAAACCTCGGCGGATTTATCCGTGTAATCCGTGTTGTTCCGTGGTCGTTTTATCTCAGCTCAGAGCCGGGTAGTCAGTGTAGCCTTCGGCCTCGTGCGTGTAGAACGTCTCCGGATTGGGCGCATTCAGCTCCGCCCCGCTCGCAAAACGCTTTACCAGGTCGGGGTTTGCGATCCACAGCTTGCCAAAGCCGACTGCATCGCACTCGCTGGCCGCGATCGCCTGCTCGGCCTGCGCCTGCGTGTACTTTTCGTTCGCGATATAGACGCCGCCGAAGGCCTGTTTGAGCTCCGGCCCGAGACGATCCTCGCCGAAGTACTCGCGCGCCATCAGGAAGGCGAGGCCGCGCTTGCCCAACTCCGTTGCCAGATAGAGGAAGGTATCGCGCGGGTTGGCATCGCCCATGCCCATTACATCGCCGCGCGGAGCCAGGTGCATGCCGACGCGATCCGCGCCGAAGACCGAGCTTGCAGCCTCGGCGACTTCGAGGTGAAGGCGAGCACGATTTTCGACCGGACCGCCGTACTCGTCGTCGCGGAGATTGGAGGCCGAGTGGAGGAACTGGTCGAGCAGGTAGCCGTTCGCGCCGTGAATCTCGACGCCATCGAAGCCGGCTTCCTTGGCGTTCTTCGCGCCCTGGTGGAACTCCTCGATGACATGCCTGATCTCTTCCAGGCCAAGCGCGCGCGGCACCTCAAACTCTTTCTTCGGGCGGATCAGCGTCACCGTTCCCGGCGGCGGAACAGGGCTTGGCGCAACCGGCTGCAGGCCGTTCAGGAACGACGAATCGCTCACCCGTCCGACATGCCATATCTGCGCCAGGATGCGTCCTCCGGCCTCGTGCACGGCCGCTGTAATCGGTTTCCAAAGCTCGGTCTGCCGGGGAGACCAGATACCGGGAACCTGCGCGTAACCAACGCCCATGGGCGAGACCGGCGTGCCCTCGGTGATGATCATGCCGGCGCTTGCGCGCTGGCGGTAATATTCCACCATAAGGGGCGTCGGCAGATGATCGACAGTGCCGCGCAGGCGGGTCAACGGCGCCATGACGACGCGATTCGGCAGCTCGAGAGCGCCGACTCTCAGGGGTTCCAGCAAGAGACTCATGGCCATTGGATGCCGGGTGGCGGGGAAGGTTTCGGAGTGGCCTCCTCCCCCTGCATTAACTTGTGCAAAGTATTCAAAGCAGGTAGGTTAATTCCGGACCTGAGTGTTCCGAAAGTTGAACCATTTTTTGGTGCAGGCACCCTTCCGGAGGTGTGACAAGGATGTGTTCGCGGAAGAGGGAGGAGGGAATCGAGGTGTGGGCAGTCCCACTCATCGCGAGAGACAAAAGCGCGATGAATAGGCACGGATGGGTTCGGTGGGGAAAGACCGTCGTTTGCTTCCGCAAACAATACCCCACCCTGTCCTACGATAAGACCGTCGTTCGAGGGTGGGGCACACAGGCTTCTACCCCCTATCCCCTACACCCTGCTTTTCAGCTTGTTGCGGGTGGCTTCGGCGATAGAGTAGAGGCGGCCGAACGTGGCTTCCTTGGCGCGGTCGAGCGGGAGCGACTCACCCGGCGCTTTGGGGTTCAGGCCTGCCTTGCGCAGGTAGCGGTTCATGCGGTGCGCGCCGATGGTGGGGTTGTTTCTGCGCTTGAAGTTGATCGAGACCGAGACTGAGATATTGTCGCCGTTCTGCAGCCAGTGCGGGAAGCAGGCGGGGTTGAAGACTCCGTTGCCGGGCGCGAGCGCGTACTGGAAGTGGCCGTGCGGCAGGGCTTCGGGATAGTCGATCTTGGGCAGCGAGCCGGTCCAGTATTTTTCCAGATCCTGCTGCGAAAGGATCGACGGGTCGTTGCCATCGTAGATATAGACGAGCTTTTCGCCGTGGATCTGGGCGAGGAAGTTGGTTTCGCCGTCCATGTGGTAGGGCGTGATGCGGCCGGGCGAGGTGACGAAGATCGTCATGGTGGGGTCGTAGTAGACGCGGGCGATATCGACGCCGGAGAGCCGCGAAAGCTCGGGGATGATCTCGAGCAGGACGGCGCGGTAGACGGCGTCCTCGTGGATGCGCTTGAGGATGACCCAGTTCTTGCCGGACTGGATGGAGGCCAGCGCCTGCACGAGGGTGGTGCCTTCGGGGCGGGCGCCGAACCAGGCGTTGCGGTCAGGCTCGCCGGACTCGTAATGGCTTTTGTTGTTTTTCGCGGCGGAGAGGCGTTCGGCGGCGGCGAGCAGCGCGTTCAACTGGAAGGCCGGGTGCTGATGCAGCAGGTGGCGGAACTGGAATGGGGTGTGGTCGAAGTTCTCGGCGAAGAGCGCGCGGTCTTCGAGCGAGTCGCACAGCATCGGTTTGGCGGGCTGGACGAGTGCGGGTCCGGCACCGGGCCGGGGCATTGCGAGGATTGGTGCTGCATTCATCGGGGGAGGACTCCGGATTGGGGCGGTGCGCAGCGAAGACAAAAGCAGATCCCTGCGGGATGACAACAATGACTAAACCACAACCAGGTTACGCAATGACAGACAAGTCTACGCGATGCAACGAGATCGGGAAGAAGCAAGAGGAGCGGACACGTTCAACTCCGCTCCTCAGGGTGGACAGAAGTGATACGTGGGGCCTGGTGTCCAACAGGTTTAGTTGTACGTGGGCGTCTCCCGCGGAGGAATACCAGCTTTGGGTCAGGGCATGGCTATTCGGAGATAGCGAAGGTATAAATCTTGCCCCCATTCGTAACGTTACCGGTTCCGGGGGGAAGGATTCCGTACTCGGCGCCGGGTGTGTCCTGGCCGAGGGTAAAGGTCCAGGTTCGGGGCGCGATCTTTTTGGGGGTGAAGGCGACGTCGTCGCGCTGGGCGCCGCCGGTGGAGTGGATGATGCCTCCGGTGAGGACGCGGAACTCGCGGTCTTTGCCGTTAAGGCGGAAGGCGAGCAGCTCGTACTCGGAGGCGGTGACGCCATCGGGGGCGTAGATGAGGAACTCGATGGGGCGGGGCAGCAGCAGCTTCGCTTCCTTGCCGTTGACGACGCCGTTGCGGTCTTCCTTGACGATGCCGTGGGTGACGGTAGATTTGAGGAATCCGCCGGATTTGATGTGGACGATCTCGGAGTCCATGAGGGTCCAGCGGCCGTCGCGGTCTTTGTAGTAGACGCCGATTTCGTTGACGGGCGAGAGCTCGATGGGCGGCGGGCTGCCGGCATTGTCTACGTTGGTGATCTGGCGTCGCGCCTTGTTGGCCATGGCGGTGAGCACGTCGTCGGAGAGGCCGGATTTCTTGAGCGCGATGAGGTTCTCGGGGTCGGTGCTGTACTCGCCGGGCTGGGTTTTGATGGTCTGGATGATGAGGTCGTCGTTCAGGCCGGCGGCGTGCATGCGCAGGACGGTGTCGTTGGTCATGCGGGTGATGTCGGGGGCTTTGCCCGTGTCTGGACTTACGGGCTTTCCAGCGGCCTGGGGGCCCTGGATGACCTGCGGAGATTCGGGAACCTGAGCGGCAAGCGGAGCGCAGATGGCGGCCAGAACGACTGCGAGTTGGAGGAGGGTTCGCATGGGACGGTACTGCCAGTTTAGACGGTTTGGGGCTGCTCGCGTTTCGGTCATTTGGTAGGCTGCTGGCATGGAAGCTGGGAAGCCAAGCCGGACGGCGTTTGCGGCGGCCGCGCATCGGGCGGCGCACCAGGTGCTGGAGCGTGGGGCGTTCTTTCGGGATCCGCTGGCGCTGCGGATTCTGGGCGATGAGGCGGAGGCTGCGGTCGCGCAGGCGAAAAGGGATGCGACGCAGCGCGGGATGCGGATGTTTATCGCGCTGCGCACGCGCTTCGCGGAGGATGCACTGGATGCGGCGGTTCGCGACGGGACGAGGCAGCTGGTGGTGCTGGGCGCGGGGCTGGATACGTTTGGGTATCGCAGTCCGTATGGCGATGCACTGCGGGTGTTCGAGGTGGATTATCCGGCGACACAGGCCTGGAAGCAATCGCGGTTGGAAGAGGCTGGGATTGCCGCGCCTGACTGGCTGCGGTTTGCGCCGGTGGACTTCGAGCGCGGGGCGCTGGCGGAGGGATTGGCGGCGGCCGGGTTCGATGCGAATGCGCCGACGTTCTTTACATGGCTGGGAGTGGTGCCTTATCTGCGGCGGGAGGCGATCTGGGCGACGCTGAACTTCATTGC
>CAXTMK010000084.1:0-207 GCA_964245315.1 uncultured Acidobacteriaceae bacterium | reverse complement strand
GGTTCGACTATGCCGATCCTCCGGAGACGCTGACGCCGGAGATGCGCGCGCTGCACGACGCTCGGGCTAAGCGGGTGGCAGCGGCGGGCGAGATCTGGGTGAGCTACTTCGAGCCGAGCGAACTGCGGCAGAAGATGCTGGAGATTGGCTTTTTGGAGGTGGAGGATTTGCGCGCCGGGCAAATGATGGAGCGGTATGCGCCGGGGA
>CAXTMK010000083.1:0-21142 GCA_964245315.1 uncultured Acidobacteriaceae bacterium | reverse complement strand
ATGGGAACGTTTGCACCGGGCGAGCTCGCGATCGAAAGCCACTTCGACGCCGATCACCCCAATCCGCGCAGAGCTTCGGAACTGGCCGGTCTTGCGGTCGCGGAGCGCGGCGTGAAGGTGTCGGTGGTGCGGCTTCCGCAGGTCCACGATCCGTTCAGGCAGGGCCTCATCACGCCGTACATCCAGATCGCCCGCGACAAGGGAGTCGTGGCGTACGTGGGCGAGGGACTGAACCGCTTTCCGGCGGCACATGTCAGCGATGTTGCCCGGCTCTACAAGTTGGCATTCGAAAAACACGAAGCGGGCAGCCGCTACCACGCCGTCGCCGAAGAGGGGGTGCCGGTACGCGATATGGCCGAGGTGATCGGCCGCGGGATGAAGCTGCCGGTCGCCTCGCTGTCGCAGGAGGAAGCGATGAGTCATTTCGGATGGCTGGGATTGTTCATGGGCTTTGATATGCCGGCGTCGAGCGCGCAGACGCAGCGGGAGTTGAACTGGCATCCGACCGGGCCGGGGATGATTGCGGATCTGGAAGCGATGAACTACGCCTGAGGCTGGAGGTGCTGCGCACCAGTAGCGCGTTGGCGGCTGCTGGTCGCGCATGCACTCGTCGCCAAATCGCGACTGGCTGAAGCCCCCCGGTCTGCCCCTGATGAGAAGCGCGTGTATGAGTACCTATCTGATGTTGTGCTGTGCTTGTGAATGCTAAGCGCCTTCGAAATAGGTGCCCTGCCATTTAGATCGAGATCAATCCCAGGTAAATCGCTACGAGCGAGGCTGTACCAACGATGATCCAGAGGATGACCCCTTGAAGGAAAGGCCTGATCCCCACGGCCTGAAGTGTCTTCTTTGAGAGCGAGGTCCCGATCAGGAACAGGGTGGCTGTCAACCCTGCCTTGCCCAGCCGATTAAGATCCAGATACGTGCCCATGAAGCGCGGTAGATACGTACTCAGCACCGAAGCTCCGACGAACAGAAAGATGAACCAGGGAACCTTTACCTTCGCTTGATGGTTTGAGGTTCCATCCCGCCTGGCGAGTCTGCTCATATACGTTGCCGTGATCAGCGAAACCGGAACAATCCAGAGCGCTCTCGCAAGCTTTACGGTCGTCCCGATCGCCAGCGCCTGAGGACCATATTTGGCGGCTGCTCCGACGACCGATGAAGTATCGTGAATGGCCAGAGCTGCCCATAATCCAAACTGGTTCTGGCTCAGATGCAGCCACCAGCCGATGGCTGGGAAGAGCAGTAAGGCAACCGAGTTCAGAAGAAACACGGTGCCCATGGAGACTGAAATCTCTTCCTCGTTCGCGTCCATGATTGGCGCGATTGCCGCGATCGCCGATCCACCGCAAATCGCCGTGCCCAGGGTGATGAGGTAACTCGCCTTACCGCCGACATCAAAGACCTTGCCCAGCAAAAGCCCCAGCACCACCGCGGAGCAGATGCTGATCGCGGTATAGAGAAACCCGGATTTGCCCGCGTGGATCACCTGCTGCAGGTTCATCCCAAAGCCAAGCAGCACCACTGAGATTTGCAGGAGCAGCTTCGCCAGGGAGCTGGCCTCTTTGCGGTAGGGGTGCACTACGGTAAACCCAAACGCGATGCCGCCGACCAGCGCCACCGGCGGAGAGACGAGTCCGCTGCCGGCCAGAAGCAGACCCAGAAAGAAGACTGACCGCGCATCGAAGGCCTTCTTTGGAGTTCCGGGCCCCGTCTGGCCAAGGTGCCCGGAAGCCGGCGCATATGCCGGATAAATCTCTTCCGCCGTTTCTGTAATGAAGTAGTGTCGTTCGCTTGCTGCTACTTCCATGTACTTCTGCGTCATCGTTTCGGTCACGTGGGTTCCTCTACACTGACTATCGAGGAGCGCGAAGCCGGCGTCCAAGTAGAACTTCTAATACCCTATTAGCCCGACCCCTGAGGACTCAGGCAGGTTTGATCCTGGTGGAACGTCCTGGGGCCACCGCAGCGGCATACCCCCGGAGAAATGTTAGAAAACGTCCCACATTGCCGGAAGGCTCAGGACCCGCCCGGCGGGCCAGCGAAAAGCTTCGCAAAGCTTCAGACCCTCGACCCGGGCCAGCTTCAGCGTGCCGAGGGAAAGCTGATTACGCACAGCCCAGCGCGACACGAAGGTGACGCCGAGACCGGCTTCTACGCCATTCAGCAGACCTTCCGTGGAGTCCAGTTCCATCCGTATGTTGAGGTCTTTGGTCTTCAGACCCTCGCCTGCAAGCGCCTGCTCGACGACCCGCCGCGAGCCTGATCCAAACTCACGAACCAGCAATGGCTGCGTGCGAAGTTCATCGAGAGTGATCTTGCGACCGGCCCACTCGTGGCTGGACGGGACGACGAGCACCATATGGTCTTCCATGAACGGCTCGATATGCACATCCGTTCGATGGTCCGGCCCTTCCAGCAATGCAACCTGAATGTCACCGGCCACCAGCAACGCGAGCATCGCATCGGTGTTGCCGCTTCGCGCTGTCATGCGGACCAGCGGATTCGTCCGCAGGAACGCTGCGATGAAAGTGGGCAGCAGGTATTGCGCAATCGTCTGCGATGCTCCAAGGCTTAGCTCTCCCGCCTCTTGGCCGTACGCCTTCGCCACAGCCGCGATCGCGTCTTCGGTCAATGCTTTAATCTGTTCCGCAAAGGGAAGCAAGGCGGCGCCCCCTGGAGTCAGGGAAATGCGTCCTCCTGCACGGTGAAACAGCGGGTGCCCGAACTGCTCTTCGAGCGCCTTGATCTGCTGCGTGACCGCGGGCTGCGTCAACAGCAGCTCCTCGGCGGCCCGGCTGAAACTTGAGTGCCTGGCTACGGCGCGAAAAACGACCAGACGAAAGTTCTCAATCGTCACTGCGGCGCTACCTCACTCGGTATGTCCAACTACACTTCGACGATAGACGTTTTCCCGTCGTATTGAACACGCCCTTATTCGGCAGAGTCTCAGACTTGCTCTCATGGATATGAACCCACTTCAGGCGACAACTAACGAAAGTCGGCTTCTCGTGAGCACTTCGGAGCCGTCGCGGCCAATTTCGCATGCTTAGTTCGCTTCCGGCTTCCGCGCGGCATCCACGACCAGCGTCTCCACCGGGCCCTTATCTGGAACCAGCCTCAGCCCTAACTGTTCCTGCACCGCGGAGAAGACCGACGGAGCATCGGCGTCGTCGCCGCTATCGGCCTTATCTTCCCGCCGGAAGTGGAGGTCGATGTCGTACTCGCCCGTCAGCCCGGTCTGGTCGCGGACCGGCTTGCCCAGCACGTTTCCCAGTTGGCTCACCAGCGAGCGCACCGGCACACCCGTGCCCTTGAACATCCCCGGGCCCATCGACATGCCGCCCCTGTTGTATTTCTCGGGATGCTCCCGCGCCTCTTCGGGCGAGGGCGGATCGAGCGCCGTCGAAACTTTCAACTTAGACCCGGTCTTGTCCACCACCAGGTCATAGACAGGCAGCGTCTTCGTCTCCATGTGGACCTTTAGCTGGAATCGCTCGGCCAGCAGCTTCTGCAGCATCGTGCGGCGCTGGGCCACGTTCAGCTTCTTGTAGACGGCCACGTTGTCGCCGCTCACCTTCGCGGTCAGGTCGAACCTGGCGCTCTTCATCCATCCGTTCAGCCCGGAGGCCTGATACGGCTTCAAATCCCACGCGGTGCAGATCATCTGCTCCAGCGGCAGATTCACCAGCTTCAGGCCATCCGCGGTCACCTGCCACATCATCCCGGGATCGTCGGCCGGGTGCGGCTTCACCAGCGCCACGTCCCACTCCGGCAACGGACCCGCCGCCGGCTTTTCATCGCCGGGGTTCACGTCCGACATCGACGGCAACTGCGCCCGCAGCGGCAGCGCCATCACAACGACAGCGACCACGATTGCGGCGATACCTCCGAAAGGCCATCTCTTCATAGTCGCAATCCTATCGGCTTCCCATTCGCCAGTGCCAGCTTCTTAAAGGCGTCGTGTATGAACTTGCCCAAATACCACGCGTCGAGATATTTGTACGGCGTTTCGCCCGTAGTGTAGTGTCCGCAGGGCAGGGTGCGGGCGATGTAGTCGATCCTGTAGCGCTCGAAATTCTTCAGCACATCCTGCGAGAACTCTTCGAGGAACGTCAGGTCGTAGGTAGCATGCACCACCAGCACCTGCTTCGGATTGGCGGCGAAGCGGTCCATATACGCCATTGGACTGATGCCACGGAAGACCTCGCGCAGCGAAGCCTGATCCAGCCCCGCATTCTCGAAGGCCTCGCGGATGTGGCGTGTGCTCTGGCCTGTCCACACCACATCGCCGAACCAGGTTGAGGCGTGGTTGAACGCGCAGACCTGCAGGCGCGGATCGTGCGCGGCGGCGATGAAGCCGTAGCAGGAGCCCAGCGACGTGCCCAGGATGCCGAACTGTTCGTAGCCCTGCTGGGCGAGCCAGTCCAGGCAAGAGCGGATGTCCACCACAGCCTGCCGGCAGGCCGCCATGGTGCGCCCGATATTGGCCGAGACGGCGTAGTCGGAGCGCTCCAGCTCCGGCGGACGGCGAATGTCGTGATACGGCTTGGAAAGACGCAGACAGCTGACTCCAAAGCGATTGAAGATCTCGCACAAGGCGTTGTGCGAGAGGCCGTCGGCGTTCCACTGCGGCATCACGACCATCGCCTGGCGAGGCTTGCCCGCGCGGCGAAACTTCTCCTGCTGCGCGGCGCCGGCGGGAAACCAGCGGGCGTTCACCTGGTCGTTCTCCGGGTGCGGCGAGCGCACGGGCGAGGTAAAACGCAGGAACTGCGCGTGGTCGAGCTCGCCGGCAGCGGCCTTGCGCTTCATCTCGGCATCCTGCGCCAGCGTCTCCGGACGAACATTGGTGGGAAAGAGCTGAGGGTGACGCTCTTCGAGGCGGAAGTCGGTCGGGGTTTCGTAACCGAAGAAGTCTTCGGAGTTGCGCGCGATCTGATCGCTGAGGGCGATCATGCGGGCCTGATCGTCAGGATAGCCCTCCGCAGAGTCGAGAGGAGGCAGCCAGTCGAAGCCCCACTCCAGCGGACGCACGATGCGATTCTTGTCGCGCATCGTCAGGGCGGTCTCCCAGCGGATCATCCAATTGGCGTAGAAGCTACCGGGCATGTGTCTCCAGTCTAGCTCAGGCGGGGAATTGCATCGCCGGCAAGGCAATTCTCCAGGCGAAGAATAGGCGAACAAGTGCGGTATGTGCGCGGTGCGTGGAAAAGCTGTTGGTTTAGCACCATTTTACCTGCTAACACGTTGCAAATAGTGACGATCTGGCCAAATCTAAATTCTGCAAAAATGGTGCTTGACAGTGCAGTATGCGCCGCTTATAACCAAGCCACTCCTTCGATGTGGCAGGTAACCCGCAAGGCGATGGGACGGGTGGAAGGCAAGTCCCCTAAAGGCCGGGCAATGGGTGCATGCGACGGCGAAGAGTCTGTGGCCGTTCTCAGCAAAACGGCCGACTGGAAGATCACAAAGCAGTGCGCGGCGAACGCGATCGGGTCCGAACGAGATGTCCCGAAGCGAGCGGCAGGCACTTCATAGCAACCTGTGCGAGCCCGTCCGACCAATGAATGACACCCGAGGCCCGCCGGGGGAGAACTATGTCTTTGGAGAGAACGATGAACTATCTGCGCATGGACATTAAAGTATGTGAAGGGTGCGGGGCGCTGTGGCTCCGGGCCGAAACCGCGGACGGGGTCTACTGCAAACGCTGCCGGGGAAGGCTTGCCGGCTTTCCCGCGGCCAGGGGCCGGCGGCGTCCGCTGGGCCCCAGAAAGCCTCGCACCGGGATGCATCCCGTGGCCGTACAGGCAAATGGAGGTGCGCGATGAACACCGCCCTCTCGATGACCCAGCAGAGACATAGCCGCATGCGGATTTTGCCGCGTGTGTGGGCCACTGCGTCGCTCTCGTCGGCAGCCGTGGCCGTGCAGGAGCGGAAGCGCCCGCATTGCCTCCGGCTGGTGAAGGCTTCAGCTCCAGTTGTAGAGCAAGCCGTGCAGTTCAAGGCTCCAACCGCTCAGCGCGATCCCATCGCTGGGCTGATCTTCTACCGCGAGTACACGGAGGCGATCCTGAGGCGCTACATGACGTTGTCGATGGAGAGCGGGCGCGTTCCTTCGCTGCTGGGCCGCGAACTCTTTCGCGGCAAGGTGACCAGCTGCAACGCGGAGGCCTTCGACGATTCGCTCATCTTCGTGCATGACGTCGGGAACTGCCTGGCGTCGCTCGATCCTGGACTGCGCCTTCTGCTCCGCCGCATCGCGATCGAAGGCTACACGCAGGCCGAGACAGCGGCAATGCTCGGACTGTGCCTGCGAACGGTCGTAAAGAAGTACGCGGAAGCTCTCGATAAGCTGACGCAGGTCTTCCTCGACCGCAAACTGTTAGAGCCGATGATGGCAAGCCGGCAGGCCAGCTGAATGGTCGGCTGGGCTAACCGAAACAGGGCCAACGGCCCGTTCTATAACAGCCTGGGGCAACGGCCCAGGTCCGGTGCGGAGTCGAGACAGAGGGCTGTAGGCCCGACCCATCGCTGGCCCATGGCGATTGGATCGGACCGCCGGCTGCGTTCAACGCAAAGGAGTCCCTCCGGGGCTGAAGCCCGATCCACTCCGCAGCCTCCAACGGCGTGATCTAATTCCGTCCTTTCAAAACCTGTCAAGCGAAATAGTTGATTAGAAACCTGCAACACACTAAAGGTAAGGAGCTTCCGCTGAAAAAAAAGAATGCACATCCACTATCTCCAACCTGCTATCCTGATAAGGCAAGTAAGGAATGGACGGGAGCGAGCCTTTATCGGCTGTGCTCCCGTTTTGTTTTGCAGCTTGCGGAGTGGGGGTCTGAATGGAGGAGACGGCGATAGAACCGGACCGCAACGATGGTGAGTTGATCGAGCAGGCGCGCAGAAATCTGATAGGAGCAGTCGCCAAGGCAACCGCAGCTCTGGCCGAGCATGCGGCCAAAGGGTCGGCGGCGCACATCAAGCTGCTGCTGCAGTTGGTCAAGCTGGACGACGGCGCGCTGGCTTCGCGGGAGACGAGGCCGAAGGAAAAGACGTTGCAGGAGATCCTGGAAGAGCAGTGGGCGAACACGCCCTGAGGACACCGGACAAGAGGAGGTTTGCGTGGCGATTGAAGAGGGACTCCACCGCATGCGTGCGGGAGTGGCGGGACACAGGAATACCATGCGGCCGGCTATGCCGACAACGGGGGCGTTCGCAATGCGGGCGATGGCGGTGGAGTTTCCGGAGGTCCACGGGCATCCCAACCGGCTGCCGTTTGAGGGCTGCCTGACCCTGGTGGACGTGGCCAGCGACAAGGCGCCCAGCGGCGCTCGCGGACACCGCGTGGTGCTGACGCGCGCCGCCGCGGAGGCCGCCCTGCCGAGCCTGCTGGGCATGGCGGTCGACTACAAGGCCGGCTGGGATGGGCACGATGCGCGCCAGAAGTGCGGCATCATCACGAGTGCGACGCTGGAAGACAAGAAGCTCATGGTCGAAGGCTATCTCTTCGCGCGGGACTTTCCCGAAATCGAGGCCCGACTCGAGCACAAGCCCCAACCCGAAGCCGGCCTGCGCCAGATGGGCATGAGCTACGAGCTCGCCGACGCGCACGTCGCCGATATGCGCGCTTCCATCTGGACGCTGACGCGGGCAACGTTCACCGGCGCGGCGATTCTGCTGCGGGATAAGGCGGCCTATCGCGGCACCAGCTTCCGGGTGCGGCGCGGGGTGAAGCGTCCGCTGGCGCAGGTAGCCGCCGGGCGCTGACGCAGAGCGTCTCCCTTCTTGTTGTCATTCCCGAAGGGAATCTGCTTCTGCATTCGCCAGGTGCGCAACCGATTCGAACACAAACACACCCGCACAATCGGGTGAAGGAGATCTATGTCGTTTACAGGAGTGTTGGAGGCCGTGGGCAAGGACTTTGCCAAGGGCTTGAAGTGGGCCATGCAGTATGCGCTGCCGGTCGAGAAGCTGGTTGCGCTGCTCTTCCCCGGAACCGCGCCGACGGTGAGCGTACTCGAAAATGCGACCGTGCTGATCCAGAACGCGGTGGTGCTGGTGGAGCAGAAGTATGCGGCCTCCGGCGTGCAGGAGGGCACCGGCGCGGCCAAGCTGGCGGAGGTGATGACCCTGGCCGGCGACGCGGTAGCGGCGCTGCTCGCGAAGGCGGGGATCACCGCGTCTTCGGAGTACGTGCAGAGCCTGGTCTCGGCCGTCGTGGCTCTGTTGAATGTGCAGCCCGCGCCCGCCGCGGCTCTTAGCAAGTAAGCCTACGAGGTAGCAGAGGAGAGAGCATGGAGATGGAGATGGAAGTTCGCGAAGAGGCCGCAGTCGACGCGCTGGTGGCGCGCCTGACGGCCGCGGCAGGCGTGTTGGAACAGGCCGCCGAGCGCCTTGCCGGACTGGATCTGCAAGGCCGGGCCGCAACGCGCGAGGCTGAGTTGGAGCGGATGCTGGCCGAGGCAGAGGCGACGATTGCGTCGCTGAAGGCGGGACGCAAGACCCAGCCCGCCGGAGTCGCAACGCTGATCGCCAGGGAGGGCGTGGCGCTCGACGCCGGCGCGATCGATGCCGCGCTGGTGAGCCTGAGCCTGGAGCAGAGGATCGCGGTGAAGTCGCAGCTGCTTCGGAGCGGGCTGCTCGGCTAATTCCGGAATACAAGCAAAAGCAGAACGCAAGGTACGCAGAGAACAACGCAAAGAGCGCGGAGAAAGACGTCTTCCTCCGCTCTCTGCGCTTCTCTCCGCGCCTTCTGCGTTCTTCTTTTCGCTACCCGCGGAACGGATTTTCTTGGTTTTGAAAGGGAGAAGAATGAACGCAAAGTTTACCAGCATCCACGCCGCGGCCGACTACATCGGACCCGGCGCCATTGAAGTTCCGTTGTACCAGACCGAGATTCTCGATCTCGTGCGCCGCCGCGGCATCTTCGGCCAGCGCATCAAGCAGGTGCCGGCCACCGGCCATCCCTCGCGCTACTTCGAGGAGACCGCCATCCCCGTCGCCGCCGCGTCGAGCACCTTCGTCGACCCGCGCAACATCGTCGCTCCGTTGGTCAGCCCCACGCGGGTCGAGCGCGCCGTGCCGCTGAAGGCGCTGGTCGCGCAGATCAACTACAACCTGTTCGACATGGAGTTGGGCAAGCAGCAGAGCCAGTTCGCCTACCTCCAGGCGAAAGATCTGGCGGACACCGTAGACGGCATCCTGCGCACGCACGATATCGCGCTGTGGAACGGCACCGACACCAGCCTGAGCTCGCCCACGACCGCGCAGTACATGGGCGCGGTGGCGCAGATCGCCGGGGGCGGCAACTCCGTCACCATCGGCGCGTCGCAGTCGATCGTCGATGGGCTGAAGAGCACGATCGCGCAGATGCTCTCGAACACGAGCTTCGGAGTTCGTCCCACGGCCATCTACGCCAACCCGGTGCTGCTCGACCTGATCGATCGCGAGATGAAGACCGAGTTCAACGTCGTGCTCGCGAACAAGGAGATCACCTCCGGCTTCACGGTGAAGACGCTGAGCACGCAGGCCGGCGACATCCCGTTGATTCCCGAGTGGACGCTGCCCTACACCGGCACGCCCGGCTCCGGCTCGGCCGTGCTGCCCGCGTACATCGTCACCGAGGACCTGATCGAGTACCACTGGCTCAGCGACCCGAACCCGCGCGTCTTCCAGCTCGGCCTGCCGGGCTCGCTGGCCTCGCAATATGTGGTCGTCAAGTTCGGCGGCGTAGTGGTGAAGGGCGCGAACTATGCGCACTACCAGGTGCTCGTAGACCGGTAAGGACAGGGAACAGGGATCAGGGAACAGGGATCAGGCTGAGAGATCGGGGGCTTTTCTGATCCCTGATCCCTGGGCCCTGATCCCTGCTTTCAAGGAGGTTTCAATGGGCTATCTACTGCCCGCGGAGTATGAAGAGTACGGCTTGCCCTCGGATACGCCCGATGCCTTGATCGCGATGGCCTCCGCGTTGATGGAGGCGCATTGCCGGCGGCCGACGCTGCTGGCGGCTGAATTTGTCGAGCGCATTCGCCTGACCGCGGGCGCGCAGACCGGTCGCCTGAGTTATGGGCCGCTGTGCGCAAACGCGCTGATCGGCGTGCGCGTGCGCTATGCCAAAGGGAGACGCGGCGAGTATGCGGACCTGTCTCTCGATCGCGAGATGGGTTTGCAGATTGCGACGGCGTTTGGGCTGCCGGGCACATGGACGGCGCTCGACATTTCGACGATCGACCTATATGTAACAGCGCGTGAACTTACTTTTCCAGTAAACTTCCTCGGGCTCGGCTACAACGAGGCGGAGGTTACGTACACGGCCGGATTTGTAACAGTACCTGCACAGATCAAGTTCGCATGCGCGCAGATCGTGAAGAACGCCCAGGCGACTCCGGCGTTGAACGTGAGCATGAGCAGGCTCGACACCATGCAGATGGAGTATTTCGCGGGCACGCTGATCGACGACGGCGTGCGCTCGCTGCTGAAGCCATGCATGGCGGAGAAGGCCAATTGAGCGCCGGGCATGTGCGCATGGCGGATGCGCTGCTGCGAAGTGTGGGCGGCAGAACAGTACTGTTACATATTCCCGCGCCGGCAATTCCGGGCGATATCGGCGAGCAGATCGGCCTCGCGGCTCCGCTGTTTCAGGACGTCGCGCTGAAGCCCGCGCTGCTGCGCAAGGTGCGGCCCAAAATCGCTACGGCTATGAATGAACAGCCGGCGCAATACGACTTGCTGGTGTCGGCATCAGCGGTTGCAACGGTGGTTGGGTCGCTCGCGTTCCAATCCGCGGATGTGCTGTTTGCGCAGGCCTGCGGCGTGATGGTCGACGGCGAGCTGCTGGAGATTACCTCGGCGACGGCGGTCGAAGGATTCGGCTCGGTGTATCTGTACCGGCTCGGCTTGCGCGGCACGGCGGCGAACCTTGTGTAGGCGCGCCGGCACAGAGATCTCGCAGGGAGCGTTGTCTCAAGCTTTCAGCTTATAGCTCCAAAGCTTAAAGCTCACGATTCAAGCCTCTTCTTCTCGCGCCACACCGGCGCCGATTGTTCCAGGAAATAGGAGAACGTTCCAGATGTTGAATGTGCAGCTGATGAAAGATACGTTTTACGCCGCGATCCGCAACCGGGTCGCCGCGGACAATCCCGCCCGGACCGTCGTGGTGCGCGGCGCACTCCGGCCCGGCGTTGTGGTTGCGGAGAACGAACTGCCCGGCGCGGCGGTCGACGGCATCGCGCCGGCGGATGCGTTCTGCCTGCGCTGGACGCGGCTTGCGACCGACATGCAAGCCCCGCTGCCGCTGCTGACCTTGACCTGCGAAATCCGCTACGCAACCGATGGCTCGACAGGCCTGGGTGGCATGGATCGAGGACGCTCGCTGGCCGCGATGGATGCCGAGCTGGTGGCTGCGATTTCGACCGCGCCGCAGTCCGCGAGTGCGCTCGCCATCGCGGAGATTGCAGGCGGCGGCGCGTCGACCGAGACCGCCACGGGGACCAACGTCTTCTGGGGCGATGTCTCCTTCAAACCCGCGGTCATGCGCGGCGAACGGATGGAACGCACGGCGGAGGTTGAGGTGTTTTCTTATGGCCAATAGTTCGATTGCGGGCGTCGCTCCGGTGACGCGCCGCGTGCGGGTTTACTTTGCGCCGGTGAACCGTGCCGCCGCGACTCCCACCATCTTCGACGCTTCGGGCATCGCCAGTTTCAATCCCGATGCGCCTCTCGCGCCATGGCTCGACCTGGGCTGGTGTCGCGGCTTCACGCGCAGAAGCGGCACGAAAGCGGAGCCGCTTATGACGGGCGCTCCGGGGACCGCGGCTGCGCAGGTCAGGACGGAGATCGAGGCGACGGTGTCGCTCGAGTTCGAGGCCTGGGGCAAGCTGCAGATGGCCCTGACCGCCGGCGTGCAGCAGATGAATGTGTTGTACGCGCAGCCGGGCGCGGCGGCGAACGGAAGCGGCGGGACGGCTGTAGCAGCGGTGCCTTTGAACACGGGGTCGACTGCTTGGGCACTCAATATCGGCTCGACTGCCGCGGCGGCATTCAACGTGGGCGATGTGGTTGCGGTGGATATCGATTACACCGGCCAGACGGGGTTTGTAGGCAGCGGCGTGAGCGGCGGTTATTTGAAGTCTGCCGCGGCGATCGGAGGCGATGTGGACTACGTGCGGCGTATCACGCTGAACGTGGCACGCGTTTTGTCCATCGCGGCAGGCGTGTTGACGCTGGCTGCACCGCTGCTGGCTGGCGCTCCGGCGACGGGCATGCAGGTCGGCCGCGTCGCCGGCTTCTGCGATCGCGAGGGCGGCAGCTTCTTCCAGGAGTGGTCGGCGCTGTTCTGTCTCGAAGGCGAACAGGGCGACCGCGTGCTGTTTCACTATCCGCGTCTGCAGGCGGCGAATGGCCCCGCGGAGGTAAGCGAGGCACTGACGAAGACTGCGCCGCTGGAACGGATGCGGCTGGCGGGCAGCTTCCGCGCGTTGCCGGTAAAGGACGCGAACGACGGCGAGATGGTGCTTTGCTTCCGCAGCTATCTGCCGGCGGCGATGAGGACGATTTAGGCGAACGACAACTACGGAGATTCTGGCTTGGCCAGAATGACGGCCGTGTGGAGTGGAGGAATATGAATCTAAGACGAAGCGGAACCGGGCTGGCGGAGATCTTCCTGGCGTGGATATTGATGCTGCCCGCAATGGCGGCGATGACCGGAACAGCCTGTGCGCAGACGCCGCCCGCGATCCCGACCACGCAGGTGACCGATACGGTCTACCGCGCGGACGGCACCGCGGCGGCGGGCACGGTGCTCATCAGCTGGCCGGCATTTTCGACGTGGGCGGGCGACTCGGTGCCTGCGGGCTCGACTTCGGTGACCATCGGCCCTGCGGGATCGCTGAGCATCGCGCTGGTGGCGAACGCGGGCTCGACGCCCATGGGCAGCTATTACACGGTGGTCTATCACCTGAACGACGGCAGCGTGACGCGCGAATACTGGGTGGTGCCGGTGAGCACGACGCCGATTGCGGTGAGCACGATTCGCAGCTCCGTTCTGCCCGCCAGCGTGGCCATGCAGACGGTCTCGAAGGCCTATGTGGATGGCGCAATCGCCACGGCCATCGCAGGCGCTCCGCTGGATAGCCCGACGCAGCCTTTTGTGCTGAAGGCCGGCGACACCATGACCGGCGCCCTGGTGCTTCCGGGTGGCCTTACCGCGAACACCATCGATGTGACGACGTTGAACGCGGGCACGGTGCACGGCTTGTTCCAGGGAACCGTCGGCGCGGCCAGCCTTCCGGTCTTCGTGGCCTCCGGCGCAAATCACCAGCAGGGCGCGGTCCCCGACCCCGGAGCGACCGCCGGCACGACCCGCTTCCTGCGCGAGGATGGAAGCTGGACTTCGACCCCCGGCGGCGCGGGCAGCGCCTCGGTGAACACGGCCAACTCGCAGTTGCAGGCGGACTCCGTGGTCTCCACCGCCGGCTTCGGCATGGTGACCTTCGGAGCATCGTTTACCCAGGGCGCGGGATGCAGCACCTACTCCGCCTGCTGGGTCAACGTGGTCTACAACGACTTCGGCAACGCGGGCCTGCTGAGCAGCAATGCCTACACCAACAACAGCGGCAACTTCGGCGATGGCGGAGCCACAGCCGCGGACGTAAGCCAGGATGTCTTCGCCAATGCCCCGGTCATCGCGGCCAGCGGCAATCCCATCCTGATCGATGGCGGCGATGAGTTTCTCAATAACATCCAGCACCTCAGCGGCGATACCGTGCAGTCGGCGCAGCAGTTCAAACTGGCGCTCCTGACGCGGCTTTCCGTCGCGGCGATCGATACCATCCCGGCCGCCAGCAGCCTGTGCACGCGCACCGGCGTGTGGACCGCCGATGCCACCTTCGCGAACACGCCGGGGCAGGCCTCTTCGACCGCGGGCTCGACCATCTCCTGCACCGTCGCGGTGGGACCGAGCGGCGTCTTCTATACCTGGACGAAGAGCACCAACTCCGTCGCGGGACGCTACAGCGTGGCTGTCGACGGGGCCGTGGCGGCCGAGACGCTGGGCGGCGCCACCACGCAGAACGTCGACAACAACTCCTACGTCGTGCACACCTACGGCGTGCTGGGTGGCCGCTATACGGCGTCTCCGGGATACCACAGGGTTACGTTTACCAACGTCTCCGGCACGACGGTGCTGTATGCCATCGCGGTGCCGCCGTCGGTGCGCTATCGCGGCGTCAGCGGGCCCAAGGTGTACACGGGCGGCACGCCCGCGCAGTCGGTACCGATCACGGCCTGGACCATCGCCTCGAACGTGGTGACCTTTACGACCGGACAGCAGAGCCTGGTCGCCGGCCAGAGCGTTACGCTGGCCGGCTTTTCGGCTTCGACCTTCTTCAACGGCCAGACCCTGACCGTCAACGGGCAGAATGCCACCTCCTTTACGGCGGCCTTTACCCACGCCAACGGCAGCGGCACGGAGTTCGGCGCGGCCATCGCCAATGCGGGCGCAGTTGCGAGCTATAACGCCGCCGCGCTGCAACTGGCCCAGACCCTGGCGAAGGACGGTCTGAACGTTGCGTTCGTCGATACCAATTCGGTGCTCGATCCCGCGCTCGACTACTCGCTCGGCCCGGTGCAGAACTGGCCGGCCAGCACGAATTCGGGGCATATCAGCGATCGCGGACATGCGCACCAGGCGCAGATCATGGAAGCCGTCATCAACGCGGCGCCGCAGTGGCCGAACGCCTCGGCAACCAACCTCAGCGTCTCGAATACCGCGTCCGTCACCAATCTCTCGGTAGGCAGCGCCACGGTGGCACAGAGCAACCGCGCCGTGTTCTTCGACGGCAACGCGGACGGCAACTACTTCGCGGTGGAGGCGGCCAACGGCGACAGCAACGTGCATCTGTTCGCGCAGTCCGGAGCGACCGGCGGCAGCGTGTATGTGCAGGGCAACATGAACTGGATCTTCACCTCGCCGACGCCTCTCTTCGCCACCGGCGTCAAGGCGGCAGGCTACCAGACCAACGGCAACTGCTCCGCGAGCGCCAGCCCGGCGAACTGCTATGGCTCCGCGGCCGGTTCGGTTGCGATTCCGGCAGCGTCCGCGTCCCTGACCATCGATACCAGCGCGGTCACCGCGTCGAGCGAGATCTTCCTGCAATGGGATGCGAGCCTGGGGGCGACGCTGGGCGTGACGTGTTCGACCGGCATCGGCCAGCTGTACGTGACGGCGCGGGTTGCGGGAACGAGCTTCAGCATCGCGTCGACGGACGCTTCGGACCCGCATCCGCAGTGCGTGTCGTACCACATCATCAACTAGAGCGGGTTCCAAGAAGGCGTACGGCTCCGAGCGAAAAGCAGATCCCTGCGGGATGACAAACGAAGCAAATTGTTTGTCATCCCGTAGGGATCTGCTTTTGTTTTGCTGTATACCGTCTCGATTGGCACTGAACAGACGAAGGAGCAAAGCGTGCAGTATGACGAGCGAGACCTCCTGAAGAGCCTGCTGTGGATGGGCGAACAGCTGGACTGCGAACTCACATCGCCCGCCGGCACAAGCTTCGGAACGACGCTGGCCCAGTGTCTTCTGCTGGTCCGGGACCGCGCCGGAACGCTGCGCAGGCTGAGCGCGAACCCGGCCCAGCGCGAGTTCGAGCGCCGGCGCGGACGCGTGAACATCGTGCTGAAGGCGCGCCAGATGGGCATCACGAGCTGGATCACGGGACGCTATTTTCTGAAGACGATCGGCCGGCCCGGCACCCTGACCGTGCAGGTGGCGCACACGCGCGAGGCGGCGGAGTCGATCTTCGGCGTCGCGCAGCGGATGTGGGACAACCTGCCCGGGCCGCTGCGCGCAGGCCCGCTGCGCCGGTCGCGGGCGAACGTCGGCCAGATGGTCTTCGGCGAGCTGGACAGCGAGTTCCGCGTGCTGAGCGCGGCCGACGAAAACGCCGGGCGCGGACTGACCATCCAGAACCTGCACCTGAGCG
The DNA here is from genome assembly GCA_964245315.1 of uncultured Acidobacteriaceae bacterium. Classification (GTDB taxonomy): domain Bacteria; phylum Acidobacteriota; class Terriglobia; order Terriglobales; family Acidobacteriaceae; genus Edaphobacter. The sequence continues at coordinate 5,150 of CAXTMK010000083.1, read as the reverse complement.
AGTTGAGCCGCTGGAGCGGCGATGCGGCGGCGACGCTCGCCGGTCTGAAGGCCGCATTGGCCCCGGACGGCGAGATGACGCTCGAGAGCACGCCGGCGGGGGCATACGGCGCGTTTTACGACGAGTGGATGCGCGCCGATGAGAGCGGAATGGTGAAGCACTTTTTCCCCTGGTGGATGGAGCCTGCATACATCGCCAGGGCCGCCAGGAAGCTGCGCCCGGATGAGCAGGAGCTGGTTCGGCTACATGGCCTGACGCCGGAACAGATCGGCTACCGGCGGGTGCTGGAGCAGGGCTTTCGCGGCCTGCGCGCGCAAGAGTACGCCGAGGATGCGGTGAGCTGCTTCAGGGCGTCGGGCGAGTGCTGCTTCGAGATTGCGCCCATCGAGTGCAGGCTGGCGGCTCTGGCCGAACCGCTTGAGCAACGCCGCGGCGGCGCGCTGCTGGTGTGGTTTCCGGCGCTGGCGGGCAGGCAGTATGTGGTTGCGGTCGATAGCGCCGGGGGCGGCAGCGAGGGCGACTTCGCCTGCGTGCAGGTGATCGATCTGTCGTCCGGCCTGCAATGCGCTGAGCTGCGCGAACGCCTGGGTACGCTGGAGCTGGCGCGGGTTTCGGCCGCGCTGGCCCGGGAGTACAATCTCGCGACGATCGCGGTCGAACGCAACAACCACGGCGCCGGCGTGCTGGCGTATCTCGACAGCTCGGAGAGGTACGCGAAGGTGTACGAGCAGGCCGGCGTGGCGGGCTGGCTGACCTCTGCCGGCTCCAAGCCCGCGATGGTGAGCCGGCTGGGCGCGCTGCTGGCCGAGCAGCCGGGGATCTTCTACTCCCGGCGTCTGCTGGCGGAGTGCAGGACGTTCATCACGGGAGCCAATGGCCGCATGGGCGCGGCCAGCGGAGCGCACGACGACTGCGTGATGGCGATGGCGATCGCGCAGGCGGTGCGGGCGGAAAAGACAATACGGAACCAGGATAAAGGGATCAGGACGGGATAAAAGCGGATAAAACCAGTGGGACACAAAGAATCCAGGGCTCCCCTTTTATCCCGCTTTTATCCTTTCTATCCTGGTTCCGCACTGTTCTTCGTGTGTGCGATATCGTTGGAGGCGGAGGGCTTTCTTTGGCGGTACTGGCGGTGCAGGCGATTCGCCGGATGCGGGGTGGGGCGCAGAGCCAGCTGATGCTGGGCGCCGACGGCAATCTGTGGGTAGTCAAGTTCCAGAACAATCCGCAGCACATCCGCGTGCTCGCCAACGAGCTGATCGCCACCCGCCTGGCCGAGGCAGTGGGGCTGACCGTTCCACAGACCGACGTAGTCGAGGTTACGGCATGGCTGGTCGCCAACACCTCCGACATGCTCATCGATACAGGGCGCGGCACCCGCGAGCGCTGCGCGGCCGGGCTGCAGTTCGGCAGCCGCTTCGTCGGCGGACTGATGCCCGGGCAGACGATGGACTATCTGGCCGAACCGCAGCTGGCCGAGGTGAAGAACCTCGCCGAGTTCGCCGGCATGCTGGCCCTCGACAAGTGGACCGGCAACTGCAACGGCCGGCAGGCGGTCTTTGAGCGAAAGGCAAGGGAACGGCGCTATCGAGCCACCTTCATCGACCAGGGCTTCTGCTTCAACGCGGGCGACTGGACCTTCCCAGATAGTCCGTTGCGCGGCGTCTATGGGCGCAACAGCGTGTACACCGGCGTGACCGGATGGCGGAACTTCGAGCCGTGGCTGACCCGGCTCGAAGAGCTGGAGCCGGACAAGCTGTGGTCGATTGCCGAGGCTGTGCCGCCGGAGTGGTACGGAGGCGATCTCGCCGATATAGAACGGCTGGTGGAGACGCTGCTCCAGCGGCGCGGACGGGTGCGCGAGCTGATCGCCGCGTTTCGCGACTCGAGCCGTGAGCCATTCCCATTTTGGGGCCAAACTGTCTCGGCGGCGGTGCCCAGGCAATTCGGCGACCTGACCGGAGTGGGCGGGTTTGTGATGTGATGGAAGAAGAGAACCGGAGGTTCGTGTGCGGGTTCCATGCGAGTTCTTCCTGATCCGGTATGTGCCGGATGTGGTGAAGGGCGAGTTCGTCAATATCGGCGTGCTGCTGCGCGAGGCGGACGGCCCCGCGACGCCGCGGGTGCGATTTACCCGCGACTGGAGCCGCGTGCGCTGCATGGATGCCGAAGCGGACATCGCGCTGCTGGAGGCGGTGGAGCAGGAGATCGCCTCGCGGCTGCGCCTGGCGGTCACGGATCAGAATCCCAAAGGGATTTTGAGCATCTTGCAGGATACGCTGTCGAACTCGCTGCAGATGACCGAGCCCAGGGCCACGCTGGCCGAGAATCTGGCCACCGAGATGGAGCTTCTGCTGAAGATGTATGTCGAGCCGGTGAAAATCCCGCGAGTTCGCGCCGGTAACAGGGGCACGACCGGACGCGCCGCAATCGCTACCGCCATGCGCACGGAGTTCGAACGCGCCGGGGTGTGGGGCATGATGCGCAAGCGCATCGCGGCGGCGGAGTACACGCGGGCCGGCGATCCGCTGCGCATTGACTGCGGCTACCGGCCCAATGGCGTGGTGAAGATGTTTCAGGCCGTTTCGCTCGAAGGCGATGTGGAGACTGCCAAGGTGCTGGCGTACTCGGCGCCGCAGCTGCGCGACGGCGTGGGGCGGATCGAAGGCGCGAAGCTGGAGCTGACGGCCGTGGTCGAGCCGTTGCGCATGATCGAAGGCGATGAGAGCACCGAGCGTTATCGCTTCGGGGTCGAGACCATGGAGCGGCAGGAGATCCGGGTGGTGACCCTGAACGACCTTGCACGCGCAGCCGCTACCGCGCAGCGTGAGCTGGGACTATAACGAACGAAAAGATTGCCACGGATCAACAGGAAAGACGGATCACGGCGGATTGCACCCTGGGCCGTATTTGCACTCACAAGCGGTATATCGAGACTGTTTGTTGCCTTGCCTGAGGCCAAAGGCCCGCTCTGTAACAGCCTGGGGCAACGCCACAGGTTTGCGTGCGCCTCAGATCTGAGGGCTGAAGGCCCGGCCCAGGTGCCCTGCGAACTCCGGCTGGATGACTAAATCGAATTGTTCCCGATCAATCGGGCTTGCGTACGTGACACCCCCTTGGCGACTCAGTCGCCGGGGGTGTTTTGCTTTGGGAGAGGTCGTAGCCGCGGCTGCAACCTCTCCCCAGTTAAACCGCACTCTCTGGAGGACAGATGAATCTTCGCAGCAAAGCAAGAGATCTTTGGCTCATCGCCACCGGATCCGCACATATAGCATCGAGCAATACGCCAAAGACAAAGCCGCTGCCGTCCATCCTGACGCCCTACCAGCGCGCCGGCCAGACGCTCGCGGCGAAACCGACCGCCGCCAACCTGCGCCGCTTCGCCGAGATGCCGGTCGCGCGCCGCGCCATCAACCTGGTCAAGGACCAGATCGCCAGCATGGACTGGCAGATCCGCATCCGCCGCGGCTATGACGAGGCCGCTGTTCCCGACGCAGCCATCCGCATGAACGCGCTTCGGGCCGCGCTCGAAGAACCCAACGCCTCCGACAGCTTTCGCACGCTGTGGGAGCAGGTGCTCGAAGACGTGCTGGTCGGCGGCTTCGGCGCGGTCGAGATGAAAGCGACCGGTGATACGGAGAAGCCGTTCCAGCTCTTTCCCGTCGATGGCTCCAGAATCGAAATAGACCCGAAGTGGAATGGCGACCCGGACAAGCCGCGGTACGGATTCCAAACCGGCCAGCCAGGCCTGAACGCCGTCACCCCGTTGAACGACGACGAGCTGATCTACATGCGATTGAACCCAAGAACGCATACCAGCTTCGGTCTCGGCCGCGTCGAGGTCGCGTTCGAGGCCATCGCGCAGTTTATGAGCGCCAATCGCTACGCCGGCCGCCTGGCTTCGAACTCCGTCGTTCAGTATGCGCTGTGGCTCGACGAAGCCACGCCCGAGCAGCACGACCGCCTCATCCGCTGGTGGCAGGATGAGATCGAAGGCACCGGCCGCGTCCCCGTGCTCAGTTGCGAAAAGAAACCTGAAGTCCTGCGCTTCGCCGGCGGCACCGACGCCGATCTGCGCCTTGACTGGCAACAGTTCCTGATTCGCATCATCGCCGACGCCTTCGACCTTCCGCCGATGCTGCTTGGCCTGGAACAGGATGTCAACCAGTCGACCGCCGGCGAGCTGGCCGACAACGCCTTCCAGTCTGCGATCGTGCCCGTGGCCAAATTGCTGGCCGAGCACATCACCCGCGACATCTTCGCCAGGCTGCTGGGCTGGCGCGAGTTCGAGTTCTGCTTCAACGCGCTCGACACCCGCGACGAGCAGGAGGAGGTCGCGATGCAGCTGCAGCTGCTCTCGGCCGGCGTAATCTCGATCGCCGAGGTGCGCGCCATGCGCGGGCTTCCGCCGGTAGCCAGCGAGGTGGCCGCGTGATCCTGACCCTCGACAACCTGGATGGGCTGGGCGCGGTCGACTACAGCTCAGCCATCGACCGCTCGGAGGCCCTGACGATCACCCGCGTCCTCAACGCTCCGTCGATCGCCAGGGGCATGCTGTGTCTCGAAGCAACCAGTCTGGCGGCGCCGGTCCGCCAGGCCCGCGTGGTCATCGCTTCGGACTCCGGCGCGACCCTGTTCACCGGCTATCTGGCGACGGAGCCGGTGGCGATCTACGCCGGCGTCGCCAGCGGAGGCCCGGTCTATCGGCTCGCGTTCTCCGCCGTCTCCGACGAGTGGCTGCTCGACAAGCAGGCCGCCGGCGCACAGCTCGGGCTTGCCCTCGGCGCCTCCAGCGCGGCCGTCCTCAGCCAACTGGTAGCGCGTCTCGACGGCGGCCGCCTCAATACGACAGGGCTTTCGGGCGGACGGGATCTGGGCGTTTTTACCGCTGCCGACACGGCGTGGTCGGCCAATGCAGGCGCCGCCGCCAACGCGACCTACTCCGCTTATCGCGCGCTCAACGGCGCGCTCAGCCTGACGCCCAACGGCAACGCAACCCATGCGTTCTCGGATGGCGACGGCAGCCTGACCGTCGCGGCGCTCAGGACGGCGTCCGTGCGCGAACTCGCCAACGATGTCACCGTGAGCGGCGAGATGGAGGCCGCAGCCTACTGGACTGAGCTCTTCTTTGGTGACGGAACCACAAC
>CAXTMK010000082.1:11438-21457 GCA_964245315.1 uncultured Acidobacteriaceae bacterium | reverse complement strand
CAAGGACAGCCTGAAGCAGGTGTTCGGCCGATTGATGCGCTTCGGCGACGGCGCCGGAGCCTGCCTGGTGAGCCGCGATTCGGGCTTTGCGCGCATCGTCGATTCCGCGATCTGCACCGATGGAAACTACGCGGAGTCGCTGGCCCTGCCGCTTGACGGGGCGCTGCAGATGAAGGGGCTGGAGGTCATCATGCAGGCCTCGCGCAAAATTCCGCGCGCCATCGAGGATCTGCTGGTGAAGCACGGCAGGCACCCGGACGATGTCGGCGTCTTCCTGATGCATCAGGCGAATCTGAACCTGATCAAGAAAGTCGCGGCCGCGCTGAAGGTGCCGGAGGAGCGCTTCTTCGTGAACATCGCAAAGTACGGCAACACCTCTTCGGCGTCGCTGCTGATCGCGGCTGCCGAGTGGTGGCCGCAGGGACTCGACGGCAAGCCGCTGGTGCTTGCGGCGTTTGGGGCTGGCTTTAGCTGGGGCGCGTTGCTGGCCGTGCCGGTTCCATAGCAAACATTCATCGCACCAACCAATTCGCGGACGTCATTCACACCCAATGACATTGTTCGCCGGGCGACATTCAAATCGCGCATCACACAACGCATGCTCACCGCTATTCGGCAGGGAGGACGACGGCTCGCTGATCGTACTCCTGCACTGGCTGGGCGGAAGCGCGCACACCTGGAACCGAGTCGCCGTCTTGCTGACCGAGGCGGGATTTCGCGCCGTTGCGCTCGATCTTCCGGACTTTGGCGCCTCGGCCGAGGCTGAGGGATACAGCGTCGAGGAACGAGCATGCCGTGAAGCTGATGACGGCGGCATGGCAGGCCGCGGGCGCGACGGATTGCTGGACGCTGCCGCGCTCCGCGCACGTGATCGGCACATTCCGGATGGGCGACGACGCGGAGCAGAGTGTCGTCGATGCGTTTGGCCGATCGCACACGGTCGAGAACCTGTGGATATGCGATAACTCGGTCTTTCCGAGTGCGCCGGCGGCGAATCCGGCGTTGACGATCATGGCACTGGCGCTGCGCACGGCCGAACGCTTCATGGCGAAGTGACCCGACAGCGGACATCTGCCTGACGACAAAAGTCTTACGCGAAAGGATGACTCGGGCCTGTTAGGCTTCGCAGAGATGGTTTCTTCGCACGGATACGCTCGCCAGCCGCACGCCCTCAATCTTCTGCTGAATAAGATCGCGCTCGCTCCGCTGCTGGTGCTACAGGGCCAGCACGTTCGCCGCACGATTCCGCAACTTCCGGAGCCATTAGGCGACCGTACGGGTATTACCGGGGCGAGCGGGAGCGCGCAGGAGTGCCGCATCCTGATCGTAGGCGATTCCTCTGGAGCCGGTGTCGGAGTGAACCATCAGGACCATGCCTTCGCTTCGCAGGCCGCGTCCGCGCTGGCAGGCAAGCTGGGCCGTCCGGTGCGCTGGCAACTGGTGGCGCAGACGGGCCGCTCGACGCAGAGCATCCGCGGCCTGCTTGCGGAGGCGACGCTCGAACCGGCGGATGTCGTCATCCTGTGTCTGGGCGCGAACGATGTGCTGGAACAGACGTCGCCGAAGCGCTTTCTGAAGAGTTACGGCGAACTGGTGCGGGATCTGCCGGCGCAGGTGGGTGCGTCGCTGGCGATCGTCAATGGGCTGCCGCCGATGCATATGCTTTCGGCCGCGCCGCAGCCGCTGCGCTGGTATCTGGGGCTGCGCGCGCGCAGGCTGGACGCGGAGTTACGGCGCCTGGCTGCCGCGCGAAACGACTGCGAGTTCATCTCGCTGCAGTGGGCGGCGAACGTTGCGGATCTTGCGAGCGACGGCTTCCATCCGGGGCCGGGACAGTACACGGCATGGGCGGCGGTGGTGGCGAACCGGATTGCGCAGCGGATCGCGGTGCGGCGGTAGTGTGCGCTGAGTCTGAAGTCGCTTGCCTTTGTCTTAGGGCCAAAGGCCCGTACTATACCAGCCTGGGGCAGCGCCCCAGGTTACGGTTGCCAGCTTGACTGAGGGCTGAAGGCCCGCCATAGTTTCGGCACGAATTTACGACGCAGGACTCTGGTCGAGTATGGGCTGGAAAGAGCCTGAAGAGCAGCCAAAGATTCATGCTCGTCTGCGGCGGCGCCAAAGCAGCCACGCAGGTATGCCGAGGATGAGCAGCCAGATCAGCAAAGCGGGCCCGTACTCCGCGAAGAAGAGGATGATGCCGAGGACAGTCTCCGAGGCGTTGCGGTAGCCAGCGATCGCGGCGTTGCGCAGGCGTGTCGCGACCGAGTCGGCGGGTGCGTCGAGGCTGGCCTTGTACTGCTCGGTGAGCTGAATGTCTACGGTGGCGAAGTCGACGCGGTGCTCGAGCGTCTGCTGCTCGGCTTCCATGGACTCGATCTCGCCACGGACACGGGCGATGCTCTCTTCCACCTCGAGTACGTCCAAGACCTTGCCGGTGCGCTGGGCGAGGATGGCGCGGAAGCGCTCTTCGGTCTCGCGCGCGTTGTGCAGGCGGGCGAGCAGGTCGGCATGCTGCTGCGTCACCTCTTCGCCGGACTGGATTTCATTTTCGACACGGCCCAGGCTCTTGCACTCCGCGAGCGCGGCGGCGAGTTCGGGAGCGGGGATGCGCAGCGAGGCGTTGAAGGCGCGAGCGCCGTTCTCCGGGGTGGTCACGTTCAACTGCGCGGAGTAGCCGTGGTGACGCAGGAGGATGGCGTCGAGCGCGGCGCGGGATGCGGCGAAATCCTTGACGACGACAACCATTGAGACGGTGCGAGCGATCATCGGAGCAGTCGCGCTCGCGGCAATCAATCCCTCAGGCTTGACGTTCTGGGGCAGCTTTGCGGCCGCCGCGCTTATAGCCGCGGTCTGCTGAATCGGCGGAGGCGGTGGAGGAGGTGCAGGTGCCGCACGCTGTTCCAGAAGACCGTTAGAACTATTAAAGAAGCGGTCGGCCCTGGGCTCGCTGGCTTTGGGTTCGCGAAGAGCGGCGTAGCCCATCATTCGAGGGCTTGCAGTCTTGTGCGCGCCGGAACTCGAAATGACGAGCGTAAGCACAATGGATGCGACCGCAAGAAAGCCGCCACCGGCCGTCCAGAGCTTCCAGCTCCAGGGCCACGAGAGCACCGGCTTGCGGGGCGCGGCGAGCTTCTCGACAAAGGCCTCCACTCGCGCCGGCACCGCCTCGACCTCCCAGTGCGAAAGCCACTGCGAGGTGCCGCGGAATTGCTCGGCGAGGTCCGCGCACTCGGCGCACGCGGCCAGGTGGGCGGAGATGGCGTGGGCTTCGGCTGCCGTAAGTTCGCCGTCGAGCAAGGCCATGATCTCTTCGGGCGCGACGGGATGGGATGTGGTGTTCATGCGCGCTCCTGAAGGATGGATTTTGCCGCCGGGGCGGAGAGAATGTCGTGCAGCGCGATCCGGGCTCGGAAGAGCCGCGAGCGGACCGTATTGACCGGCATCCCCAGCAGGCCGGCGATCTCGGCGTAGCTCAGTTGTTCGAACTCGCGCAGCATCAGGATCTCGCGATCGTTCGGCTCCAGCCGGCTGAGCGCGTCGCGCAGCACCAGGTCGGCTTCGGCGGTGCTTGGGATGGCGGGCTCGCGGTCGATCGCATCGGCGCTAAAGAAGGTGGCTCGGAACGCGCTCTTGCGGCGGTCGGCGCGGAGAATCCTGAAGCCGATCGCGTAGAGATAGGTGCGGAAGAGGGCGGCGGGCTCATAACGCTCGGAGGCGCGGAGGACGGCGACGAAGGTGTCCTGGGTAAGCTCTTCCGCCAGCGCCAGGTCGGCCAGGCGACGGCGAAAGAAGCCGAAGAGCGGCTGTTTGTAGCGCGCGAACAGCTCGCTGAAGGCATCGGTGTCGCCGCGCGAGAAAGCGAGCATCAGGTGCTCGTCGGTCTGTTCGCTGCCGATCATGTCTTCTCCGCGTTCACATACGGTAATGCGGCGAGTGACCGGAAAGTTCCCAGGCTGAGAGAATTTACTGCTAATGTCTGGCAAAAAGCAAAGCCTAACGGGGATCAAAGGGAAAAACGGATAAGAGCGGATGAAACCTATCTATCCTTGTCATCCTTGTCCGGCACATCCGGCGGTGGCACATCGCCCGCGTAGTACGTCAGGCGCGAACGTATCTTCGCGTCCGGATAATCCGGGATTTTGACCGTGATGCGATGCAGGCCGGGCGCCACCGGCTCGCCCTTGACGCCGGCCGGCTGGAAGCTGAGCAGGTAGTAGTTGTGGATGTGATTCGCGAGCGAGTGGATGCCGGCGTCGAAGCCGCGCTGTGTGGTGAAGTTTGTGTACTCGCCGCCCGAAAGGTCGGCCAGCGTCTTGGGCACGTTCTGCTTCAACGCCTGCACCGCCATCAGGAGAAGTCCGATCGCGCCCGGGCCCATCTGGCCGTGGATCAGCGAGTCCAGCATCGAGGTCTTGCCGGGGTTGAACGAGACCGAATCAACCACCGTGTTGGTGCGTCCGAGATTCGCAACTACCTGCGCGGGCTTGATCTTCGAGCCGTGGTCGCGCGTCTCGCCGATCAGCAGAATGGCGCGGCGATTGCGGCTGGCGGAGGTCTGCCTGCTGTCGTCGAAGAGGTGGATGGCGTAGTCGACCGCGTCGAGCGTGACCGCGCCGCCGTCTTCGCAGGGCTCGATCTCGCCCAGGTTCCGCGCGATCTTGTCGGGGTCGGAGGTGAAGGCCGGGTCGCCCTCCTGCGTGATGAGTTCGGGCTCGCCGCCGTAGCTGACGACCGCAACCTGCCTGGGCGCGCCGCCGGTTACGTCGTCGACCATGGCGGTCAGGCCCTTCATGTTGCCGAACTGGCGATAGGCCTCGCGCGAGCACTGGACGACCACCACGAGCGACAGGCCGAGCGCGTCGGTGTCCTCGTCGAGCTGGACGGTCTGTGGAACGCCGTTGTCCTCGACGACGAACTGCTCCTTCCTGAGCTGGTAGAGCATGTCGCCCTTTTTGGTCTGCACCTGTGTAGGGATGAGGACGAGATTGGACGTGGAGCGGACTGTGAATGGCTGGTCCTGAGCATGGGCGCGCGGCAGGAAGACAAAGCTTAACGCCGATAAAAGCGGAAGAAGGGATAAGAACGGATCGCGGCGCGGGGTCCTCATCGATTCAGTCTAGTGGATTCCACAACTCTGGGTGCCCCATGTCTCGATTCCGAGACATGGGATCGGAACTGAAGGAGTTGACGGGGCGCGGCGCGGAAGGAACAATGGCGCATGCTCTTCCTCTTGCTTGCGATGATGTGCTTCCTCTTCCTGGTACTGGGCGCAGCTACATTTTCCATCTGCGGGCTGGTGCCGCCGCTGCGGCGCTTTGCCTTGAGCGCGGCGCTGTGGTGCGCGGCATGGGGTCCGCTCATGACCGGGTGGATACTGCTTGCGGGTCTGGCGCTCCTTGCGGATGGGCTTGCAAAGGATGCGATCAAGGCGGATCCTTTGCATTTCCTCGCCGACCGCCTTGCTGGTTGGACGTATCTCTGGCTGGCGGTTCTGGGGACGGCAGCGGCGGCCAGTTTCGTCGCGTGGCTGCACCAGATCGCGGTGCGCCGGATGACCTTCGCCCTGTTTCGCATCTATGCGACGGGCGTCACGGCGGGTATCGGCAGCGTGTGGGGTTGGGCACTGGGCATCTGGATCGGCAGCCGGGGAAATGAGCGTTGCCTGGTTGCTGTGGCTGATTGGGATGGTGTTGTTGGTCGCGGGTTTCGGGTACGGAGGCTATCGTGGGGCGAGGCTGTTGCGCGGTCATGCTCCGCACAGGTTTTCATGGGTAACCCCTGAGGAGTTCGAAGGGGTCTGAGGTTGATTCTGCGCTGAGTTTGACGCGAATGATAACGGCTTCGAATTGGGGCGGTACTTAATTCCCGTGTCTAAGAGCGAGACATGGGGCACACAAAACTCCGTTGAAAATCTTGCTAACTAATCTTATAGTTGATGCGTCTGAGAGATTAGCATGCCGCCGAAACGCTCCATCACGTTGACCGAAGCTGAACTCAGGCTGATGCGTGTCCTGTGGACGCGCGGCGAATCGGCCGTGGCCGAGGTGGTCGGCGCGGTCGCCGATGAGACGCCCCTGGCCTACAACTCCGTGTTGACGACAATCCGGGTCTTGGAGCGCAAGGGCTATGTGACGCACCGGCAGGAAGGCCGGGCGTTCCTGTATACCGCCTGCATTGCGCAGCAGGAGGCCAGCCGGGCGGAGGTGCAGCATATGCTGTCGCGTTTCTTCGGCAATTCGCGCGAGCGGCTGCTGCTTTCGCTGCTGGGCGACGACGAGATTACGTCCGAGGAGTTGAAGCGGTTGAAGGAAACCATCGCCAACGCGCCGGACGACTTTGCGGCGGAATCCGTGTCTGAATTCATAGCGGAGGATCGCTGACATGGAGCTTCTGACACATCTAGCGGCGGCGGCCTCGGGCTCGCTGATATCAGCTGTGTGGGAGGGTTTGGTGCTCGCCGCCTGCGTGGCGATCTGTCTGCGCCTGCTGCCCGGAATGACTGCGGCGGCACGCTCCGTGGTGTGGTCGGCGGTGATGGTGCTCGCAGTGGCGCTGCCGTTTGCGCATCTTTCACGAGATGCTGTGGCTTCGGGCAATGGCTGGCATGTGGATGAGCGGATTAGTCTCGCGATCGCGACTGTCTGGGTTTTGCTGTCGATGATTCGGGCTGCGCAGCTGGTTCGGAGCGCGCTTTATCTGCGTGGGATTGCGCGGAGTGCGCAGCCGATTGAGGTTGGACCGGAGCTGGCGGCGATCCTGAGTGAACATCCCCATGGTCGACGCGATAAGACCGCGTCGAACATGGGGCACCCACTGCTTTGTGTCTCCGATGAAGTGGATCGGCCCAGCGTGGTGGGTTTCTCCGCGCCGCGGATCTTGCTTCCAGCGGAGTTGCTGCCTCAGCTAAGCGAGGGCGAGCTGATGCAGATTGTGCTGCACGAGATGGAGCATCTGCGCCGCGGCGACGACTGGACCAACCTGCTGCAGAAGCTCACCCTCGTCCTGTTCCCGCTCAATCCGGTGCTGGTATGGATCGAGCGGCGGCTTTGCCTGGAGCGCGAACTGGCCTGCGACGATCAGGTTTTGCGTACGACCAATGCACGCAAGGCCTATGCCGCGTGCCTGGCGAACCTGGCCGAGCACTCCTTGGTACGGCGCGGAGTTTCGCTGGCCTTGGGCGCGTGGGAGCGGCAGTCGGAGGTGGTGCGGCGGGTGCATCGCATCCTGCTGCGGCCGGATCGCGAGATGGGGCGGCGCCAGGTGGTGGCCGTCGTCAGCGTGATGGTGGCGGGCATGGTGGCGGGTGCGGACGCGTTCGCGCATAGCCCGCAGCTGGTGAGCTTTGGGCCGAAAGTCACGATGGTCGCGGCGAGTGCGGATGCGCAGTTGAAGATGCCGGGAGTTGCGGCGCAGGATGTTGTCTTTCGTCCAAAGGAGAGACCGAAGGCTGAAGCCCTGGGCTACCAGTCCGCGCCCCTGCAAAGCAAGATCAAGTTCAGGGCGCACATCGTGAAGCGTGCGCCGGCGCAGATGGCGGAGCTTCGTGGGGATGAGTCGACTCAGCCCTCCGCCCCCGTTCTTCTGTTCCATCGAGTTACCTGGCAGGAGATCGCGCCAGGAGTAATGCAACGTTCTCTCGTCTCCTATGCCGCCGTTCCAACCGGGAATGGCTGGCTGTTCGTTCAACTCTAACCCACAGAAACTCCACTTTGAGGTACTTCCATGTCCGCACCAACTAATTCATTAGTTAGCCGCTACAAGGGCCTTCTCGCTCCCACCGCAATCGCCACGTCCGCCGCGCTGGGTGCGGTCATGCTCTTCAACCACAGCTCCGTCAACGCCACCCCGGTTTCGCCGCTCGACGATCACTCCGTCGCCGCACTGGTTTCGCTCGACTCTGCGATGGAGCAGGTTGCGTCAAGGGTGACACCGGCTGTGGTCAACATTGCCGTCACCTCTAAGGGAGCCGATCACGAAGGAGAGGGCGGCGACGATCAGTCGTCGAGTCAGCAGGACCAGCAACCGGGACTGCAGAGCCTGCCGCCGCAACTGCGGCAGTTCTTCGGGCAGGGCGGCATGGGTGGGATGCAGCAGATGCAGCCCCGGCAGCCGCAGATTGAGCACGGCATCGGCTCCGGCGTCATCATCTCGCCGGATGGTTACATCGTGACCAACAACCACGTCGTCGACCATGCCACCGAAGTGCGCGTGACGCTGCACGATCGTCGCATCCTGAAGGCGAAGGTAATCGGCGTCGACAAGCTGACCGACCTCGCGGTAGTGAAGGTGGACGCCACCGATCTTCCTGCCATCTCGTGGGGCGATTCGAGCAAGCTGGCTGCTGGACAGACCGTGCTGGCGTTCGGCAGCCCGTTCGGCCAGTCGTTCCAGTTCTCGGTGACGCGCGGCATCGTGAGCGCGGTCAACCGCCAAAATCCCTACTCGGATGACGCGCGCAAGCCGGGCGGATACATCCAGACAGACGCGGCGATCAACCCCGGCAACTCCGGCGGCCCGCTCGTGAACGCGCATGGAGAGCTGGTCGGCATCGACACGTTCATCATCTCGAACAGCGGCTCGTTCGCGGGCATGGGCTTTGCCATTCCGTCGCAGCTGGTGCACAACACGGCGATGCAGCTGATCAAGAACGGCAAGGTCGATCACGGCTATCTCGGCATCAGTATGAACGATGTTACGCCTGAGAATGCGCACTTCTTCAGCCTGAAGGACGCTGCCGGCGCGATCGTCGCGCAGGTGACGCCGAACTCCCCGGCCAGCCGCGCAGGCCTGAAGTCGGGCGACGTGATCCGCGAGTTGAACGGAACGCCGATCGCCGATGGCAGCGCGCTGCAGATGGCGGTTGCCGAGGATACCCCCGGCACGCAGATCAAGCTGGGCATCATGCGTGACGGTGCGCCGCAGACGATCGCGCTGACCGTCGGGCAATTTCAGGGCAACACCAACGTGGTCGCCGAGAACGACGGCGATGCGTCGGGTGCGCCGAAGACCGGCAAGCTGGGCCTCGGCCTCGCGAATCTGGATCAGCAGGCACGTCAGCAGTTGCAGATTCCGGCGAACGTGCAGGGTGCCTTGGTGCAGACGGTGCGTCCCGACAGCCCGGCTGACGATGCCGGCCTGCGCCCCGGCGACGTGGTGCTCGAGGTAAACCGCAAGCCGGTCGCCTCAGCCGACCAGTTCGTCGGCCAGGTGCGCAACGCTCCGGCGGGCAAGGACATGCTGGTCCTGGTGTGGTCGAAAGGCAACGCCAGCTACCGGACGCTCCGCACCGATAACCAGAACGGGTAAGACCCAAAGACAGCACGGATCGCAGGGATATAGAACGGATAGGAGTGGATGCTTCAGATCCCTCCTATCCGTTCTTTTTACTTTATCCGTGCTGTCGTTTGATTTTGTTTGTGCGGTGCGAACGGCCTAAACTAAGTGAGGAGATCATTTGAGCAGCGCGGCATATCAGACAACGACGAAGCGGGCGCTGATCCTGCATGACAGCATTGCCTTTCTGGTGCTGACGGCAGTGGCCGTGGCGCTGTTTGGGGTGACATGGTTTCTGTTTCAATCCTTCAACTCGCACCGCGCGGACCTGGCCAAAGACTGGGCAAACCAAGGGCAGACCGAGCTGAGGCAGGGTCAGCCGGCGAAGGCCGTCAAGTCGCTGCGCGCGGCGCTTTCCTATGCGCCCGACGACTACAACTCGCAGTTGCTCCTCGCGCAGGCGCTGGCGGACTCGGGCGAGATCGACCAGGCGACGAACTACTATCTGAACCTGTGGTCGGCCAAGCCGGGCGATGGCTACATCAACCTGCAACTGGCGCGCATGGCGAAACTCAAGGGCACTGTGCAGGAGGCCGTCCGCTACTATCGGGCCTCAATCTTCGGCGACTGGCGCGGCGATGGCTCCATCAAGCGGCGCGATGTGCGGCTGGAGCTGGTCGACTACCTGATTGCGCGGAAGGACTACCCAGCGGCCCGCGTGGAGCTGCTCATCGCGGCCGGGAACC
>CAXTMK010000082.1:9543-11428 GCA_964245315.1 uncultured Acidobacteriaceae bacterium | reverse complement strand
CCTACTACGACAAGGCAATCGCGAGCGATCCGCACAGTGTGGCGGCTCTGGAGGGTGCGGGCCGTATCCTATTTAAGCGAGGGGACTACGCGAAGGCGCATATGGTGCTGGAGAAGGCGCTGGCCGATGAGCCTGCCGGCGCGCCGCACCAGCCCGAGATTGCGGCCATGGTGCAGGAGTCGGATCGGCTGGTGGAGCTTTCGCTTTCGCGCGACCTTCCGGCGCGGGAGCGTGCGCGGCACATGATCGCGGCTGCGAAAATTGCACACCAGCGGTTGACCGCTTGCCCGGCGGGGAACGAGGATGAGCTTGCGGAGCTGCTGGCGCGATGGAGTGCTGCAGGCAATGGCGCCCGCCGCAATGCGCTGGCCGAGAACGCGGCCGGACAGGAGACTCTGACTCAATTGATCTTCGACACCGAGCGCGAGACTGCGGGCATCTGCGGAGCACCCACCGGCGACGATGAGCTGCTGCTGAAGCTCGCGCAGCACGAGGATCAGCCATGACATCGCCAACTGAGGTTGCGAGCGTAAGCGTTCCCGCCAGCCAGACCGTCGCCGGCGCCCCGATGGCCTCGGCCCAGCACGCCGATGTCACGGCCGAGGTGCTGCCTCATCGCGAGGAGCGGCTGTTCCTGCTGCTCTCGATCTTCATCGGCGTCATCTCCGGGCTGCTGGTGGTGTCGTTTCGCATGGCCATCGAGTGGCTGAGCGTGCTGCTGCAGGGCTCGGCTCCGGGGCCGCGCCAATGGCGGTTGATCGTCGCACCGGCGGCTATCGGCATCGTCATTGCGCTGCTGACCCGGTACGTCTTCCCGGCGGTGCGCGGCAGCGGAGTCAACCAGACCAAGGCCGCGCTCTACATCCACAATGGCTACATCTCGTTCCGCACCGTGATCGGCAAGTTCCTGCTGTCGGCGCTGGCGATCGGCAGCGGGCAGTCGCTGGGGCCGGAGGATCCTTCGCTGCAGATCGGCGCGGGCGTGGCGTCGCTCATTGCCCGCCGCGTGGGGTTGTCGCGCGAACGCCTGCGCATCTTCGCTCCGGTGGGCGCGGCTGCAGGTCTCGCAGCCGCGTTCAACGCGCCCATCTCGGCGATCCTGTTCGTGATCGAAGAGGTGATCGGGCAGTGGACCGCGGACGTGCTGGGCTCGATCGTCCTCTCCGCCGTCTCGGCTGTGGTGGTGGCGCGCTGGTTCTGGGGCGCGTCGCCGATGTTCCGCATCCCGTCGGTCGACCTGCGCGATCCGCGCGAGTTGATGGCCTACGCAGTGCTGGGCGTGGTCGGCGGAGCCGCTTCGCTGGTCTTCGCCAAGGCCTTGGGATATCTGCGGCCCGCGATGCGCCGGCAGCCCGACTGGTTCCAGATGATGCAGCCCGCGCTGGCCGGCATGCTGGTCGGACTGATTGGCTACCTCGGCCTGCCGGAGGTGATGGGCGCGGGCTATGGCGCTATCGATCTGGCGATGCACGGGCAGTTCGCGTTCAGAATGCTGCTGCTGCTCGCGGCCTTCAAGATGATCGCGACCACGCTTTCCTTTTCGAGCGGAACGCCCGGCGGCATGTTCGCTCCGACGCTGTTTACGGGTGCGATGCTGGGCGCGGCGGTGGGATCGTTCGAGCACCACTTCTTTCCGTCGCTGACGGGTTCCGTAGGCTCATATGCGCTGGTCGGGATGGGCGTGCTGTTTGCCGCATTTCTGCGCGCGCCGCTGACCAGCGTCTTCATGGTGCTGGAGGTCAGCGGCAACTACGCGATCGTGCTACCGGTGATTCTGGCCAACACCATCGCCTACCTGATCTCGCGCACCCTGCAGCCTGTGCCCATCTTCGAGTTGTTCACGCATCAGGATGGGCTGTATCTGCCGTCGATGGAGGAGGAGCGC
>CAXTMK010000082.1:0-9533 GCA_964245315.1 uncultured Acidobacteriaceae bacterium | reverse complement strand
GATCTGCGCTTTGAAGACGCCCTCAAGCCGGTCTCGGTGCCGATTCTGCCGGGCTCGGAGACAGCCTGGAATACCAAGCAGTTTCTCGCGCAGAATGCGGACGTCGCAGCGGCTCCGGCGCTGCTGCTTCAGTGCAGCGATGCGACCTGGTACGCCGCGCGGCAGACCGAGTTGCAGGATCTGCTGGCGCCAATCGAGGCGGAGAACTCCGAAACGCTTGAGGCGAAGTTAGGCGCGGAACGAACGCCGCTGATCTTCCCGGATCAGCCCCTTGCGAGCGCGCTGGCCCACTTCCGCCGCTGGCCGGTGCTGCCGGTCTCAAACCGTGCCATGCGCGGCGCGCTCGAAGGCGTGCTGTCGCTCGACGATGTGTTGAAGCGCTACCAGCAGGGCTAATTTGCGCTCGTCTATGACCAATCCCTACACCGCGCTCATGTCCGCCGCACGCGCCCATGCGCTGGCGCATGGTGCCCGCATCCCCGCGTTGTCGCCGCTCGACGACTCGCTGCCGCACATCGATCTCCGCGCGCTGCGATCGCTCGGCATACGCGTCGTGCCCTGGACGACGAACGATCCGGCCCGCATGGCCGAGGTTATCGCATTCGGGGTCGACGGCCTGATCTCGGATCGGCCCGATCTGCTGGCCGCCGTTGCCGCGCCCGAAGGCTTCGACCGCCAGGGACATCGCGGAGCGCGCGGGCTGCGGCCGGAAAACACTCTGCCCGCGTTCGAATGCGGGCTCGACCACCTCGTCACCACGCTCGAAACCGACACCGGCGTGACCCGCGACCTGCATTCCGTCATCTGGCACGATCAGTTCGTCAATCCCGAGCGCTGCCGCCGGCTCGACGGCCAGCCGTATACCGACGCGGTTTACTTCCGCGACATCGGCCTGGCCGAGCTGCAAAGCGCCTTCGTCTGCGACCGCCTGCACCCGCGCTTTCCCGCGCAGCAGAACGATCCCGCACTCTCGCCTGTGGCCGTCGCCTTCGCCGCGCGGGAGGGCCTGCTGCATCCCTACAGTCCCATCGCTACCGCTCAGCTCTTCCGTTTCGCGCGCTTCTACGCGGAGTTCTACGCGACAGGCGCGGGCCGCACCCATCCGGACGCCGCACTGCGAGCCGCGCATGCCGTCCGCGTCCGCTTCAACCTCGAGACCAAGATTCTGCCCGACGCGACCAACCACACCGTCGATCCGCAGACCTTCGTCGACGCGCTGTGCGGCGAGATCGCGCGCGCCGGGCTTGCAGCGCGCTGCGATGTGCAATCGTTCGACTTCCGCACCCTGCAACTGGTGGAAGAGCAATATCCGGAGATCACGACGTCCTATCTGACCGAAGAGGCGGAATCGCTGGCCAGCGAGCTGATCCCCGCGAGCCTGCGCCAGAACCAAATCTGATTGTCCGGATCAGTCTTCCGGTTCGCGGGTGAGGGCCAGCGGGAGGTTCTGCGCGGCGGCAGGACGGCTGCGCGGAGCGCGTTTGAAGGTCACGTCACGCACATGGAGCGGACGTTCCAGCCGTTCAGTACCTTGGAGCAGGCCGTGGATGGTCAG
This sequence comes from uncultured Acidobacteriaceae bacterium, assembly GCA_964245315.1. Taxonomy (GTDB): domain Bacteria; phylum Acidobacteriota; class Terriglobia; order Terriglobales; family Acidobacteriaceae; genus Edaphobacter. The sequence goes on along the minus strand of CAXTMK010000082.1, from coordinate 7,978 downwards.
GAGCTGGAGGCGCGGATAAGCCGAGCCGTCGTCGAGGTGTAGAAGCCGGCCTCAGCGGCCTCCTTGCGGATGGCTTTGGCCGGTTCGGCGAAGGAGATGTAGACGCCGATTTCGGCCTTCTCGCGCTGGAGGACGCCGATCCTAGCCAAAGGCGGCGAAACTCGCGAGCGGCCACCTGCTGGTCTTCGTTCGACCACGCGTTGCGAGCCATCGCGCGGTTACCTGCATCCAGGCTGCCTGCGAAGGCTAGGTCTCTTGTCAGGTGGGTTGGCATGGTTTGATTGCAACCGATATACGAGTTGAACACATATCAGTTCGTTCGATTCGATTTAGTGGGTGGGGGCCTTTTGGCTCGTTGGGCCTAAAAATCTTTTCAGCTTCGACTGAAGCGTTGGAGATGATTTCATTTGACACTCCCATACGACAAGAACCTTCCAGCCTCCGGTTTGAAGAAGAAGAATTTGAGCCTTGTCGCGGGCGGCGTTTTTTTCTCTCTTGCTACCCCAATAGCTGGCATTGGATTTGGGCGCAATTTTGCCATGAGTGCAGTCGTGACTATGCCAAAAGCAACCGTGAACAAAAATGACTTTTCGCCGCGATGTGAACACGAGGTCTGGCTTCCCTGGAAGACGGGCAACGTGCAAAGCATACCGATACCCCATGGAGTGTACCAATCGCCGGACGCTCATCTCTGGGGTGGTGTTCTGGCTCCGCACGGCTCGCATGCATGTGCGCCGCTGTTCGGGTGTGAGAGTGTCCGCCAATCTGGCTACTTTCCAGCATGGTTGGTGCCGCTATCCGGATCAATCCTAACCACCGGTTGTTCCTCGGCTAGGAGAGGGAAGACGACTTCCCCATTCTTGATACTCATCAGCAGCTTTCCGTTTTGCCCTACGAAACCATACGGGATCGACTTTCGATATCGTTGCGGATAAGGATTCGGATACTCGTCCCGCCATTTGCCAAAGAACGCTGCAAGTTGAGATCCGTGTAGATAGCGCAAATGAACTTCGTTCAGATTTTCAAAGTATTCGAAGAAGAGATGCCCTACTTCGACATCCTTGGAGAGCTTTTCAAGCCCAGTATTCTTGTGGTACTGATATTCGTAGCTTGCGCCGCGCTTCGCGGATTTGACTTCGTAATTCGCAAGATCGACGCCGGCACCCAGCTTTGTACCCAAGTCGTTGACCAGCATGGATGCAAAAACCTCCCAGTCCGAGGACATGGCGACCGATCCTGGCGGGATCTTTCGTGCGCCGTAGAGTCTAAGCTTGCCTTGAATGGGCCCGTACATGTAGGCGTGAAAGAACATCAACGATTTCTCGAAATCGAGGTCGGTCGGCGGAGCGCCGATTGAGGCTGATTCACGCACCGAGCCCGTCCCCTCCATCACAAAAGTTCTGACCGGCTGGCAATGCTGGGTGGAGGCTGTCAAGATCTGACGAGATACCGACCGAGGCCTGACGAATTCGCTCTGTGATGGGAGCGAGAAGGTTTTGAGCGAGCCATCTTGTTACTGGAACGGCCACAGCATCGCCCATTGCCCGGTACCCGTCATTGTAGGAACCGGGCAAGATGTAAGTATCCGGTGCCCCCATCAAGCGCGCACATTCGCGTACGGTCATCAATCGGGAGCGTACCTCCCCGTTATCGACGATCATGACCGTCTGACGGCTACTGCCTCCATTTGGAGTTCGGAGACAGCCAGCTGTACCGTCGAACCTGATTTCAAGACGCTGAACCTTTTTGCCTTCCGCACCCGGCCTTGTTCGACGATATGCCGTGCCTGCGAAGAAAGTGCCGGATTGCTGAGCCAATGTCAACTTTCTGCGATTCAGCTGTGACAACATTTCACATATCTCCGTTGTTTTGGCAGAACTATCACACGGTGCCGATCGCTCGCAAAGGTCACTGAAGCTGGGTCGTCTGAAGTGCGGCTCAGGTAAAGACCACCACAACCAGTTGGGATCATTCACCAAAAACGAAGCCTTGACGAGGCTCGTGGGATGGAACGGCTCCGAAGGGGCGCGCTGTACTAGGCCTTGGAGTGCGATATTTTCCGCTATCCCGATCATGAAAGCTCGACGGCGACTTTGCGGTAGGAACTCATCTGCGTCTACCACGACAGCGCCTAAGCGATATCCCAAATCCCGAAGGGCTCTGTAAGCATTTTCGAAGTGCCTTCCGCCATCGGCCACGAGAAACCCCACCACATTTTCGGCAATAATAAGTGGAGGTCTCTTCCCGGCATCCCGCATTTCACGCAAGACTCGGATCCACTCCCAAAATAAACCCGAGCGTGTACCGGCTTTCATTCCACTCATATTGCCTGCCAGCGATAGATCTTGGCAGGGAAACGAGGCCCATGCCATGTCCGCAGAGGGGAGATGAAGACCTTGGACATCTTGAATGTCGGCAAGGACAAAATGGTTTGAAGAGTAGTTTGCAGTATATGTGGCGCGCTTCTTCTTCGAAATGTCATTGGCCCATATGGTACGGAAGTAGGGCTCAAGCCCTAAACGCACCAAGCCGCTGCCCGCGAAAAAGTCGAGTGCCGTAAACATCCTGAGGCGACTTTATCAGTGCGGGAATTAAGAGTCAAAAGCGGCCCTAATACGCCCTGCTCGACAAGCACTTGTTGGTGGCTACTCTGCTTGGAGGCTTCACTCCCGGAGACCTTTAAGGAAGTGATCTGAGAGGCAATCGTCGGCACGTTCGATCAACCGCGTGGATCTTCATTGAACAACGTGCCTTGCGTTGTGCGGCGGTATTGTTCCTTTTCCAGAACTTCTGTTACCAAATGTTCTGTGTGGAGGCGGCCACTCTGATCTCGGCTTGCCGTCGTGCGCAGAACAACCCTAAGTCGGTCTCCAACGCCGAATCGATCTCAATCGTTGATCTGCTCCAAAAATCGGTCATATTCGATTTTGGCATCGAAAGTTTGACCCTCCCCCGCGAAATGCCATGCCAGATGACGCAAGAGGGCCACTTTTTGTATATCTAACCACCGTTCTTCAAACTCGACAAGATCCGCTAGCTCGGCCGCATCCGCCTCAAGGAGATCGGCTTTTGTAACTCGCTCGATAACGACGCCACGATGCCTCGTCTGAAACTCCGTAATACCGTCTTCACGAAGCGGCCGGAGAGTTTTGCGGATGGAAGCACGTATTTCTTTGTCATTATAGAGGCGGATATAGCGATTTATCTCGATATTAATAATGGTGTCTCTCATTGGCGGAGGGTCAGCGACAGGGTCGATCACCCTTCCTTTTTTCGTTTTAAACATACGAAAAAGACCAACAGCCATAGCTACAGGCCCTACCCCCAAAAGCGTGACTAAATTCGCGACGGCCTGCGCTGCAGGAGTGAGGAGATATCTCTCCATTTCCTGCAAACCATTTTCAACTACACGTACACCATGAGAAACAAAATCAACTGGTATGATTACTGAGCCAGTACGCGGTGAAGCTATAAATTCGGCGTTATGGTCGTAAAGCTGCCCATAAAGAATTGCGCTACTTCGCTCAGTTAATGTAGCAAATCCACCTAAAGCTTCTGAGAGGAGCTTTAAGTCAATTCGGCCGTTATCCAATTTCGGACCGACATACACGATCTCATGTTCAGCAGGTACACTGGCAATCGGTGTAGCGAGCGTGAGAGGATCGTCGGCCACTTTCCCTCATTTCCAAGTTTCATTTATTGATCATAAGTCTGCCACATTCAGATCGAATTAGCTGCAAGTATATATTTTGAACCAAGAAAAGGCCGCCTTGTCTGGGCGGCCTTCCCGTCTAAGATTCGGAACAGCTTAGTTGTTGTCGTTGTCTTCCCGTTCGGCGCGCTTCCAGTTGAGCAGGTCGCCGAGGGTGGTGCTGGAGCTGGAAGAGGAGGATGACGAAGACGATGAGCCGCCCTTGTTTCCGCCGCCCTTGCCCTTGTTTCCGCCGCTGTCGCGTGAGCCGGAGTTGCTGCCCGCGCCGGTGCCGGAGTAGTCGCGGGTGTGCTCGCGGTTGCCGGACGCCGACTTGTACTCTTCGACCTCAGCGCGGCTGGCCTCTTCGCCGACAGCGCGAATCGACAGGCCTACCTTCTTTTCTTCCTGGTTCATCTTGACGATCTTGAACTCGTGCTCCTGGCCGACTTCGAGCTCGACCGGCTTGCCGCGCTCGTCGACAGCCTCGGAGACGTGGCACAGGCCCTCGACTCCGTCGGCGATCTCGACGAAGGCGCCGAACTGTGCCGTGCGCAGCACCTTGCCCTTGATGACGTCGCCGATGCGGTGCTGGGCGAAGAACGTGTCCCAGACATCCGGCTGCAGCTGCTTCACGCCCAGCGACAGGCGGCGATTCTCAGGTTCTACACCCAGAACTATCGCACGAACCTTTTCGCCCTTCTTCAATACTTCCGACGGGTGCTTGATGCGCTTGGTCCAGCTCAGGTTCGAGACGTGGACCAGGCCATCGATGCCGTCTTCAATCTCGATGAAGGCGCCGAAGTCGGTGAGATTGCGGACGCGGCCCTCAATGATGGCGCCGGTCGGGTACTTGTCCTCGAGCGCCTCCCACGGATTCTCCTGCAGCTGCTTCATGCCGAGCGAGATGCGGCGGTCGTTGGGGTTGACGGAGAGGATAAGCGTATCGACCTCATCGCCGGGCTTGACCAGCTTGGACGGATGCTTCATCCGCTTGGACCAGGTCATCTCGGAGACGTGGACGAGACCCTCAATGCCTTGTTCGAGCTCGACGAACGCACCGTAGTCGGTGACCGAGAGGACGCGGCCGCGAACCTGTGCGCCGATGGGGTAGCGTTCGGTGGCGTCGAGCCACGGATCAGGCGTGAGCTGCTTGAAGCCGAGCGAGACGCGCTGCTTGTCCTTGTCGAACTTCAGGACCTTCACCTGAATCTCATCGCCGACGTTGACCAGGTCGCGCGGATGCGTGAGGCGCCCCCAGCTCATGTCGGTGATGTGCAGCAGGCCGTCGAGTCCGCCGAGGTCGACGAAGGCGCCGTAGTCGGTCAGGTTTTTGACGGTTCCGGTAAGGATCGTGCCCTCTTCGAGGGTCGAGAGGGTGACCGCCTTCTTGGCGTTCTGGTCCTCTTCGAGCAGCTCCTTGCGGGAGATGACGACGTTGCCGCGCTTCTTGTTCAGCTTGATGACGCGGACTTCGATCTCGGTGCCGACGTAGCCGTCCAGATTGCGCACGGGACGGACCTCGATCTGCGAGCCGGGCAGGAAGGCCTTGATGCCGATATCGACGGTCAGGCCGCCCTTGACGCGCGAGACGACCATGCCCTTGACCGGAGTCTTGGTGTTGGCAGCCTCTTCAAGCTTGTCCCAGACCTTGTGGCGCAGCGCCTTCTCATGCGAGACGATGTATCCGCCGCCGTTCTGCTCCTCACGCTCCACCACCACTTCGATCGGATCGCCGGCCGCGAACTTGTAGTTGCCGTCGGGATTGGCGATCTGGTCGAGCGGAAGCAGACCCTCGGACTTCAAGCCGATGTCGATGACCGCATGCTTGTCCGTGATCTTCACGACAGTGCCGGTGACGACCTGCTCTTCCGCGGTAAGCGAATGAGCGGCGGCTGTCTCGACGGCCTGCTCGCGATCGAAGTTGGCGAGCGCGGCGGCGAAGTCGGAGTCGTCGTATTGCTCTTCCGGATCAACGAGGCTTTGGGCAGCTTCGTCGGTGGAGGCAGAGAGCGACTCCGCGAGCTGGCCGGAGGCTGGGTCTTCGGAGAGCGAGGGATGCGTGGTCATGTCAGTCTCGGTGAGGGTGGATTCGTTAGACAGGCCGCTGGTAAGGTCGGCATCTGTCGCTTCGGGCGCCAGGGTTTCCAATTCGGTGTTCAGGGGTTTGCTCTCGATTACTTCAGGATTATGGTCGTCTACCATGATTGATTTGCGGACTCCGGGATCGAACTGTCTCTGCTTCCTCTGCTTCGCAACTACACTCTGCCTCGACGGTTCAGGGGCGGCACTGCGCAGGGTCGCCGGATCGTAGTCTCTGGTGGGATCCGAGACTAAAGGCCGGTGAACATCCTGGCAGATTTCGCGCTCAGGAACTGATCGGATTGTGCAAAGTGAAACAGGAGCGGCTGCAGTTGGATCCCACACGCAGTAACTCACTCAAAAGCATATCAACCGCTGCAAGGCGAGTCAAACGCGAGAACGAAGGATGTCTGGAGTTTGCCACTGACGATTCGATGCAGGAGGACGACGTTCCGATGCTTCGATCTATACTCAGGCATGGACCGGCTCTGGACACCGTGGCGTTACAGCTATATCACCGGCGCTGAGGATCATGCGACGCCGAGGCGCAAAGGCGTTCCCGAGGCGCTGTCCGCCTGGCCGGACGACGATAGCGGATGCGTCTTCTGCAACCTGATCCGGTCGGTCGAGTGGGGGCTGGCCGAGGGCGTCGCCAATGCGGAAGAGGCTGGGCTGGTGGTGGCGCGATTCGAGCGTAGTTTCGTCTGCCTGAATCGCTACCCTTATTCGAGCGGGCATGTCCTGATTGTGCCGTACCAACATACGGATTCTTTGGCCAAACTCCCGGCAGACGCGGCTGAGGAGATGATCCGCACCGCGCAACGGGTCGAATCCGTCTTGCGCAAGGTCTACCATCCGGATGGCATCAACCTCGGGATGAATCTGGGCGAGGCCGCCGGCGCAGGGGTCGCGGAACATATCCATTTGCACCAGTTGCCGCGATGGTTCGGCGATACCAACTTCATGACGGTAACGGCTGAGACGCGCGTGCTGCCTGAGTCGCTTGAATCCACCTGGAAGCGGTTGCACGCGGAATTTCTCACCGCTGTGTAGGCAAGGCGACATTGGTTCGGAGTAGATGAAAGTCCGGCCTGAGGTTTTCACGAAAATGCAACTCCGAAAAGTGTGGTGCATCCAAATAATCACGTCGTGGTTACGTCCAGACCATGGCTGGTATAGAGCTGGAGGACAAAGTATGTCGATGATCCGAAATGCTGTTCCCGCGTCGCTTCGGCGGCCGGCTGAAAATTCCCGTTTTGTTCAAGGCATGGCGATACCTCCTCAACGGTCGACGATGATGGCAAGTCCTGAAGCCCGCGCTATCTCGCTGACGAAGAGCCGTTTCGCCCGCCTTCCGCAGGAACCGGAAGATGCTCGCATTACCGGAGTGACCCGCTCGCTCAATCGCCGTCTGCTGGCGCTGAATGTCCCAGGCTCGCTCAGGATGAGCGCAGCTCACGACTTTGAGTTGGTCGCCAAAAGTGCCTGAACAAGAAGCTGCAGCATAAGAGAAAAATCCGCTCTCTGAGCGGATTTCTCGTTTAAGGCTCCGCCGTGCGCGGTGGTGGCAGGGGTGGCCGACGCCCATGGGGGCCGCCCAGCGGAATCCGGGTCGACTCGAAATTAGTGATCTGCCAGATTCCCGAAGGCCGTCGCTGATAAATTCGCGTGTAGCGAAACTCTCCGTCGATGGGACGTCCATCGTTGCTCCCCTGCACCTCAGCGCGTGAGGTGACGATGGCCACCGGACCGATCAGCTTAACCTTTACGTCGCTGACATCCATCTTGCTGATCACAACACCTTTGGAGCGCGTGCGATCAAGCTGCATGGTCTTCGTATTCACCTGCCCGGTCCAGGAGATGCCGACGTAATCGTCGGACAGCAGCTTGTCCATGGCGGTGGCATCGCCGGCCAGCGTGGCAGCCTTCCACTGGTCCTCAAGCGCGGAAATCTCGCGGCGCGCGCGCTTCTGTCCTTCGTGGCGCTGGTCGTCGTCCTGCGCCGTCGCGCCCGGCAGATGCATCAGCGCCGGGAGCAGCAGCAGGCAGAGCAGGAATCGAAGAGGATGCGGAGACAGGGCGCGGCGCAACATAGCACTTATCGGGCATAGTAAGCCCACACGCTCGCAGAGTCAAAGGAAACTGTAAGGTGTGTCATACCACAATAGAAATGTCCCCGCATTCTCCTCGATAGAAATGTCCCCT
>CAXTMK010000081.1:18412-22049 GCA_964245315.1 uncultured Acidobacteriaceae bacterium | reverse complement strand
ACCGTGCAGGTTGGTACGGTGACGACCGGCGCGGCGGGTTCGAGCGCTTCCGTGATCAACAGCGGCACGGGTTCAGCGGCGGTGCTGAACTTCACGATTCCGCAGGGTGCGGCGGGGACGGGCGGGGCAGGCGGTTCGGGAAGCGGAAGCAGCAGCACCAGCGGAATTCCGTTTCAATCGATGTATCACGCGGTTTCGTACGCTGCGACGTACTACTCGGTGAACAACACCAACCAGGCGGCGACGGAGACGGCGGCGGTGCTGACCTATGTGCCCAATGGCTGCTCGGCGACGAAGCTGGTGGCGTTTTCGGAGCAGGCGCAGACGATCACGGTGACGCTGCGCACGGGAACGATCGGCGCGATGGAGGATTCCGCTCTGAGTTGCGCGGTGTCGACGGGTCAAAGCTGTACGGCGACCGGTGCGGTGACGGTTCCGGCGGGAGGCTTTGTGGACATTGGGATGTATCATCCGGACTCGAATCCGATGGGAGTTTGGGTGGCGGTAAGCTGCAATTGAGGTGTGATCCCATGTCTCAGAAGCGAGACATGGGGCACCCGGCACCCGGATTGGTGCTCGGTTTGGTATGGTGTTGGGGCGGTGCTTGAGGGCGAGATGCGGACGATTCTGGTGGTGATGTTGGCGTGCGGCTCGGCGGTGGGCCAAACGGGCGGCCAGGTGGGCGCGGCGGCGCGGGCAGAGAACGAGGCCATGGCCGCGACCGTGATGAAGGCATGGCCGGCGGGCGTGGTCGCGAACACCGGCAAGCCGGGCGTGTGGGGATACGAAGAGGGCGTACTGCTGGACGGCATCGCGGCGGAGTGGCGGCAGACGCACGACAAGGCGCAGTTCGCGTACATCAAGGCGGCCGTCGACCGCTACGTTACGCCCGAAGGCGCGATCCAGATGGATCAGTCGGGCAAGCCATTTGCGGCGGATGAGCATCAGCTCGACCTGATCGAGATGGGCCGGTCGGTGCTGCTGGTCTATCGCGAGACGCACGAGGAGAAGTATGCCAGGGCGGCGAAGTTTCTCGAAAGCCAGCTCGCCCAGCAGCCCAGGACGGCGAGCGGAGGGTACTGGCATAAGACGATCTATCCGAACCAGATGTGGCTGGATGGGGCATTTATGGCGGAGCCGTTTCGGGCGGAGTACGCGGTGGAGTTCAGGCAGCCGGGGGACTTCGACGATATCGCGAAGCAGTTTCTGCTGATGTACGACCACATGCGCGATCCGAAGACCGGCCTCCTGAAGCACGGGTGGGATGAATCGAAGCAGATGCCTTGGGCTGATAAGCAGACCGGGTTGAGCCCGGAGGTCTGGGCGCGGGCCGTGGGGTGGTACTGCGTGGGGCTGGTGGATGTGCTGGATTGGTTTCCGAAGGGGCATCCGCAGCGGGCGAGGCTGGAGGCGGCGTTTAAGGAGTTGATGGCGGCGGTGGTGAAGTATCAGGATCCACAAACTGGATTGTGGTGGCAGGTAATGACCGAGGGAACCAGAGTGGAGAAGCTCGGTGCCCGGAACCTTGAGGCCGCAGTTGTTCTGAATGACGCTCGTGGAGGCAATTACCCCGAGGCCTCGGCGAGCGAGATGTTCGTTTACTCGTTGGCAAAAGGCGTCCAGGTCGGGCTGCTGCCGCCGGGGCCATGCAAGGATGCCGCGCTGAAGGGATGGGCGGGAATCCAGAGGAAGTTTGTGACGAAGAACGCGGATGGGGCCGTCACGCTCACCGGCACGGTGAAAGTGGGTGGGCTGGGCGGCAAGCCGTACCGGTCCGGGACGTATGAGTATTACACCGGAGAGAAGACCGGGGACCAGGATGCAAAGGGTGTTGGGGCGTATCTGATGGCGGGTGCGGAGATGGAGCGCCTGAAGTAGCGGTGTTGATCGTCAGCGTTCAGGCGGGCTGGTCTTCTTCGAGGAGCATGCGGGCCTCGGCAAGGGTGAGCATACCGCCATCGATCTCGAACTCGTACCCCCCGGCGTTCTCGGGGAGCGGGATGACGTGGCCCACGGTATGGCCGTTCCTGCGAAGCTGGGCTACGAAAAGATCGACGTCGAGCATGGCGGAAGTCCCTCTTACAGGTGGGAGTAGGACGGGATGGTTATGGTTGTCCGGCTTCGGAAGCTATGAGTCAACGGCGCTGCGGAGTTGAGCGGTCAGCGCGGTTAGCGTGGCGGCGTCCGGGGCGGGGGATTCGAGTTGGGCTTCGATCTCGCGCGCGATTTGCGTGCCGTCGTAAAAGCCGAACATGCCGAGCGAGCCGGAGAGCTTGTGCGCGATGGCGATGGCTTCTCCGCGCAGCGCGGGGGTAAGCGGGCCGGCGGCTGCCCGGTCAAGCAGGGCGAGCCGCTCCAGAAGCAGAGGCTGATTCCGCTGCCAAAGGGCCGCGATGGCGGGATTGAGGGCTAAGCCGGTTGCTGACTGGGGCATGAGTGGGAGTGTATCGCGAACCCACTCATCGCGAAAAACAACGGCGCGATGAATGGGACACCTTTTCCAAATAGCTACACGATTGCGGCGGTTACAAGTTCCTGAGCTTCGGATTGGATCTGCTTCAGGTGCGCCTCGCCCCTGAAGCTCTCGGCGTAAATCTTATAGACGTCTTCGGTTCCGGAGGGTCTGGCGGCGAACCAGCCTTCATCCGTCGTGACCTTCAGGCCGCCGATGCTGGCGTGGTTGCCGGGAGCTTCGGTCAGGATGGCGGTGATCGGATCGCCGGCCAGCGTGGTCGCGGTTACCTGCGAAGGCGAAAGCTTGCCGAGCTTGGCTTTCTGGTCCTTGGTGGCGGCGGCGTCGATGCGCTGGTAGACGGGTGAGCCGTATTTTGCGGTCAGCTCGGAGTAGAGCTGGCCGGGGTCTTTGCCGGTGACGGCGGTCATCTCGGCGGCGAGCAGCCCCATGATCAGGCCGTCCTTGTCGGTGGTCCAGACGGTGCCGTTGCGGCGCAGGAAGCTGGCTCCGGCGGACTCCTCGCCGACGAAGCCAAGCGAGCCGTCCACCAGGCCGTCGACGAACCACTTGAAGCCGACCGGCACTTCGAGCATGGGGCGTCCCAGGCCCTTGCACACGCGATCGATCATGCTGGAGGAGACGAGCGTCTTGCCGATGCCGACGCTGGTGGACCACTCAGGCCGGTGCGTGAAGAGGTATTGGATGGCGACGGCGAGGTAGTGGTTCGGGTTCAGCAGGCCGGAGGAGCGCGTGACGATGCCGTGGCGGTCGTGGTCCGTGTCGCACGCCCAGGCTACGTCGTAGGCGTCCTTCTTCGAGATCATGCTGGCCATGGCAAACGGGCTGGAGCAGTCCATGCGGATCTTGCCGTCCCAGTCGCAGGTCATGAAGCGGAAGGTGGGGTCGACGTGCGGGTTCAGCAGCTCAACCGAGAGGTTGTACTGATCGATAATGCGCGGCCAGTAATAGACCCCGGCGCCGCCCAGCGGATCGACCGCCAGCTTGAGCTTGCTGTTCTGCAGCGGGTCGAAGTCGATGATGTTGGGCAGGTCGTCGCAGTAGGCGGTCAGGAAGTCGTGGCGGTGGGTGGTGAGCGCGGCGAGGGCGGCGGGGTAGGAGAGGGGGTTGAGGTCCGACGCCGGGAGGATGGCGGAAATCAGCTCGTGGGCGCGGGTCGCGAGA
>CAXTMK010000081.1:8698-18375 GCA_964245315.1 uncultured Acidobacteriaceae bacterium | reverse complement strand
CCACTTCGTCACGCCGGTATCGGCCGGGCCGCCGGAGGGTGGGTTGTACTTGAAGCCGCCGTCCTCGGGCGGGTTGTGCGAGGGCGTAATGACGATGCCGTCGGCGAGGTCGTTCACACGGTTTTTGTTGAAGCTGAGGATGGCGTGCGAGAGCGCGGGCGTGGGGGTGTAGGCGAGCGCGGAGTCGACCATGGTCTCGACTTCGTTGGCGGCGAGAACCTCGAGCGCGGTGTGGAAGGCGGGGTCGGAGAGAGCGTGGGTGTCCTGCGCCAGGAACAGCGGCCCGGAGATGCGATTGGCCCGGCGATAGTCGACGATGGCCTGGGTGATGGCGGCGATGTGGTCGTCGTTGAAACTCGTCAGGAAGGACGACCCGCGATGACCGGAGGTTCCGAAGGCGACGCGCTGCGCGGGAATGGCCGCGTCCGGATGCAGCGCATAGTAGGCGGCAACAAGGCGCGGAACGTTGACGAGGGTGTCGGGTGCGGGGAGCTGGCCGGGGGTGTTGGGCATGTTCGGGTGAGCCTCGGATGGGTTTGATGCGACAGAGGGAGTGTAACGGATGCGCGTGCAGGAACGAACTGCCTGCCACCGATCTGACGGAAAAGCGGATCAGAGCGGATGAACAACGGCTGGTTTGAGAGTTTAAAGCTTGTTGAAGAAGCCGGGTTTCGCCGTTTGGGATTAGCGTGGGGCTTCAGCCCCATGAACAAGGCCAATCAGTGCGGCTTTAGCCGCGGGCCTTCTGCTTGCGGGTGATGAGGATGGCGATCAGGATGCCTGCGCCGGAGATGATCAGCCCGATGCTTTGGTCGGGGGTGGTGACCCAGACCAGGTCAACCGTGGAGTGGCCTTTTGGCAGTGGAAGTATGACCAGGCCATCGGTGCGATGCAGCAGGCCTGTCTTACTGCCATTCAGCAATGCCTGCCAGTGCGGGTACTGCCGGCGGTTCAGCACGAGGTATTCGGGCGCGGGCAGGTCGAGTGCGAGATGAGTCGGGGACTGTCCCGCGGCGCCCTTGGGCGGGGGCAACGCGTCGTCCGTGGGCGCGACGGGAAAGAGCCAGTAGGGCGGGTCGGTCCGCTGCGAGAGCAGATCGTTGTCGGCGCCGACGGGGGTGTACTCGTCTGTGGGTTCGGTGCCGAGGTTGGAGTGGAAGAGCGCGACGCGGGCGGGGACGGTGTCTTCAGGGTCGCAGCGCTGCGCGAAGAGGTGGTAGGCGGGCAGAATCAGCAGTAGGGAAAAGGGAATAGGGAATAGGGAGTAGAGAGTAGAAGACTTCAGGTGCTTCAGGGCTATCGCGGTTGCAAGGGCGAGGATTACGCCGAGGATGGCGGTCAGGCGCCAGGGGAATTGCAGGAAGGCCAGCTTCGGGATGTGGTTCCAGAGGATGAGCGAGGGTGGGGTCAGGAGGAAGGCGATGAGGAGGGTCAGGAGGGTGAGCGAGGGTGTAGGGGATAGGGTGTAGGGTGTAGCGGATCGCCTACGCCATGCGATAAAGAGGGCTACGGCTATCGCGGCTAGTATGGTCAGGGCGATTTGGGAGGCGGTGCGGACGACTGCGTCGTGGAAGATGTCGTCGAAGGTGTGGCCGCCCATGCGATGAAAGAGGAAGTGGTCCGAGACTCGCATGCCGGGGATGACGGCCATGTTGACCTGCACGAAGCGCTGCTCGTAGGCGGCGGGAACGATGTAGAAGGCGGCCAGCGCCAGGCCCAGAGCGGTTCCGCCGATTGTGGTCAGGGCGAGGCGAAGGTGCGACGGTGTAGAGCGGCGGATCAGGCGGGCCAGGGTCAGGAACGCGAGGGTGTAGCTGCCCATTACGGCGGCGGGAGCGTTGGTCAGCCATAACAGGGCGAGCGCGCCGGCGATCGGCAGGATGCGGACGCTTGGGGCAAACGCCGCGGCGAAGAGCAGCGGGAGCCAGGCCGCGGCGAGGAGCTCTCCATAGGCTGTCCGCTCGTACGCGGTGAAGAGCATGTAGGGGTTGGCTAAATAGAGGGTTGCGGCGACGGTTGCGGCGGCGGGTGAAGCATAGCGGCTGGCGAGCCGGTGCATGGTCAGGCCGGAGGCGAAGAGCGCGACCCACGTGAACGCGATGGGCACGGCGTTCCATGGCAGAATCAGGCCGAGAATTGCTCCCAGCGTCCAGGAGAGCGGAGGGTAGAAGATAAAGCGGGGCTCGCCGGCATTCCAGGCCGGGGTAAACGCCCAATGCGGATAACCGAAGTGAGCGAACTGGTTGGCTGCTTCGAGCCAGCTCAGCAGGTGGAAGTCGAAGTCGTGCCCGCAGGAGGGGCCGTGCATCAGCAACGGCAATACGGCCAGAAATGCCACGACGCCGAGGACCGCCGATGCGGGAAGAGTACGGGGATTCGGCGAGGGCATAGTGTATTTTTACATTTGATTCGGGGGCGGAGGTGGCCGGTTCCAAAACGGGAAGGCATGCAGGTGCAAAATCGGGACGGGTTACCAAAGATCAGGTCCGTTACGGTAGTTTAGGGTGAAGCACAACATGCGGGCGTAGCAGAGCAGTAAACGAGCCTTCAAGTCACTTCGCACCATTGAATGTGTGGTGGCGGCCCTTTATTGCAGCGGAACGGGGCTAATGCTGATGAACGGGGATGGCAACGCGGGCGGTTTGGGGGAACGTAAGTCAGCGGACGCGGCGTCGGAACGGGTCGAATCGGCTGCAATGTTTGCGGCTCCATCGAGGTCGGCGGCAGGGCCGGGCACGGGGCTGGGCGGACCCATGGCTGAGGCGATGCGCGAGGGCGGCGAGAACGGCTTGCCGGCGCTGCATCTGCTGGTGGTGGACGAAGACTCCACGGTCCGCAACGCCTGCGCGGAGATCGCGCGCAGGCTGGGGTTCGTGGTGGTGGTGGCCGTCGACATCGATGCGGCGCGCGTCATCCTGAAGCACCACAAGGTGGACCTGATGCTGCTGGATCTGCGCCTCGCGACCGGAAGCGGGCTGAGCCTGCTGGAAGAGGTGAAGCTGGTCAATCCGGAGACGGCGGTGATTGTGATGACGGCGTTCGCGACCGTCGCCAACGCGGTGGAGGCGATGCGCATGGGCGCGACCGACTACCTGACCAAGCCGTTCGCGCTCGAAGAACTGGTGACCGTGCTGGAGCGTACGGCGGAGCGGACCCACTTCGACCTCGAGACCCGCCGGCTGCGCGAGCGCATGCGCAATCCGAAGGGGACCGGGCACCTCATCGGGACCTCGCCGGAAATGGAGAAGCTGTACCGGATTCTGTCGAAGGTGGCGCATACGCAGCATCCGGTGCTGATCCTGGGCGAGAGCGGCACGGGCAAGGAGCTGGTGGCGCGGTCGATCCACTTCAACGGGCCGAATGCGCAGCATCCGTTCGTGCCGGTGGACTGCGGGTCGCTGGCGCCGGAGAAGGGAGAAGATGGAGAGCGAGCTGTTCGGGTATACGAAAGGCGCGTTCCTGGGCTCGAGCAAGGCGCCGGCGACGCATGCGAAAGACGGACTGTTGACCGCGGCCGATTGCGGCACGGTCTTTCTGGATGAAGTGGGCGAGCTGCCGCTGGATCTGCAGGCGAAGCTGCTGCGGGCGCTGCAGGATAAGGCGGTGACGCCGGTCGGCGGCGGGTTTTCGGTGCCGGTGTCGGCGCGGGTGCTGGCTGCGACCAATCGCGACCTGGCGGCGATGGTGGAGGCGGGCCGCTTTCGCAAGGATCTCTACTTTCGGCTCAACGTAGTCAATCTGCGGATCCCTCCCCTGCGTAATCGTAAGCAGGATATCCCGCTGCTGGTGCAGCATTTTCTGGAGCGTGCGCAGCGCGAGAGCGGCGTGGCTCGGACGGTGTCCGACGAGGCGTTGCGAGCGCTGATGGGGTACGAGTGGCCGGGCAATGTGCGCGAGCTGGAGAGCGCGATCGAGCGGGCGTGTGCGCTCAGCTCAGGGCCGATCTTGCATATGGGCGATCTGCCGACGCAGTTGCACGACTTTGCCCTGCATGGTCTTGCGCTGCGCGGGGTTCAGGGTATGGCGCCGGTTGGCGAGGTGAGTGCGGAAGAGGTGGCGGGTCGCAAGATTGTGTCGATCGCGGAGTTGGAAAAGCAGGCCATCCTGGGCACGATTCGCGAACTGAAGGGCGACAAGTTGATGGCGGCGAAGCTGCTGGGCATCGGCAAGACGACACTGTATCGCAAGCTGAAGGAGTATGGGGTCACGGAGGGTCTGGACGACGAGAGTTGAGAGGTTGAAATGGACCCACTCATCGCGAGAGACAAGTGCGCGATGAGTGGGGAACGTATGACAGAGATGTGAACGGTTCGGAAAGCAGGCACGCGTGGCTAACGATGTGTTGATCGTTTCGGTAATGGACGGGGCTGAAAACTGCGCGCGGGCGATCTCGCTGCAGGTGAATGCGACGGTAGAGGTGGCGACGAATCGCAGAGATGGTTTGGCGGCGCTGCGCCGGGCTCAATTTGCGGTGGTGGTGGTCGAAGAGAGCCTTGCCGAGGCCGACCCGGAGTGGGCGCAGCAGGTGTGGGAGCTGGCCGGGCTGGCCATGCCGGTGCAGGTGAACTTCTCCATCTCCGGCTGCGCGCGGCTGGGGCGCGACGTAAAGGCCGCGCTGATGCGCAAGGACGGCGAGCGGGCCGTGGCGCGGAAGGCGGCGGCGGCGGAGATCGAAAATGACCTGAAGTCGACGGTGACGGGGCTGCTGCTCGAAAGCCAGCTGGCGCTGAATGAGCCGGCCATTCCGGCGTCGCTGCAGCCGAAGCTGAGGCACCTCGTGGAACTAGCCGGCGCCCTGCGCGACCGCCTGGAACACGGGCATAAGGTGTAGGCTGGAGCCGGAGGTGTCAGCAATGCAGTGTACGCATCTGGGCGAGATCGTAAAGGGTGTGAAGCGGTCGGGGAATGGCTGCGTGGAGTGCCTGCAGCAGGGCATGCAGTGGGTGCATCTGCGCGAGTGCCTGGTGTGCGGGCATGTGGGCTGCTGCGATTCCAGCGTCGGCAAGCACGCGACCAAACACTTCCAGCATACAAAACATCCGGTGATGAAGAGCGTGGAGCCGGGTGAGACCTGGGGATGGTGCTATGTGGACGAGGTGATGCTGGAGTTTTGAAGGGGATCGGGGACGGCGCGGCGTTTGCTATGCTGACTTCAGTTGTAAAGGAGAGTTCATGGCGGATGAAATATTGGGTTTATCGGTGGCGCCGGCGGTAAAGATTACCGTTCGGCCAAATGGCCCGTTTCGGGTAGAAGGTCCAATCTCGTTAGTGGATGTGAACGGCCAGGAGTGGGATTTGACGGGGAAGCCGGCGATTGGACTGTGCCGCTGCGGGCTTTCGAGCAAGCGGCCGTTCTGCGATGGAACCCATGGACGCGAAGGCTGGAAGTGCGATGCGAGCCCGATTCCCGTGGAGCCGGTGGCTCTGGGATAGTGGCAGAAGCCTAACGCCGATTTACACGGATGCAAGGATAAGAACGGATATTGCTTCGGTTGATCTGCGCTTATCGGCGTCATCGGTGTAACTCGGCGTCAGGCCTTTCGTTTGGAGTGGAGCGAAGATGAAGGGTTTGCTGGTTGCGGTTCTGGTGCTGGTTGGCGGCGCGTCTGCGCAGAGGCCCGAGTATGTAAAGTCCGAGGCGATGATTCCAATGCGCGACGGCGTGCAGCTGCATGCGGTGATGCTGCGGCCGGCGGGCCCTTTTGGGGTGGGTGCGACGGCGCTGCCGTTTCTGATGCAGCGGACGCCGTATGGCGTCGACGAAGTGACCCCCGCCTCGGTCAAGGGCAAGCCGGAGCTGGCGGACAGCGGCTACATCTTCGTGTATGAAGACATTCGCGGGCGGTATAAGTCGCAAGGGCAGTTCGTGATGAATCGGCCCATCGTAGCGCATACCGCCAGGACCGATGTGGATGAGACGACCGATACGCGCGACACCATCGACTGGCTGCTCAAAAACGTTCCGAACAACACCGGCAAGGTGGGGGTTCTAGGGGTTTCGTATCCGGGATTTCTGGCGATGATGGCGGGCATCGACGCACATCCGGCGGTGAAGGCGATCAGCCCGCAGGCGCCGATGACCGACGTCTGGATGGGCGACGACTTCTTCCACAACGGCGCATTCCGCGAGACCTACGGCTTCGACTATGTGCAGCAGCTGGAGGCGCAGAAGACCGATGTGCCGGCCGACTCGAAGGAAGACCAGTACGAGTTTTTCCTGAAGAACGTCAACTTTGCGGGTGCGGCGAAGGCAGCCGGCATGGCGAACCTGCCGACGGCGAAGATCTTCCTGACGCAGCCGAGCTACACGAAGTTCTGGCAGGAGATGGCGGTCGAAAAACGGCTGACTAAGACCGAGGTTCCGACGCTCGAAGTAGGCGGATGGTGGGACCAGGAAGATATGTGGGGCACGCAGGCCGAGTATGAGGCGCTGCATCCGCACGACGCGAATCATCAGGTATTCATGGTGCTCGGACCGTGGAATCACGGAGGCTGGTCGCGCGGACCGGGCGATAAGCTGATGTCGGACTTCGGCGGCGTGGACTTCGGCGGGCAGGCGACGGGTGAGTACTACCGGTCGAAGATCGAGGCGCCGTTCTTTGAGTTTTATCTGAAAGGTAAGACGGGATTCGACCTGAAGGGCGTGGCTAGCTTCAGGACGGGGACGAATGAGTGGGAGCGGTATGATGTTTGGCCGCCTGAGAGTGGGTTTTCAAAGCTCGACTTGTACCTGACTGCCAGCGGTTTGATGGCGATGCCGCAAATGATGGCTTCCCTGATGCCTAGGGCGGCTCTGGCAAACTCCGTCCTCGCAACGTATGTCGCCGATCCTGCCGACCCGATCCCTTATCGGCATCGGCCGGTGCAGTCGACTTACGGGGATGGCTCGAAGTGGCGGACGTGGCTGGTTGAGGATCAGCGCTTTATCGACGGACGCAAGGACCTTGCAGAGTTCAAAGGCGGGGTTCTCGATCACGACGTGACCGTAACGGGAGACGTTACAGCGGACCTCTTTGCGTCGACCACCGGCACCGATGCCGACTGGATCGTCAAGCTGATCGATGTCGCTCCGGACGGCTCGCAGACGATGATTGTGGATGAGATCTTTCGCGGGCGCTACCGGACCAGCTTCGAGAAGCCGGAGCCGATTGCGGCGGGCAAGGTGCTCGAGTACAAATGGTCGCTGCATGGGGCGGACCATACGTTTCTCAAAGGGCATCGCATGATGGTGGAGGTGCAGTCGAGCTGGTTCCCACTGTACGACCGCAATCCGCAGACGTATGTGGAGAACATCATGACTGTGCCGGCAGGTGCATATCAGAAGGCTACGGTGAAGATCTACGGCGGTAGCCGGTTGGAGTTTCAGACGCCGGTGCAGTAAAGACGAGAGCGGCCTGACGCCGGCCGGGCGGTGCTTCGCGCGTTTCTGGACGCTTCGCGTCAGAGACAAGAAGTCGGGGGTTGGGTGGGGATCAGGACGATCAGTTCGCGGGAGGTGTATCGCAATCCGTGGACCAGCGTGCGCGAAGACGTCATCGAACGGGCCAACGGCCAGCGAGGTATCTATGGCGTCGTCGACAAGGATCCGGCATGCATTATCATCCCGCTGGAGACGACGCCGGAGGGTGAGTTCGTCTACCTGGTGGAGCAGTTTCGCTACACCGTCTCAGGCAGATTCCTGGAGTTTCCGCAGGGCGGCTGGGAGACTGCGGAGGTGGTGCCGGAGGAGTTGGCGCGTGGCGAACTGAAGGAAGAGACCGGCATCACGGCCGCGAAACTGACCCACCTTACCGACCTGCAGATCGCCTACGGGGTAATGAATCAGAAGCAGCATGTATTTTTGGCCGAGGGGCTAACGGTGGGCGAGACCGATCCCGATCCGGAGGAGACGGACCTGGCGTTGCATCGGCATAGCGTGCGGGACTTCGAGACGATGCTGCTGGATGGAACGATCGTGGATAACTGCACTGCGGCGGCATGGGGGATTTACAAGGTTTGGATGGATCGGCAGGCGATTCCATGAAAAGAATGTTGCATCAGTAACCTCTCGACCGCGTGATGCATCCGAAGGGCCTCAAGGAGAAATTCGATGGCGCAGGAAAAAGATGCAGGGCACGAGTTGCTGGGTGTGACGGAGAACCCCGATCACCACGAGATCGGTAATGGCGGCGAATTGCACCAGGTGGCAGGCGGAACGCATCCGCCAATGACCAATCAGCGTGGGTTGGTGGTGGCGGACGATGAGAATTCGCTGAAGGCGAATGAGCGCGGGCCTTCGCTTCTCGAAGACCACTTCCTGATCGAAAAGACCCAGCATTTCGATCACGAGCGGATTCCCGAGCGCATCGTGCACGCGCGCGGGTTTGGCGCCAAAGGATACTTTGAGCTGACCGATCCGCTCCACGGCATCACAAAGGCCGGTGTGCTGACGCGCGTGGGTGAAAAGACGCCGGTGTTTGTGCGTTTCTCCACGGTGGCGGGAAATGCAGGCTCGAGCGATATGGCGCGCGATGTGCGCGGCTTTGCGGTTAAGATGTACACGCCCGAAGGCAACTGGGATCTGGTGGGGAACAACATTCCGGTCTTCTTCATCCAGGACGCGATCCACTTCACCGATCTGATACACGCCGCGAAACAGGAGCCGGATCGCGGCTTTCCGCAGGCGCAGACCGCGCATGACACCTTCTGGGACTTTGCGTCGTTGATGCCGGAGTCCACGCACATGCTGATGTGGATCATGTCCGACCGGGCCATTCCACGCTCGTTTCGCATGATGGAAGGCTTCGGTGTCCACACCTTCCGTCTGATCAACAAGGCGGGCGAGTCGACCTATGTGAAGTTCCACTGGAAGCCGAAGCTGGGAATGGCGTCTGTCGTCTGGGACGAGGCGCTGAAGATCTCCGGAGCAGACCCGGATTTCCATCGCCGCGATCTTTGGAATGCGATCGACGAGGGCAAGTTCCCGGAGTGGGAGCTTGGAGTGCAGCTGTTCGATGAGGACTTCGCGAACAAGTTTGAGTTCGATGTGCTGGATTCGAGCAAGCTGATTCCGGAAGAGGTTCTGCCGCTGCGCATCATCGGCAAGCTCGTCCTGGACCGCAACGTAGACAACTACTTCGCGGAGACCGAGCAGGTGGCGTTCGCAACCACGGATGTGGTGCCGGGCATCGACTTTACGAATGACCCGCTGCTGCAGGGGCGCAATCTTTCCTACATCGACACGCAGTTGAGCCGGCTCGGCGGACCGAACTATGAACAGATTCCCGTGAACGCGCCGCGCTGTCCTGTCATGAACATGCAGCGCGACGGTCATATGACCATGCGTGCGCAAAAGGGCCGGGTCTCCTACAGCCCCAGTTCGCTGGAGGCGGATTCGCCGCGGCAGGATCCGATCAATGGCTTTCACTCCTTCAAGGCGACGGAGAGCGGCGACAAGCTGCGCGTGCGGGCGGCGTCGTTCGCCGACCACTTCTCGCAGGCGCTGATGTTCTTCAACTCGCAGACCGAGCCGGAACAGAATCACATCATCTCGGCGTTCATCTTCGAACTGAGCAAGGTGGATAGCAAGGCGGTGCGCGAGCGCATGGTGGGGCAACTTGCCAATGTGGACGAAACGATCGCTCAGCGAGTGGCGACCGGGCTGGGTATGCTGGGCAAGATCAGGAAGGTGCCGACGA
>CAXTMK010000081.1:0-8688 GCA_964245315.1 uncultured Acidobacteriaceae bacterium | reverse complement strand
CGCCGCGCGGACCGACCTTCTTCCCTCGGATGCGCTGAGCATTCTGAAGAAGATGAAGCCGGGACTCGCGACGAAGCTGGTGGGCTGCCTGGTGGCGGACGGCACGGACGCCGCCGAGGTGCTCGCCCTTGAGACGGCTGCGGGCAAGATGGGCGCGCACCTGAAGATCGTCGCGCCGAAGATCGGCGGAGCGATTGCCGCGGATGGCACGGTGCTGGAGGCTGACTTCCAGCTTGCGGGCGGTCCTTCGGTTCTCTTCGACACAGTCTTCGTCGCGCTCTCGGCAGAGGGTGCGCAGTTGCTCTCGACGGAAGCTGCTGCGGTGGCCTGGGTGCACGACGCGTTCGCGCACCTCAAGGTAATCGCCGCAACGCCGGAGGCGCAGCCGTTGCTCGATGCAGCGGGTGTAGTGACCGACGCTGGCGTGCTGGTCGGTGGCGAGGTTGACGTATTCCTGCAGACAGCCGCAAACGGCAGAATCTACGACCGTGAGCCGAATGTGCGGACCATCTACTAAGGTCCGCTGTAATTCCAATCTTTGGGCATCACAACCGAAGTACCCGCCTCTCACCAGGGCGGGTATTTCATTTTGAGGACGGCGGTAAGATGGTTGCGTTGAGGTGAACGGAGATGTTGAACAGGCGGGACGTGTTGAAATCGGCTGCGGCGGTTGCTGCTGCGGCCGTCGTAAGGCCCGGGTGGGGTTCGCAGAGTGGCACCACGCTGACGGCTTTCCCGATGACGCAGGTGCGGCTGCTGCCGGGTGAGGTGCAGGTGGCGGCGGAGATCAATCAGCGGTATCTGGATTCGCTGGCGACGGATCGCTTGCTGCACTCGTTCCACAAGACCGCGGGGATTACGTCTGCGGCCACTCCGTACGGCGGCTGGGAGAAGCCGGACTGCGAGCTGCGCGGACACTTCAATGGAGGACATTACCTTTCCGCCGTCGCGCTCAGCTATGCGAGCGCAGGCAACGATGTGCTGCGCAAGCGCGGCGACACGATGGTCGCCGAACTGGCCAGGTGCCAGAAGGCCAATGGCGGCGGCTATCTGAGCGCGTATCCGACGGAGCTGTTTCAGCGGCTGGTCGATGGCAAACCGGTGTGGGCGCCGTTCTACACGATGCATAAGATCATGGCCGGCCTGGTGGATATGTACCTCCACACCGGCAATGAGCAGGCGCTCGCGGTCGCCGAGAGCATGGCCGGATGGGTCGATGGCTACTTCGAGGGCATCAGCGATCAGACGCGGCAGAGGATGCTGCGCACCGAGTACGGCGGCATGAACGAGGTGCTGGCGAACCTTTACGGGATCACCAATAAGGAGCGATACCTGTGGACGGCGCGGCGGTTCGAGCAGCCGATGTTTCTCGATCCGCTGGCTGCGAGGCGCGATGAGCTCAGAGGGCTGCATGTGAATACGCATGTGCCCAAGGTGATCGGCGCGGCGCGAATGTATGAGCTGACTGGCGACAGACGCTACCGCGGCATTGCGGAATATTTCCTGGATGAGGTGCTGACTGAGCGCTGCTACGCAACCGGCAATACCAGCGACAATGAGGGCTGGTCGACCGACCCGGGCACTCTCAAGGGTACCCTGAACTACACCAATGCGGAGTGCTGCGTCGCCTACAACCTGATGAAGCTGGAGCGGCATGCCTTCGCCTGGAGCGGCGATGCGCGCTGGATGGACGCCTACGAGCGTCAGCTTTGGAACTGCCGCATGGGCACGCAGAACGCGCAGGGTCTGAAGATGTACTACATGCCGATGGCCGCGGGCTACTGGAAGTTCGTCGGGTCGGCCGAAGATACGTTCTGGTGCTGCACGGGCACGGGCGCGGAGGAGTTTGCGAAGTTCAACGACACGATTTACTCGCACGACGCGGAGAGCGTCTGGGTGAATCAGTTTGTGGCTTCGGAGCTGAACTGGGCGGAGAAGAAGTTCGGCCTGAAGCAGACGACGAAATTCCCGGCGGAGCAGGCGACAACGCTCATCGTGAAGGTGGAAGGCCAGCAGATGCGGACGGTGCGCGTGCGGATTCCGGCTTGGATCGCTGACGGCGGCGCGGTGAAGGTGAACGGCAAGCCGCTGGAGGCGTTCGGGCAGCCGGGCAGCTATCTGGCGATCGCGCGGACGTGGCATGACGGCGACAGGATCGAAGTATCACTGCCGATGAAGATGGGTACCGAGCCGCTGCTGGGCGATTCGACGCTGAGCGCGCAGATGTATGGGCCAATGGCGCTCGCGGCGGTGATGGGCGACGGGCCCAGGGATGGGCCGATGAAGATTGGCGGGTACGACACTCGCGCGAAGGGGATGCCCAGGGCAGAGGCGGCGCCGATTGCGGACGGGATGAAGGTTGCGTCGGCTTCGGAGCTTCGATTCAGGAGCGGCGGGGTGGATGCGGTACCGCTCTATCGGATCGTGGATGAAAAGTATGGCGTTTACTGGAAGGCTTGAGGGAGTAACCCCATGGTCGACGTAAAGGCACGTCGAACATGGGGCACCCGTCTGGACGACACGTTAGTTGCTGTCGTCGGAGCCGCCGTCGTCGAAGCTGCTGGAGTCGTCGGAGAAGTTATCGCTGGAGTCGTCGAACTGGGAGGTGTCGTCGGCGGGTACGTCGTCGTTGGAGGTGGTGTCGCTGCCGCTGCTGGCAAAGTCGTCGCGGCGGTCTTCGACATCGGGTGAGGGCGTGTCGCCGGCGGCCTGGAAGCGGTCGGAGAGGTCGCCCGAGTTGCTGCCCGGTGCGGCATCGCCGTAGTAGTTGTTGTTGATGATCTCTTCCGGGCGTCCGCCTCCCATGCCGCCGTCGAAGCCCGAGCCGTAACCGGCGTGCTGGCCGAAGCCGTGCATCAGCGATTCGACGCCTTCAAAGGCGAGGGCTCCTGCGGCGACACCTGCTGCAGTCTGCATGGCTCCGCGCAGGAAGCCGCCACCCTGGCCACCCATCGGGGGTGCCCCGTAGCCGTATCCCGCGGGCTGGGCGTACTGCGGCTGCGGTGCGTATTGCACCGGCGCATACTGCGGCGGCGGAGGTGGCGGCGCCGGCCGATCGTCCGTGCCGAGCAGGCTGCCGAGGAAGCTGGTGTGCTTTGCTGGCTGCTGCTGCGCCTGCTGAAGCTGCTGCTTCAGGTCGGCAAGCTGTTTGGTGGCGTTATCGAGCGCGTACTGCTGGACCAGCACGGTCTGCGCGAGAATGTAGAGCGAGTCGGAGTTCTTGCCGAGGTTCTGGAAGATGAACTGTTCGGCCTCCGGGTCCTTGTCGGTGAGCTGGGTCTGGTTGACGCGATCGGTGAGGCCTTGAAGGAGCTGCTGTTCCTGTGGTGTCATTTCGTTTCCTCTGTCAATGATGTACGCGCATTTCCTTATAAAGTTCAGATGCTGCCGATCTTCAGTCGAGTGCGGCGAAGAGCGACGGCAGATCGAGATGGATGGGCGAATCCGCGACGAAAAGCTGGGGAGTGCGAACCAGCTTCAGGCCGGCCGGCGAGTAGGTGTACGCAACGCGCTCGATGGGGTCGAGTAGCCATACGTTCGGAACGCCCATGGCGAGGAAGTCGTCGAGGCGCTCAAGCACCCGGGGCATGCGGTCCTGGGGTGACAATATCTCGATGGCGATAATCGGGGGAGTGGCACGAACCTGTTCCCCACGGCTTTCGTCGTTGGGGACTACGGCAACATCCGGCAGGCGAATGGAAGTGGATGACACCCGTGTGCGAAGCTCGCTTGCAACGCGGATGTTCCATTCCTTCTGGTGCGAGATGAACCAGAAGCCGAGTTGAAGCTGAAGATGTCCGTGTTCAAAGGTTCCCACGTTACGCTCCTCAAGGTGCCCGTCGACGAAGTCGCAGTCGGGGTGATAGGCGGTTTGAAGATATTCCTCTAGAGTGAGGTTTGCGGGAAGCGCGGGGGTGGCTGCGGCCATGTGCGGCTCCTCCGATTCAAGGTAGCAGAGCGTTCAGTTTGCTATTTCGCGGGCCAGGTTCTTCTTTGGGGTACAGAAGTATCTTCTCTCCATTACTGCACAACTTCGTCACCCGGGTCACATATTTTGCAGCGTCCGGAATGCTTCCCAGAATTGTGAGCTCTCGAATGTCTCCTAAGCGACCAGGGAATCCATCGATACTTTGAAAGCTGCTTAGATCACGTCGCTTAGGCCTGCGAAGTGCGTAGCCGGTTCATATGCTTGGGGTACGTCCAAAAGAAAGTCCGGGAATTGAGCGCGTCTATCCATTGCAGCGGCGTCAATCCAGGTTCCACCGCTTTCCTAAGTCCCTCCCAGCAGAGCGGCTTCTGATCTCTGACGACGATGGCGCATTTGCCTGGAATCGCGAAGGCCTTGTTCGACTTGCGCCGCTCACGATAAACGGCGCTGCGTTTCTGCTCCGTTGTGATTCCGCACTGCTTCAAGATATCAGCCGTGCAGAAGAGCCCGTGTTCGCGAATATCTGCCCAGGCATCGCCAGTGCTCAGGTGATACAGGGTTGGACGTTCCTGAACAAAAGAATCCTGAGTCATAGCGTTCCCTAGTGGACGGTCTTCATTCTTCTGGACATGTAGTCCATCAACAGATAACTGCCGAGAGTTTCGGGCGTGGTGAAGTAAGCTTTGCCGCGGCACATCTGGCTGACCTGCTGCACGAACTGGACTAACTGGAAGTCGCTGGCGAGCATGAAGGTGTTGATCATGATGTTCGAGCGCTTGCAGCGGCTTACTTCTTCCAGAGTTTCCGCGATCACCAGCGGGTCGAGGCCGAAGGCGTTCTTGTAGATGCGGCCGTCGGGCAGGGTGAGGGCGGAGGGTTTGCCGTCGGTGATCATGACGATCTGGCGCATGTCCTTGTTGGAGCGGGCGAGGATGCGCTGCGCCACTCTCAGACCCTCACGGGTATTCGTGTAATGTGGCCCCACTTTGACGCGAGGCAACTGGCCGATCGGGATGTGCTCGGCGGAATCGTGGAACAGGACAAGATCGATGGTGTCGCCGGAATACTGGGTGCGGATGAGGTGGGCGAGCGCCATGGCGACGCGTTTCGCGGGGGTGAAGCGGTCTTCACCGTAGAGAATCATCGAGTGCGAGCAATCGAGCAGCACTACCGTGGCGCAGGAGGATTGGTAGTCGGCCTGCTGGACCTGCAGGTCGCTGTATTCGAGGTTCAGCTTGCCGTTGTGCCGATTGAAGTCGGTGCCTTCGCGGGCGAAGACGTTCGAGAGCGTGGCGGTGATGTCGAGGTTGAGCGAGTCGCCGAACTCGTAGGGCTTGGAGCTGCCGTTGGTCTCGACCCCTGAGGCCTCGTGGCGGGTGTCGTGTCTGCCTAACGACGACTTGCCCAGCGGCCCGAGCAGATCGCGCAGGGCCTTGTAGCCGAGGAAGTCCATGCCCTTGTCGGTGACTTCGAAGCGGGCGTTCTGGCCTTCACCTTCCTGGCCTTCGCCCTCGCCGGGCTTTTCGGCGTTGATCATGTTCTGTTCCTGCATCTTCTGGATGATCTTATCGATCAGCTCCTCCACTCCTTCAGCATCGAGGGACTCGTATTTCTCCTGGGTCTCCTCGTCGAACATCTCGCCGGAGTCCAGCGCCTGGCGGATGGCCTCGCGCAGGTTCTCCATGGTCTGCTCGCCGTCCATGTTCTGGAAGCGGGACATGGGGTCCTGGAAGCCGGAGTCGAGCAGGAAGTCGGAGAGCGCCTGCATGAGGTCGTCGAGATCGACGGAGGAGCTTAGGTCGCCGGTGAATTTGGTATAGCGGACGCGCTTCATACAGCTATCTTACGCCTCCGGAGAAAGGACTAGAACCTGAAGACCAGGCCGGAGTTGAGGGTGACCACGACGGGGCTGCTCTGCAGCGCGGCGCCGTTGGTAACAATGGCGTGCGTCGGTGCGATGCCAACTTCGGCGCAGCGCAGGTCGATCCGCCTGGTCAGCGGGTAGTCGACGCCGGCGAGGAACTCGAAGGCGAAGTACTCCTCGGCGTTCTGGGTGGCGTAGGCGCCGGAGCCGGTGTTATGGCGCTGCTCGGCGAATCCCGTGGAGAGCAGGACGTAGGGCTTGAAGCGCGTGGTGGATGGATGCAGAGCGAACTTGAGGCCGGCAAGCGCGGAACCGAAGCCGGGCGTGCCGATCTCCGGGCCGCCGCGGAAGTCGAGGCCGAGGTCGAGCCCCGATCCCTTGTAGAAGTGGAAGGTGACGCCGCCGTTGAAGCCGTAGAACCACTGGCCGGAGAGCGTGGTCTGCGGGGTGGGCGAGGCGTTGTTGATGGTGTAGAGATGGCTCAGGTGGGCGGGTGCGGCAGTGACGTAGACGTCGATGTTGTTCTGGGCGTGGGCCGCGGGCAGCAGGAACAAGGTGATGCAGAGGGCGAGCAGGGTGATGCGGCGCATGCAGAGTCTCCGAGGGTGA
Source organism: uncultured Acidobacteriaceae bacterium (assembly GCA_964245315.1). GTDB lineage: Bacteria > Acidobacteriota > Terriglobia > Terriglobales > Acidobacteriaceae > Edaphobacter. Next base: position 2,287 of record CAXTMK010000081.1, on the reverse strand, counting down.
TGGGTGCTGAACTGTTCGACGAAACCAGTTCGATTTGTGCCCGCAGGAGGCTGAAGATTTCGGGTGCAACGAAGGAAAGGCATTGCAGCCATTGTAACGAAGAAAGCCCGGAGGCTTATGCCAGCAGGGAGACTGCTAGAAGTGAAACACGAGGCCGGAGTTGATGGTAAGCAGCGAGACGTTATAAACGCCGTTAACACCGGCTGCGTTAACATTGTAGCCGCGGCCTCCGCCGATCTCGACCAGACGCAGGTCGAGGATGCGGAGAAGGGGGTAGTCGAGGCCGCCCAGGATCTCCCAGGCTGCGAAGTTGGCCCTCTCCTGTGTGCCGAGAGGCAGCGGGGAGTTGATGAGTGTCGTGCGGGTTCTCAGGTAGCCTCCGGAGGCTTGGATATACGGCTTGATGTGGATGACAGGAACCTTGAGTGCAAGACGCGGCCCGGCGAGGATGAGGTCGTCGCCGTTGTTGCCGGCCTTGGAGGTGTAGCGCACGTCGAATCCGAGATGGATGGGACCGACGGGCAGTACGCCGAAGGTAGCTCCGAGGCCAAAACCGGGCTCCCACTGTGTTGTGGTGGAGTAGCTCCCGGTGGCGTTGATGGCGTTGCCGTTGATGAGGCCGGAGATATGGCTATCGGAGAACGTGCCGTAGACAGAGAGAACCTGCGCGCGGACAGCGAGGGGAGCGAAGGCGATGGCGGCGAGTAGAAGGAAGCGCATAAAGACAGGGTATAGGGGTGCAGCGGTCAGGGTGTATCTCTTTAGAGCAGGAACCTAAACTCTACACCCTGTTTATGGGGCAGCGATTTCGGCGGCGAGGGTGTTGTCTCTCAGATACTTGTGGGGATTTACCGGCGTGTTGTGGATGCGGACCTCGTAGTGGACGTGGTTGCCAGTGGTGCGGCCGGAGTGGCCGATGTAGCCGATCACCTGACCGCGCGAGACCGACTGGCCGGCGGTGACGGCGAATCCGCTCATATGGCCGTAGCAGGTCTGTAGGCCGTGGCCGTGGTCGATGCGCACCATGCGGCCGTAGCCATTTTCGAGCTGGGCTGAGGCGACGACGCCGTCGGCGGTCGCGTGAATCGGCATGCCCATCGGGCCGGAGATGTCGAGGCCGGTGTGGAACTCGCCTTCGCCGGTGCCGAGGACAGGGTCTTCGCGCTCGCCGAAGCTGGAGGAGATGGGGCCGACGACGGGCCAGAGGTTCGGCGTGTAGGAGGCTTCATCCTCGGGGCTGATGAAGGCGGGGAGATCGTGGCCCGGGAGCAGCGGGTTGGGCATGCGGCCCAGCGTGGGCACGACGCCGGAGGAGGCGGTCAGCATGCGGGTGGCGTCGCCATCCATGGCGGTGGTGCGCAGGGCGTAGAAGGCGTCGACGGACTTGAAGTAGGTCTCGCTGGAGTAGGTCGCGGTATCTTTCAGCGGGGCGGTCGCGACGGCGTTCTTACCCTTGTCCTTGGTCCTGCCGGGCATCATGCGGGCGACGGTGCCGCTGGTAAGCTTGCCGGCGGTAAGGCCGTACAGCGCGGAAACCTCGGTCGCGAGCGAGCCCAGCGAGGCGGCCTGGACATCCTTCTCGTGCGCCTGCTTTTCGAGGTGGGCGTAGTCCTGCTGCAGGGTCTGGTGGTCTTGGCGCAATTGATTGAAGCGCGCCGTCTTGATGAGCATACGCGAGTACGAACCCGCGAGGCCGGTGATGGTGAAGAGCCCAATGATGGCTACGGCGGCGAGCCCGTAGGCATAGTGCAACGGGACTGGAACCTTCTTGATGGTTCCGTCGTTGTCGCGGCTGACGAGCAGGATGTAGAAACGCTTCTTCTTGATCAAGCGGGAACCTGTGCGAGGCGGATGGGATTGGTGCAGGGCGCGGGGGGAGATGGGCGACCGGCTGGGAGTGGGAGGCGAAAAGTCAAGGCTTTTCTCCAGAGGCTCAAGGCTGCCTGCAAATGAGGGTTGCTGAATGCCATTCGAAATTCGCGAATCCCGTGGCCCGGTTGCTTCGTTACCTGTAGGTTACCAAGAACGGCGGGATGGGGCAAGGCGCGGAGTGTAAAAAAGCTCAGCGCGACGGGTATGCTTGGGCGTATGGCAGTTGCGAAAGGCATGGGCGAGCTGGAGCTGATTGAGCGGATCCGTGCGGCGGCGCGCGGCCGGAACAGCGCCGTGAAGCTGGGCATCGGCGACGATTGCGCGGTGCTGCGCGTGCCTGCGGGGCACGAGATGGTAGTGACGACGGACTTCTGCCTGGAAGGGCGGCATTTTCGGCGCGACTGGCATATGGCGC
>CAXTMK010000080.1:12696-22215 GCA_964245315.1 uncultured Acidobacteriaceae bacterium | reverse complement strand
TGCCCGCGTAGAGCGCGTCCGAACCTGCGTTCTGCGCGTTGGCAGAGGCTGCGGCCGCGCCGCCGGCCGCGAGCGAACGCACCACCGGCGCGGACGCTCCGCAGTTCGTCGTGCCCGGCGTCGCAAACGGCCGGCTGAGTTCGTTCGCAGTCGACCACAGCGTGCCGCCTGTGGCCGGCCCGCGCCACACGCGACACGTTCCCGCGATCAGATTGGAGGTCAGGCCGGGATCGAGCAGCCACGGCGCGTGAATAGCCGCGATATCACTGGCCACCTGCGTTGGGCCGATGGAGGTCGTAACGAAGTCCGCAGCGGCGCAGCCCGATCCCTTCGCGCAACGCGCGATGCTGACGCCCGCGCCGGTCGAGAGATACCACAGCAGCGGGTTCGCCGGATCGATCGCCACCGTGCCGCCTTCGCCCGTGGCGAGTTGCGCCCAGCTATTTGCAACAGTGCTTGTCACTGCCGTTCCCAGCGCTCCCAGACCCGCGAGCAGCGTGCCTGCATCGGCGGGCGCCTGCGCGAAGCTGACCACCTCGGCCAGCGATCCGAGGCTCGCGTTCAGGTTCTGGAAGTGGCTTGCATCGGCGAGCGAGCAGGCCGCGCCCGTCTCCGCAACGCCGTCGGTCGAGCGCCACAATCCACCGTCGTTGCCGAGATAGAGCAGCCCTCCGGCAAGCCCCGCGATGGCGTGCTGCGACGGCGCGACCAGTGCTGTATTGGCGCAACCATTCTCCGCGTTGGTCGTGTTGCGCAGCGTGCATCCGGCGGCCAGACTGCAGCGATAGAGGTCGGTCGTTCCCACGTACAGCAATGTGTCCGTGCCCGACGGCGCCGCGGCCAGCGCCAGGTTGTAATCCGCCTGCGCGATGACCTTGCTGCCGCTGCCCTGTTCCAGCGGCGCGGCGTTCAGCACGTTGCCGAAGCTGACCGACACATTGCCACAGGCGCTTCCGTTGAGCGCGCAGGCATCCTGATACAGCCCCTGGTCGCGATGGGCCGCGTCGACCGTGAGCGCAAAGGTATCGCCGGTAGCCGGCTGCACCGCCAGCACGCCGCGAAAGATGGGACACAACGGGTTCCCCGATGTCCCTGGGTTCGTGGGACAGGCGGACAGCGACAGGCCAGCCCCGGGTTGGTTGGCGAGCCTGGTCCACGTCATGCCATCGGCCGATTGATAGTAGCCGTGGTACCGCACCGCCGCATAGAACCTCTGGCGCGCCGCATTCCAGACCACCGACGTAGCCGCATTGCCGGGTGCGCTCACGACGGAGGACTGCGGCGTCTGCACGGTCTGGCTGCCGTCCATGATCGTGCTCATATGCCAGGTGACGCCGGCGTCGTTCGACCAGTAGAGCCCCATCGTCGAACCCACGGCGGGCACGGCGTTGACGAGCGCGCCTTCAGCCGCCTGCGAGAACGCGGCCACCGCGAGCGACGGGTTGGCCGACGAGAACGCAAGCCCCGCCACGCTCAGGCCGAAGAAGCTGTGATTGCCCAGCGCGCCGTCGGTCGACTGCTGCGCCAGCGTCCACGTCAGTCCGCCATCGCCGGAGCGCAGGATTCCCGCGCCATAATAGGAGTCGGTCGCATCGTTGGGATCGCCTGTCCCCGCCAGCAGCACGCCGTTTGCGATCGCAAGCGAGCCGATGCTCAGCGACGGCAGCGCCGCGCCGGTCGCGGTGAAGACCGGAAGCATATCCGTCAATGGCGAGAATGCGACCGCGCTCGCCGGGCCGGCCGCGCTAGTCGACTTCCAGACACCGCCGCCGGTGGTTCCCACATAGACCGTATTGCCGGAAGCGTCGGCAGGGTCGATCGCGAGCGCCGTAACCCGTCCCGTGATCGCGCCGAACTGCTGGCTCGCAACCCGCGCCGGACCGACAGCCGTCCACGCCGCGTTCAGCATCGCGGTCTCCGGGTGCGCCAGCATGGCGAGATGCTGCTGCTTTGCCGCATCGAGCGCACGCGCCGCAGAACCGTTCGACTGCCGTCGGCCACGCAGATATTGCGCAGTTCGCGTGTTTCGAGCGGGCGCGTCTTGCGCGCAGCATTCAGCCACACAAACTATCGCGATCAGCCCGGTGATACAGTGGCGCAATGTTCGAAGCGGCATGGGCCTTTGGTCAGTTCGGGATCGCTGGCAGCGTGCTTCGAATCTATCATGGCGCTCCTAGCTATGGCCGAGAACGGGATGCGGCTCATACGGCTCCTCCAGCCGCTTCATCTCCTCGTCGGATAGCTTCAGGTCCAACGCCGCGAGCGCGTCTTCCAGTTGGTACGGTTTGCTGGCGCCGATGATCGGCGCACTGACGCCCGGCCTGGCGAGAATCCACGCGAGCGCCACCTGCGCGTTCTTCACCCCGCGAGCCTGGGCTATCTCCGTCACGCGATCGACCACCGTAAAGTCCGAGTCGCGATAATAGAGTTCCTGCGCGAAGTCGTCAGTACGTCCGCGGGTGGTCTCGGCCTGCTTCCTGTCTTCGTTCGCCTTGCGGTTGCCGGCGAGAAAGCCGCGCGCCAGCGGGCTCCACGGAATAAGCCCGATCTTCTCCGAGAGGCACAGCGGAATCATCTCGCGCTCTTCCTCGCGATACACAAGGTTGTAGTGGTTCTGCATCGTGACGAAGCGCGCAAAGCCGTGCTTCTCCTGGGTCTTGAGCATCTTCAGAAACTGCCACGCATACATCGACGACGCCCCCAGATAGAGCGCCTTGCCGGCGCGCACCACGTCGTTCAACGCCTCGACGGTCTCCTCGATCGGGGTATGCGGGTCGAAGCGATGAATCTGGTACAGGTCGACGTAATCCACGCCCAGCCGTTTCAGGCTCGCGTCGATGGCCGCCATGATGTGCTTGCGCGAAAGCCCGCGATCATTGGGCGCATCGCTCATCGGATTGAACACCTTGGTCGCGATCACCTGGTCTTCGCGCCGCCCGCCGAACTCCTTCAGGGCGCGCCCGGTAATCTCCTCACTCGCGCCCAGCGAGTAGATGTCCGCGGTATCGAAGAAGTTGATGCCTGCCTCGACCGCGCGCCGGATCAGCGGCTTCGACTCGTCCCACTCCAGAATCCACTTGCGCCAGGTCTTCGAGCCATACGTCATCATGCCCAGCGACAGCCGCGACACCTTCACCCCGGTCGCGCCCAGATTGACATACTCCATTGTCGGTTCTCCCTCGGCGTTGGATGCAGGAGCCCGTCAGTGCGTCGCAGCTTCGCCGTCCGGTTCCGCATCGCCGAACTCATTCAGCACGGATTCGATCTCCGTATCGAAGCCTTCGAGCAGCGCGGCCAGGAAGGCCTCGGAGTCGAGGTCTTCGTCGTTCTCGGCGTGCACCTGCACGATGTTGCGAGCGAGATCGGCCAGCATGACACCCCACCCGGCGGGGTCTTCCCAGACGCCGGGGCGCAGGCTGATCTGCTGGCTCTGCTGGGCTACCCAGATGCGGATCAGCTCAAAAGATGCGGCGTCCTTCTGCGCTACCGTCGGAATGGCAAGTTGTTTCTCGATGCCCATGCTTGTGTTGCTCCTCCCTTCCAACGTACCGCATTTCCGCAAAATCCACAGCCATTCACAGGCTTGGTTCCGGCGCCGGTTGCACATAGCGTCGACGCTTTCCTCAGTGGCACAAGGCATAGTCTGGAAGTCATGGCTTCGCTTCCCCGTTTAGTAAATCCCGACGACGACAACCGCCCCGCATCGCTACAGGCCGAGAGAACCATTCTCGGCGCCATGATGCTGGAGCCGCTGGCGATCGTCGACGCCACCATGCTGTTGAAGGCGGACGATTTTTCGCTCGACTCGCACCGCAAAATCTATGAGGTGATGCTGCATCTCTCGGAGGTCGGCTATGCGGTCGACATCATCACCGTCTCCGAGGATCTGAAGAAGCGCAAGGAACTGGAATCGATCGGCGGCATGCCGTATCTGTTCTCGTTGTCCGAGGGCATTCCGCGGCGGCTGTCGATTGAAAGCTACGTCCGCATCGTGCGCGACAAATCGCTGATGCGGCAACTCATGGCCGTGTGCGACAGCGGCATGATGGAGGCGGCGGACCAGTCGCTGGACGCGATCGACGTGCTCAATCAGGTCGAGCATCGCCTGATGGAGATCTCCGAGCACGCGATTACCGGCGGCTTCTCCGGCATCTCCGACATCGTCCGCGACTCCTTCGGCTCAATCGACAAGCTGTACGAGCAGGGCCGCGAGATCACCGGCCTGGCCACGCGCTATACCGACTTCGACCGCATGACCAGCGGCCTGCAGCACTCCGAACTCATCATCATCGCGGCGCGCCCCAGCATGGGAAAAACTGCCTGGGCCATCAACATCGCCCAGAACGCCGCAGTACACGACGGCATGGTGGTTGCGGTCTTCTCGCTCGAAATGTCGAAGGAGAGCCTGCTGCGCCGCATGCTGGCGTCGGAGGCAATGGTGAACTCGCGCAAGATTCAGACCGGATTTCTGCCGCGCGAGGATAAGAGCAAGCTGCACGCGGCGCTCGAACGCCTGATGGAATCGAAGCTGTTCGTCGACGATACCCCCGGCATCACGCTGGCGGAGATGCGCGCCAAGGCTCGCCGCCTGAAACAGCAGGAGGGCAAACTCGACCTCATCGTGATCGACTACCTGCAGCTGATGAGCGGAGGCACGGGCGCGAACAAGCGTGGGTTCGAGAACCGGACACAAGAAGTCTCCGCGGTAAGCCGTGGCCTGAAGGCGCTGGCCAAGGAGCTGAAGGTGCCGGTCGTCGCGCTGTCGCAGCTCTCGCGTGGAAGCGAGCAGCGCGCCGGCGACAAGAAGCCCCTGCTGAGCGATCTGCGCGAGTCGGGATCGATCGAGCAGGACGCCGACGTGGTGTGCTTCATCCATCGCGAGGAGTACTACGACCGCGAGAACGAAGACCTGAAGGGCAAGGCGGAGATCATCATCGCCAAGCAGCGCAACGGGCCCACGGGCAGCGTGCATCTGGCGTATCTGAGCGACTACACGCGCTTCGAGAATCTGGATACGGCGCACTCAGGCGGAGGCGGGGACTATTAGACTGCACCCGGAGAGCGTCGGATTAAGCTGTCAGCTTATAGCTGCAAAGCTTAGATCTCATGAATGAAGCCTTTCCGGCGGATACACCAGCGCCGATGGTGCTCTGGCCAGAGCTTTGCTTTACGCTGGAGCGATGGGGTTTCGTCGTTGAACAACCGGATTGAGATTTCAGAAGCCCACCTTGCCGCCAACTATCGCGCCATCCAATCGGTCGCCGGTGAGGCGACCGAAGTGCTGGCAGTCGTCAAAGCCAACGGCTACGGACATGGCGCAGAGAATTCTGCCGTGGCTCTGGTTGAGGCAGGCGCACACTGGCTGGGTGTGACCTGCGTCTCCGAAGGCATGCGGGTGCGGCGAGCATTGAGCACTCCCGCAAACATTCTGGTGATGTGCGGATTCTCGTCCGACGAAGTGCCTGCGATGCGCGAGCATTGCCTGACGCCGGTAGTCTGGACGCTCGAACAGGCGCAATGGCTTGCCGGCCAGAGCATCCCGGTGCATGTGGAGATCGATACAGGGATGCATCGGCAAGGGGTGCGGCCGGGCGACGATCTGGCGGCGCTGCTCGGCGCGATCAGGGCGGCGGGAATCGAAGTCGAAGGCGTCCTGACCCACTTCAGCAGCTCGGAGGAGGCAGGCAGTCCGCGTACGCCGGCGCAGCAGCAATGTTTCGCCGATGCGGTTGCCGCGATCGTGCGAGCGGGCGTGCAGCCGAGATGGGTGCATGCCGGGGCTTCGTCGGCGGTCGATAATCCGGCCGGTCCGGCCAAATGGCTGGTCGAGCTGGCCGCCTCGGCCGGAGCGAAGGCCATGGTTCGCACGGGCATCGCCCTGTATGGCTTCTGCATGCCGATCTCCGGCGCCGCTGAGCCGTTGCTGCAGCGGATGCTGAAGCCGGTGATGACGTGGAAGGCGCGCGTGCTGTCGGTGGGGACGCTGGCTGCCGGTGAAAGCGTCGGCTATAACGCCACCTACACCGCGATGGCGCCCATGCGAATCGCGCTGCTGCCGGTGGGGTTCGCGGATGGCCTGCGGCGAGAACTCGCGTCGACCAACGACAAGCCCGGCGGATGGGTGATGCTGCACGGCAAGCCAGCCCCTGTTTTAGGGAAGATTTCGATGAATCTTACGGTGGTGGATGTGAGCGCGATTCCAGATGCGCAGGCCGGGGATGAGGCGGTTGTTCTGGGACCGGGCATCTCCGCGCAGGATCATGCGCGGCTGGCGGAGACGACCGTGTATGAGATTTTGTGCGGAGTCCATCCTTGCGGTTGACGGTTGTAATGGACGCTAGTTCGCCGTGGGTGGCTGTACGCTGTCGATTACGAGCACGTTCACCGGGCCTTTTTGCGATTCGAGTTTCAACCCCAGCTGCTCCTGCACGGCGGTAAAGATGGATGGCCCGTTCGTCTCCTCGGGCGACGATGCGCCGTTGCTCTTGTCGGGCAGACCGTTGTCCGGGGTCCAGCGCAGCGCGATGTCGTAGCGGCCTTCAAGTCCGGTCTTATCAAGCACCACGCGGCCGGTCACGCGAGCCAGTTGCGCGGCCAGAATCGCGACCGAATCGCCCCCTGCGATCGTGATGTGACTGTTGCCGCTGCCGATGCTGGTCCCGTCCGCCCTGGCGTGCTCGAATTTCGGGCCGCCCTTGAGCACGATCAGCTCGTAGAGCGGAAGTTCGCGGGTTTCAGAGTGCGATTTGAGCTGGAAGCGGTCGGCGATGAGGGCCTGCACCATGAGTTGCTTCATCTTCTTTGCTGCGTCGGAGCTCAGCTTGTGAAGCTGCGCGTCGACTTCGGGGTCGGACTTCGCTTCGATGTCCCACTTATCGGAGTCGAGCCAGGCCGGGCCGCCGACCATGCGCGTTTCGGGCAGATCATAAGCGAAGGCAAGCAGGGACTTTACCGAAATATTGCTGGCTGTGAATTCGCCATCTTCCGGGTGGCGATAGATGTGGGTGTGGCCGTCGGTTGCATGGCTGGGCTTGACCGTGGATACATCGAAAGCCGGAGCTGTCTGCGCCCCCACTGTCGCAACGCAGCAGACGAACATCGCAGCCACTGTAAGCGAAATGTATCGAGCCATCTGTCGCCTCATGGATTACGCCGTATAATTGTAGCCCGCAATCAGCTTCGACAGCCGCGCCCGCTCCGCTGCGTACTTCGGTTCGTTCGCGATGTTCGTCAGCTCCAGCGGATCGGCGCCGCGATCGAACATCATCGCTCCGTTGGACGCGTCAGGACCGAACTCGGCGTAGCGATACTGCTCGGTGCGGATGGCCGTGCCGTGCACCGTCCTGCCGTCCTCGCTCCAGATGGAAAACGCGGGATGCTCCCACGCCGCAGACGGATCGTTCAGCAGCGGAACCAGCGAGTGGCCTTCGATCTCCGGGCCGACTTCCAGTCCGGCAAGTTCAGCCACAGTGCGATAGAGATCCAGCGACTGCACGATGCGCGTGGAAGTATGGCCGTTGCCGTGTGCGGACGGAGCATGGACGATCAACGGCACACGGGTTCCGTTCTCGAAGAGCGATCCTGCCTTCGACCACTTCCCCTTCTCGCCGAGTTGATACCCATGGTCGGCGACGAAGACGATCAGGGTGTTCTCGCGCAGCTTCAGCCGGTCGAGCTCCGCCAGCACGCGGCCGAGGTTATAGTCGACCCAGGAGATGGATGCCATATAAGCCCGGATCACCTGCTGCGACTCCTCCGGCGACGCGCCGCGGCCGATGAACAGGTCGGCGTTGCGCATGCGGATGGCGGCTTTGGGAAAGCCTGGCGGCACGGTCGGCCAGGCGGCGAAGTCCGGCGGAAGCTGCAGCTTCGCCGGATCGTAGAGATCGAAGAAACGCTGCGGAGCCTGTGGCGGCGAGTGCGGCTTGGAGAATCCACAGCCGATGAAGAACGGCTTGTCTTTAGATTGGTTCAAATAGGCGATGGCGCGGTCGGCAACCATGGCGTCGCCGGAGCCTTCGCCCTCGCCGGCGAGCACCAGAATCTCATCCGAGTGAGCGGCCTTCTCGTTGTCGAGCGGCAGCGTGGGCAGCACGCCGTCGGCCATGGGGATGCGCGCTCGCGGAACGTCCATCTTCACGCCGTTGTTGGTTGGGTGCATGGATTCGACGTCGCCGTCGAAGTCCGTCCAGGCCTTGTGGTCGTCCAGGCCGGCGTGGAAGAGCTTGCCGGAGCGCAGCGTGGTGTAGCCGTGCTCGCGAAAGAGCTGGGGCAGCGTAATCCAGTCGGGGTGCAGGTTCCGCACGCTGTCGCTGTTGCCCAGAACCCTGGTCGTATGCGGCGGATGGCCCGTAAACAGAGACGAACGCGAAGGATTGCAGAGCGGGAACTGGCAGAAGTTGCGATCGAGGCGCACGCCCTGCGCGGCCAGCTTATCGATGTTCGGGCTCTTCGCGTTGAAGCGGCTGCCGTAGCAGGCCAGCTCCGGCCGCATGTCGTCCGACATGAAAAAAAGTACGTTCAGCGGACGCCTGCGCACCTGCACCGCCGGCGCCTGGCACCGCAACCGGGTGGAGAGCGCGGCGGCGGAGGCGCTGGCGATAAAGTCACGACGGGACGGCTGGGGGGCTTGCTGGTCGGCTTGCTTGTCCATGCGGAAAGTTTACGACTTCGGATTGACGATGCGAAAGGTTACATCTCGCCTATGCAGTGGAACGGCGACGTGTTCGAGCCGCAGGCCTGGCTTTTTCAGGCTTCCTCCGCCGCGGAACAGCGGTGCCGGGCTTCGCCGCGGCAGGAGCTTCCTCCATCGGTCCAATGAGATACTCGGGTGCGATGTCGAGGCCCTTGTGCAGTTTCCGGATCATGTTGAGCGTGAGGCTACGCTTGCCCGAAAGAACTTCGGAGACCCGCGCGCGGCTGCCAATCATCGGCTCCAGATCTTTGCGCGTGAGGCCCTTCTGCTCCAGCATGAACGTGATGAAAGCGATTGCAGTGGGCGTGCCCATTGGGAATTGCTTATGTTCGTATGCGTCTACGAGGGTCATCAGCGCGTCGAGCTCATAATCTTCCGCGCTGCCGACTGCCGGCGAAGGTTCCATCAACTTCGCGATGCGGTGCAGTGCCCAATCGTGATCTTCTTCATCCACGATCGCTCGAACCGAAATAGCGGGACTTGTCATATTCCACCTTCCTGACGTCGATGTGATCGTATTCCTTGTGTGTACCCAGCCAGATCACGATCACACCTGCACGGTCATAGTTCACCACCGCCACGAGACGGTAGTCGTTTCCCTTGATATTGAACACAACGCGTTCGGCGGTCACGATGCTCGCCGACCCGAACTGAGCCTTTAAGTCCGCCGAGCTTTTCCAGCGTGCGGACAGCGTTTGCCTGTACCAGGCAAGCAGCTTTTCAAGGACAATCTCACGATCCTTACGGTCGACTCGTTTGGCAACGAACGCGAGCAGCGTGTTCTTCGCCATCACTCTCACAAGGGAAAGCATACGCTGCTCCCA
>CAXTMK010000080.1:6500-12686 GCA_964245315.1 uncultured Acidobacteriaceae bacterium | reverse complement strand
CATCTCCACGCGCCAACGCATTCGACCGCGCCTCCAGAAACGCCTGCAAAATCAATACCGCCGCCACCTGATCGATGATGTTCTTCCTCCCCACACCCTCAGAGTCTGGCGCGCGCGAATGCCCCAGCGCGTCGAGATGGCGATGCGCCTCGGCGGTCGTCAGGCGCTCATCCCACAGGTGGATCGTCAGCCCGAACTCCGCGCGCAGCGTCTCGGCGAAGGCCTGGGCGCGCGCCGCCTGCGGGCTTTGATCTCCGGACATATAGAGCGGATTGCCAACGACCGCCTCGGTGATGGGTCCGTGCCTGCGCAGGAAGCGTCCGATGGATTTCAGGTCGTCGCGCAGCCGCGTTCGGTGCAGCGTGAACAGCGGCTGCGCGGTGTAGCCGAGTTCGTCCGACAGCGCCAGGCCGATGCGCCGCTCGCCTACGTCGACCCCTAGAATGCGTGGAATGCCGCTCACGCTTCAAGTCTAGCGCCCATAGACTTAGAATGAACTAAGGGCTCCGGATGAAGAAAATCGCACTCCTATTTCTCGCTCTGCTCCTGCTGGCTGGCGGCACGGCGTTATATCTCGTCAAGCCCTACGGCCCCGGAGCGGAGACCTTTGTCGAGATTCCCGTCGGCGTAGGCACCGCCGGCATCGCGACCCGGCTACAGCAGGCCGGCATCATCCGCAGCCGCTTCGCCTTCGAGGCCTGGCGACGTTTTAAGGGCGGCACGCTGCACGCGGGCGAGTATCGCTTCGACCATCCGGCCAGACTGGGCGAGGTGTACAACCGCATCGAGCGGGGCGACGTTTACACCCGCACGCTGGTTATTCCGGAAGGCTTCAACATCTTCGACATCGCCGCTGCCGTCGAGAAAGCCGGCCTCGGCAGCGCTACGGACTTCCTCGCCGCCGAGCGCAGGGACACCAGGCTGATTTCGGACCTGAGCCCGCATCCCGACTCGCTCGAAGGCTTCCTTTTCCCCGACACCTACCGCTTCAGCCGCCGCGCCACGCCCGACCAGATGCTCGCCACGATGGTCAGGCGCTTTCACGGCGAGGCGGTGCGGATCGGCCTGCTCGCGCCCGAGGGAGCGATCGGCGACGCCAGCCTCTATGATGTAGCCCGGACGGTGACGCTGGCCTCGCTGATCGAGAAGGAAGTGCGCGTGGATGCCGAGCGCGGGCTGGTCGCGGGTGTGTTCCGGAACCGCATGGCAACCGGCATGACGCTCGCCACCGATCCCACCGTCATCTACGCGGCGCTGTTAGACGGGCGCTGGCGCGGGACGATCTACCAGAGCGACCTGCAGTCGGCATCGCCCTACAACACGTATAAGCATCAGGGTCTGCCGCCCGGCCCGATCGCAAACCCGGGCGTCGCGGCTTTAGAGGCCGCCATGAACCCGGCGAAGACCGATTACCTGTATTTCGTGGCCGACGCGCAGGGCCACAGTCGCTTCTCGGTCGATTTGAAGGAGCACGCCCGGCAGGTGCAGGAATATCGGCAGGCGGAGAAGGCGCGGCATCCATAAGTATCAAAAATAAATCTGCGCGAAGCCTAAGTGGGGTGCGTCTCATCCAACAAGGTACGATTGTTCTTGCGCGCTGTTGCTCCGCCGGTTGTTTTACCCAGGATGAAGGCTTTGAACCAACCCAATTCGACAGGCCTTCCCTCCGCTGTGACGTTCCGGAGCTTTGCGCGGCCGCCCCTCCGGCTATCCAGGTTGGGGCCTGCGCTGCTGACGCCCCTGCTGGTACTTGGCCTGAGCGGCTGCCTCTCCATCGTGGTGCGTAAGCATAAGGTGGAACAGACTGTGCTGGTGACGCAGGTCATGAATGCAACCCTGGTAGAGCTGAACAGGCAACTCGCCAGGCAGTATGCAGCTATCCAGACCCTTAACGCCCACGTGGACATCAAGGTGACCACCGGCGGCCAACACTCCGGCGAGGTGAAGGAGATTCCCACCCTTTCCGGCTTCATGCTGCTGCGCAAACCGAGCGATCTGCATGTGATTCTGCTGGTTCCGCTGCTGGGTTCGAGAGCGCTTGAGACGGTCTCCGACGGCAAAAACTTCAAGCTGCTGGTGCCCAACTACAAGATCGCCCGCGAAGGCTCCGAAGAGGTCACGACCCCTTCGAAGAAAGGTTTCGAGAACCTTCGCCCCAATATCATCCGCGAGGCGCTTCTGGTTCCCGCGGTGCTACCCGATGAGGTCGTCAATCTGGTGCAGGGTTCGCGCATCCTGCCGCCGGCACCGGGCAAGAAGAACGCGACCGAGGAGCCCGACTACGACCTGACCGTTTCCCGCCACAAGACCGGCAACGAGAACGAGACGGTGCGCGTCATCCACATCGGCCGCGTCACGCTGAAGCCGTACGAGCAGGATATCTACGATCAGGCGGGGCGTCTGGTAACGGTCGTGACCTACGACAACTATCAGAAGTCCGGCGGCATCGATTTCCCCATGAGCATCAGCATCACGCGACCTATCGACGAGTACTCGCTCAGGATCACCATCACCAAACTGTCCCTGAATGAGCCGATGGACGACGAGTCCTTCAAGCTCGAGTTCCCGGATAACATTCCGGTCCAGAAGATGCCGTAAAGCTTAACGCCGATTTACGCCGATTGCACCGATTTTGAGGATCGAACGAGGCCGTAGACAAACCAGAAGCGTATTCCTTCGGGATGACAACAAATGCTTTGCTGCTTTATAGCTTTTGCTTGTCATTCCGTAGAAATCTGCTTTTTTCGTAAGCACAGTGCCCCTTCAGGAAATCCGTTCTTATCCGTCAGATCGGTGTAAATCGGCGTTAAGTTTTTAGCCCGGAGCGGCGAGAGTGCTCGTCGATTGCGGCGAGGATTTCGAGCGCGAGAGCCAGCGCCCTGCGGCCTGCGGCAGCATCGACAACGGGCGTAGCACGGGTACGAACGGCCTGGAGAAATGCCTCGATCTCCAGCTTCAACGGCTCGCCCGGTTCCACGTCGATCTTCGACAGACTCAGCCCGGCGGTAGGATGTTTCGGCTCGCCCGGCGCCTCTGGCCTGCTGTGCCTCTCGATCATCGCCGCGAGTTCAGCAGCCGAAAGCCCAGCCGTCGCGGTCACGTCGATCAGCAGCAGGTCTTGTCTTGCAAAGTCGAGCGAAAGATACTGGTGCGGCTGAAAAAATCGCAGCTTGCGCACGCGCTCGGTCGAGACCCGCGAGGCCGTGAAATTCGCCACGCATCCGCTCTCGAACTCCACCCGCACGTTGGCGATATCGACGGTCCGCGAGAGCACCGGCAGCCCCACGGCTCGCACCTCGCGAACGGGAGAATCGACCAGCGACAGCACAATATCGAGGTCGTGAATCATCAGGTCGAGCACCACATCCACGTCCAGCGAGCGCGCGGTGAAGACGCTCAGGCGATGCGCCTCGAAGAACATCGGCCGGTTCAGATGCCGGCGCGCCGCCGTGACAGCCGGGTTGAAGCGTTCGAGATGGCCGGCCTGCACGATGCAGTTGTGCTGCGCGGCAAGCGCGATGATCTCGTCGGCCTCGGCGAGTGTTGCGGCCAGCGGTTTCTCGATCAGCAGGTCGACTCCAGCCGCGAGCAAGGGGCGCGCGGCGGCGAGATGATGAACCGTCGGGACACAGATGCTGGCCGCGTCGAGCGACAGGTCCGCCGCGAGCAGCTCCGCAATGGAATGGAAGCCCGGAACGCCGTACTGCGCGGCAGCCGCGGCGACGATCTCCGGATCGCGATCGACCACGGCGACAAACTCCGCGGAGGGTGCGAGGTCGCGATACACCCGCAGGTGGTTGCGTCCGAAGGCCCCAGCCCCAATCACAGCGACGCGGGTTGGCTCAGGTGCGGGCACTTACTTTTCGAGCGGCGCTTCGACGGCCTCGCGGCAGCGTGCGTAGAGCTCCAGCAGGTTCGCGACCTGGTCCTCAGGCTTGGCGGTCGAGGGCGCGGCGAATCCGGTCGAACCGGACGATTTGGAGCCGACGTTGGCGTGCGAGGCGACAAACTTCAACAGGTCGAGGGCGATATCTTCGGTGCGGCGTGCGGCATTCAATGCGGAGGCTTCCATATCGAAGATGGTAGCCGCCGGAGCGGCAGAGAAGCAAATGCATGCTTCCCACGCCGGTTGTAAAGCATCATATGCAAACCATGAACATTACTCCCATCTCAGCCGACTCCTTTCAACTGACGCGGCTCGGCCTGATGAACTGCTACCTCGTCCGCGAGCGCGGAGCCGAGGACAGCTTTACGCTGATCGACTCGACTATTTCAGGCGGCGCGGACGACATCATCGCCGCCGCAACTTCGCTGGGCGCGCCCATTCGGCGCATCCTGCTGACGCATGCGCATCAGGACCACGTTGGCTCGGTCGATCAGCTGGCCGCGAAGCTGCCCGGCGTCTCCTTAGCCATTGCCGAGCGCAGCCTGCCGCTGCTGCGCCGGCCGGCGGATAAATCGCTGCGTCCGGGTGAGCCGAAGGAGTCGTTCGGCGGCGGACTCCCGGGCGTTATGACGCCGGTGACGCATCTGGTAAGCGACGGCGAGCTGTTCGGATCGCTGCGCGTCATCGACACGCCGGGCCACATTCCGGGGCATCAGTCGTTTCTGGACGAGCGCGACGGCACGCTCTTCGCGGGCGATGCACTCGTGGGCGTGGGCAGGCTGACCGTGTGCGGATGGACGCCGTGGTACTTCCCGCTGCCGACCTTCGTCATGTGGTCGAAGCCGCTGGCCCTGGCGAGCGCGAAGAAGCTTCTCGACTTCCCCATCCAGCGCTTCGCCTGTGGGCATGGCGCGATGCGCGACGGCGGCATTCCGGCGCTCCAGCAGGCGATCTCCGCCACTGGTTGACACTTCTAACTCCGCCAGCGCAGCGTCACCGGCTCGCTCAACGGATGAACTCCACTCCCCGTAAGCCGCGCCTGCTTCAGCGCGAAGTACCACTTGGCGGGCTTGTCGGCGTCGTCGATCAGCATCAGCGCGGGGTGAAAGCGCAGGCCCTGCGCCTGCTCGATCATCGTCTCCTGGTCCTGCCGCACGAAGCGCGCGCCGAAGAACTTTGCGATGGGCGTGACGAACGGCACGCGGTAGAAGACGTTCCACGCGGCCGCGACATCGATGCGGCAGGTAGTCGGCGTCACGGGCGTCACGGTGGTCAGGCTGGCGAACCACTTGTCGCCGCAGCGAATGGTCTCGTAGCGGCGGTTGGGCAGGATGAAATCGATCTGCGTCGTGATGGGCTCGCCGTAGACGCCGAGCAGCTTGTACGGCGCGGAGTTGCCGCTGGGCGCGTGCGCCGACATGCGGAAACCCTGCGGAATTGGCTCGAAGTGCTTGGCCTTCTCGTGGATCGACGCCTTCGACCTCCACCACCACGCCTGGTGGACGAAGGGCCCGTGCGCCGGATCCATCAGGCCGATGATGCCGTGATCGACGTTGCAGGGAAGGTCGGCCGTAAGGTGGGCGGACCGGAACTTCGCCGAAAATTTCGGCACTTCCGGCACTGGCGGAAGCTCTTTCGGCATGCGTCCCGCACCGGCTTCCGGCAGGAAGACCCAGCAGTAGCCGTCGCGCTCGACGCAGGGGTAGCTGGTGGCGTAGATCTTCTCCGGCTGCAGGATGTCGAGGCCGGTGAGCGAGGGGATCTCGCGGCACTGGCCGGAACAGGGCTCGAACTTCCAGCCGTGGTACTTGCACTGGACGGTGTGGCCATCGAACCAACCCGCCGAGAGCGGAATGCCGCGATGCGGGCAGAGGTCGCGCATGGCGAAGAGGCTGCTGTCCAGCTTGCGGCCGAGCAACAGCGGCACGCCCAGCAACAGCGCGGTAGAGGACTTCCCCATGCGCAGCGTATCGGCGCGCGCCGCGGGGTACCACTCGCCGAAGATGAGTTCCGCCGGCGGCGCGTTGGTGTTCGTGTCCACACCTCAATCATAGCCATGTACGCTTAACTCGTGGCCCCAACCTTCACCTCCGAGCGACGCAACAACCTCCTCATCCTGTTCGCGCTCTGGATCGTCTTCTATTGCTCGTTCACGCTCCTCACTCCGCCGCTGCTGGACGACGCCGACTCCGTCCACGCCGAAGTCGCGCGCGAGATGCTCGTGCGCCACGACTTCGTTACGCTTTACGCCAACGGCATCCGCTATCTCGAAAAAGCTCCCCTCTACTACTGGTCCATGG
>CAXTMK010000080.1:0-6490 GCA_964245315.1 uncultured Acidobacteriaceae bacterium | reverse complement strand
GGTCTGTACGCCGGTCTCATCACCCTGTCGAGCTTCGGCATCTTCATCTTTTCGCGGATCAATATCCCCGACGTCCTCGTCTGCGTCTTCCTGTGCGTCTCGCTCTACGCCTTCTACCTCACCGAGCAGCAAGAACAACCAGCGCGAATGCTTTGCTGGATATTCGACATCGCGATTGCGCTGAACATCCTCACCAAGGGTCTGATCGGCATCGTCTTCCCGGTCGCCATCGTAGGACTTTACCTGCTAGCGACGCGCGGCTTCCGAGGAACTCTGCGCCGCCTCCTTCAGTGCCGTCCGTGGTCGAGCACTGCCATCCTGCTCATCGTCGCGGCGCCATGGCATATTCTGATCGCGCTCGCCAACCCCGGTCACGGCCACCCCGGCGACATCGCCCGAGTGAACGGACATTGGCAGGTCCCCTACCCAACCGACGGCAACGTCCATGGCTGGGCGTGGTTCTACTTCATCAACGAGCAGCTATACCGCTATCTGAACGTGCGCGTCCCGCACGACTACGACACCTCGCCGCTGTGGCTGTTTTACGGCCTCATCTTCGTATGGTTGATGCCGTGGTCGGCCTTCCTGCCTTCGGCCATCGCGCGCGCCATCCCGCGCAGACTGAATCTCCGCAGCCTCACCCAACCTGAGCGCACGAACCTCTTCCTCATCCTCTGGGCCGCGGTTCCGTTGCTCTTCTTTAGCCTGTCGACCCGCCAGGAGTACTACGTGCTGCCCTCGCTGCCGCCCATGATCCTGCTAATCGCCGGCCTGCTCAACGGGTACACTGAATCGAAGGAGGCGTTCATCCATGAGCGATCCAAGGTCGGTGTCTCCAGTGCGTTTAACCCCGCAACAAGCGGCCGAGGTGGACGCGGCGCGGGCAATGCGAGCCATGGAGGTTCGCCTGGACAGAATGCGCCGTGGCTTGCCGGTGCGCGAGCAGTAAGCACTTTCCTCCTCGCTGCCGGCACACTGTGCGCAGTCTCCTGTCTCTTCTTCGTCCTGCACGCCGGGACTTCGCCCAACACGGATCTCGCCGCGCTACTTCAGCAGAACCCCGGCAACTACGCGCTCTCCTTCGGGCATTTTCTCGATCTCACCGGCCCTGCAATGGCTCTGTTTCGCGTACCGCTGGCGCTTACGGCAATCGCGCTTTTCGCAGGGACGCTGGCGCATTATCTGCTCCGCCGCCGCAACCAAACCCATGCCGCGACTCTCGCCCTGGCGGCGGCTTCATTCCTCTTCCTGATCGCCGCGCACCAGGGTCTGGTCATCTTTTCGCCGACGCTGACCTCATACCAACTCGCCCAGAGCATCGCCCCGCAGCTTCGGCCCGGCGATATGATCGCCATCCACGGAGAATACGAAGCCGGTTCCACCCTCGGCTTCTACCTGCGGCGCAACGACCTGCACATCGTTGAGGGCCGCAGCTCGAACCTCTGGTACGGCAGCTTCTTCCCCGATGCCCCGCCGATCTTCGAGACGCGGGAGAGCATCGCGCGGAAATGGACGGCCCCGCAGCGTATCTTCCTCTGGCAAGATCCTTCGGATGCGGAGCGGCCTCCGCTGGAGCTTCCCGCTCCCATTTTTGTAATAGCCAAGTCCGGCGGCAAACAGATATTGTCGAACCGGGAAAACCCGTAAAGGAGAGAACTCATTGAAGAGCACACAAATGCTTGTGGTTTGCTTTCTTCTGCTTGGGTGCGTTCTCGTATTCATTTCGATACGGGGACGCCGTGTGGGGGCAGCCCAAGCAACCACAACTCGTGCGCAACCTCTTGATTCATCCTGGGATTACAAGATAGGACTTCCCGTGATGCCACCCGATCACGACGCGAGCCTGACATTCGACATCAAGCCCGCGCCAAGTCCGGCGCAAGGCAAACAAACGTGGCTGGCCAGTTTCTCGGGTAACGGCCATACTGCCTTGTTTACGATTGAGATCGATCCCAGCAACCGCGTCGAAACGCATGGAATTCCCATGCACTTTGGCAAAGGGCGCATCGTCGCTAACAACAACTCCGATGATCGTTCACTCCTGCCGTCGTTAGCATTCGCACTCGGCGGCAGTATCCCGCGCAGTATCTCAAAACAGCGTGTGCTTCCCTTCGATTATGTACACTTCGGCGACAATCTGTCGGCCATCACCGGTGGGGGCTTTCAGTTCAAGCCCGCTGGCGATTGGACTGCGATGAAGCTCTTCTTCGATGGAACGACCGAAGACGATCATGGAACGGTATATTTCAGCATCGCTCCACGCACTGGACTCGCACAATTCTCGATGAGCAACTCGGATTACGGAGATATCGTGCTGAAACATCTGGCCACGGTTCTCTGAACTCAACTGCATTCAACTGTCTCCAACTGCCGTTACACTTCTTCTCATGCCCTGCGACCCCACCGAACTGCGCCACGTCCCGCTCTTCTCGCTGCTCGACGATGACGAACTCTGCGTCCTCTCCACCCAGGTGGAGCTGCGCACCTTTGCCGCGCGCCAGCGGATCTACAAACTGGGCGAACCCGGCGACCGCGCCTACATCCTCATGTCCGGCGCCGTGCATGTCTACACCATCGACGAGGACCAGCAGGAGGTGCTGGTCGATGCCCCGCAGCATGGCGAGTTCTTCGGCTTCGCCAGCATGCTCGAACAGACCCCGCACCACACCACGGCCGTGGCGGTCGACGGCTCCGTCTGCCTGGAGGTCGACCGCAACGATATCTCCGCGCTGATCGCGAAGAAGCCCATGGCCGGCCTCGACATGATGACTGTCCTCGCCCGCCAGATTCACGCCTCGCAGGAGTTGATTCGCCTCCGCGCCGCGCGCAACCCGAACGAGCTGATCGAAGAAGAAGAGACCTTCGGCGAACGCATCGCGGACAAGGTCGCCAGCTTCGGCGGATCGTGGAGCTTCATCATCCTCTTCGCGGTGATTCTGAGCGTCTACACCCTCATCAACATCGCACTGCGCGGCAAAGCGTGGGACCCGTATCCGTTCATCCTGCTGAACCTGTTTCTGTCGATGCTGGCGGCGATCCAGGCGCCGGTGATCATGATGAGCCAGAACCGCCAGGACAAAAAGGATCGGCTGCGCTCGGAACTGGATTTCGACGTCAACGTACGAGCCGAAAGCGAGATTCAGGCGCTCTCGCGGCGACTGAAAGAGCTGCACGATAAGCTGGACGACGTGGACGAACTGCTGCGACAGGCCAGATGATCAAATGCCCTGTCCTTCGGCGCAAGCCCGGTCTACCGCCCCATCTTCACCTCCGGATAGCTCGGGATCGATCCCGTCTGTTTCAGGTTCTGATCGAAGAACCCCAGCACCAGCCCGCGCGTAATCGTCCGAATTCGTTTGCCTTTGATTGGGCCCGTGAAGGTAAGGCGCGGGATGGGCGAAACCAGCGTCTGATCCGTAAAGTCGAGGTGCTGCGCGCCCGTGACATACGCTCGCAGACCGCCGAAACGAGCGAGGCTGGCATCGACCGCCGCGTTGTCGGCACGGTCGAGCTCGCCTGCGACGCCGGTCTCCGGTCTGCGGATCTCCGAGCTTCCCTCGTACACCGCCAGGATCGGCTGCGTCGTGCGGCGGTCGAGCGCGTTGAAGGTCCAGCCGTCGAGGTTGACCGCGCACTTCACGCGTGGGTCGACGCCCAGCAACGCCAGCGACGACGCGCCGCCGAAGGAGTGGCCGAACGCTCCGACATTGGCCAGGTTGAGGCGGCTGGAGAAGGGATGCAGCTGCCCCAGCTGGTTCAGCGCGAACTCATCGTCGGCGGTCCAGAGGGTCAGTTCCTTTGCCCATGTCGCCCGCACGGCAGCCGAGGTCGTCGCTTCGAGATGATTGAGCGCGTTGATGCGGTCGCTCCTGATCACGCTGCCGTCGCTCATCAGGACGCGGGCGGCGTTCAGCGGATGGTCCACTGCGACGACCACGTAGCCATGACTCGCCAGCTCCTCGACCAGGAAGGTGTCCTGCGTCCGCGAGCCTCCCCAGCGATGCCCGAAGAGAAGCACCGGAAACGGTTCGTCGCTGTCCGCAACCGGTGCGTCGAGCAGCGCGTTGGTGCGGATTACGGACTCGTAGGAGCGGGCCAGGTTCAACTCGCGGAAGCGCGCATAACGGGCCGGCTTGCCCGTCAGCCCGGCGGTCGCGGGATACCAGATCTGAACCGTGAGTTCGCGCGGCCGGCCCGCGCCACCGGGTTCACCCGCGATGTTGCGGCTGAAATCCGTCCAGTGCACCGGGCCGGTGGTACCTGCGGCGTAACTTCCAGTCGGCTTCGGGAGAGAGAACACAGGCAGTATCCACATGGCGGCAAGGCTGACGAGACAGAGAAAAAAGGCGATGGCCGGAAGCAGGCGCGAAGGCCGTCTTCGCCAGAGCCGCAGCGTCAGCAGGATGACGGCGGCATACTCCGGCAGCAGTTGCCAGTGAGGTCCCATCGAAGCAAGCTGCGCGAGGACGACGACGCCGATAAGACACAGCAGCGAAACCCGCTGATAGCGCGCGACGATCGGCCGGATGCGGATGAGGGCCGCGGTCGCAAGCGTGATGACGATCAGCGTGATCTCGATGTCGGGCATGCGGTCAGAATACCTTGAGCAGGCGCCGGGCGCGGGCGCGCATCGCGGGCGTGCCGGAGTCGATCGCGTCGCGGACGAGCGGAAGAATGCGGGTACGGAGTTCAGGGTCGTTGGCGGAGAGATCAAACAGGGCCTGCAGGGCGAAGGTGCGGTTCAGCCCGCTGGGGTTGCGGAGGCGCTCAAACATCAGGTTGACGGCACTGCCTTTATCCGCCCCGCGCAGAGGCAGGCGGCCGATTACGATAGTCAGGTTCCACTGGACCCGGACGTCCTGAGCGTCGAACGCAGCCTTCATGAGCTTGCGACGCCATGGATAGAGCAAGGTGGGATCGGATTCGGAGATGTATTTTAGATCTCGGGCCGCCTGCTCGGCCGAAGGTTTATCGCCGGTGCGAAGAGCGCGAAGGAGGACGGCGGGATCGATCATAGAGTGTTTGCGTGCGGCGCGAAGGGCTTGGTCTTAGAGTTGTCAGTTCCGAGTGGGGAGTTATGAGTCGATGCGTGGCTACACCCTACACCCTGTTTCCTGTCTTGGTAATTCTGCCATTGCGCAGTCGGAACTCCTCGCCCCGCCATACGACGGTGTCGCCCGCGAAGCTCCACAGCCAGAAGAGCAGGCCGAAGCAGTCGCGCACGGGCAGCAGCCACAGGTCGCGGAGCACCTGATCGTCTCGCAGCAGGCCTACACCGATCGTCAGCGCGACCGTGATGCGCGCAAGCGAAGCCACGACCAGCAGCGTGAAACTCCACAAGGCACCGCCCGAGGCGACGATCGTAAGCAGCGCCCAGGGAATGCAGTAGGTGAGGCCGAGCCCCAGATAGCCGAGCTTGCGCGAGTCGCGGGTGGAGCGCGCCCAGCGCATCTGGTGGTTCCAGAAGCCGTGCAGGCCGTAGCCGGGGACGGTGGTCTCGACGACCTCGCCGCATAGCTCCACGCGGAAGCCAGCGTGGGCGATACGCTTCCCCATCTCGTAGTCGTCGGCCAGGTATTCGACCAGCGGCTCCAGTCCTCCGGCGGCCGCGAGCGCCGTCTTTGTCATCGCCAGCGTGGACCCGAGGCCGAAGCGAATTCCGCGTTCGAGCCTGCGCGCGGTCAACACACCCGGCATGAAGTCGGTGGAGATGCCCAGCGCTTCGAGCTTCGCCCAGAGGGTCTTCTCGCGGCCACCGGCGCCGGTGCGGCCGAGATAGGGCGCGGTCACCATGCCGACATGCTTATCGCCCTCGTTCGCATGGAAGCAGCGCATGACGCCGGCGAGGTAGCGCTCGGAGACGAAGATATCGCTATCGTTGATGACGATGTGCTCGTAGCTGGCGTGCGCGAGCATCTGCACCAGGTTCGAGACCTTGCCGCTGGTGCCGAGAACCTGCGTACACTCGACGAGCTTGATCGCGACGGCGGGAAATTCGGCCTGCAGGCGCTCGACCTCGGCGACGGCGGGATCGTCGCGGCGATGAACGCCGAAGACCAGCTCGAACGGCGCCGAATATTGTTGCCGGCAGTGGCTGGCGAGCCCGGCGTACATGCGTGGGTCGACGCCTTTGAGCGGCTTGAGCAGCGTTACGGGCGGGGTAAATGCAGGCCTCTGGCGGATTTTGCGGAGGTCGCGAACAAATGCCCGTGCTCCCCAAAGCGCGAGCATCATGTACGCCATGCCGGCCACCGTCAGCAGAACCCCAACCGCCTCGATTGCCGTGGCCATGCTGTTAGTCTATCGAACCAAAGGCTTAACACCGATTTACACTGATGACGCCGATCTTCATTTTTCCGATAAGCCTCTACTCGTAGCGCAGGGCTTCGATCGGATTGAGGCTGGCGGCCTTGTAGGCGGGGTAGACGCCGAAGATGAGCCCGATCGCGCAGGCGCATCCGAACGCCAGCGTCACCCACCAGACGGAGAC
>CAXTMK010000079.1:0-22328 GCA_964245315.1 uncultured Acidobacteriaceae bacterium | reverse complement strand
CCGGGACACCGGCGCGATGATGCCGATCTCGCCCAGCCCGTCGTCGAAGGTGTAGCGCCGGGCGGTCTCGCTGGCGGCGTTCGGCGGCAGTTCGACGAGCGGACGGAACGCGTTGAGGCGAGCGACGATCTCTTCCAGCCGGATCACTGCCTCCGGCGTCCAGTTGCGCGAGTCGAGCGCGGCCGACGGCTCTTCGAGCGGCATCCATTCAATAAAGCGGACGATGACGCCCTCGCGCCGCGAAAACTCCGCGAAACCCTCGATCTGCGTGTCGTTGAAGCCGCGCAGCAGCACGCAGTTCACCTTTACCGGATCCAGGCCGGCGGCAGTTGCGGCGCGAACCCCGGCCAGCACGCGGTCGAAACTGCGCGGCACCCGGGTGATAGCGGTAAACGTCTCCGGCTCGACCGCGTCCATCGATACGGTGACGCGCGAGAGTCCGGCCTCGCGCAGCGGCACGGCGAGATCTGCCAGCAGGTGGCCGTTGGTGGTCACGGCGATATCGAGCGGGTCGCCGTCGAGGGTGCGCAGTCGGGCGGTCTCGCGGATGAGATCGAGCAGACCGGCGCGCAGCAGCGGCTCGCCGCCGGTAAGACGAATCTTTTCGATTCCCAGCGACGCGAAGACGCGGATCATGCGCAGGTAGTCGGCGATGGGAAGCTCGCTGTACTGGGCTCCATCGTTTCCGGTGCGGCAGTAGACGCAGCGGTAGTTGCAGCGGTCAGTCACCGAGACGCGCAGGTCGGTGATGGCGCGACCGAAGCTGTCCCGCAGACGCCCGGCGGATGTGGGGAGCGTCGAAGTATCAGGAGCGTCGAGAATGAGGGTGCCGGAGTTCATCTTCAGTTGTATGAGACGCAGGATATGGCCGTTGGGTCCGGAATTGGGAATTTATCGGCGACTGAGAAAATATTGCATCGAACATAGCGCGCTCGATAGTAGTATTGACTTATATCATCCACATGTGATTGTGCAGGGCCCTTATACGCGCACGACACGGAGAAAAACCATGCAGATACCGACAGATCCGTGGATCTGGTTTAAAGAACAAGCTGAACCACTTGCAATCATTGTCGCACTACTCGCCTTTGTCATGATTGTCCTCTACGTCTCCGCCCGCTCGCGCCGGGCGAAGATGCTGGAAACACGGTCTGGCGTGAACGAAGATACCTTCGTGCAATCGCTGTCGATCTACGGCTTCGATCCCGTGATCGCGCGTACAACCTTCCGCTACCTTCAGGAGAAGCAGAACGTCAGTTTTCCGATCGAAGCCACGGACCAGCTCGATGAAGACCTCGGACTCGATCTGGGCGATGTAGAAGAATCCCTGCGCGATATCCTGCAGAGTACCGGGCGGCTCTATCAGCCTGGCCTTAAGCACAACCCGCTCGTGACGGTTGAGGATCTGGTGCGTCTCGTACAGGCGATGCCGCGACTCTCCGAGCTCGCAGCGTAGAATCGCACGCCTGTCCATTTTTACAGAAACAGCCGACCTCCCGTGTGGGAGGTCGGCTGTTTCGTATATGAACTATTGCTGCTGCGCCATCTGCTGCTGACGGGTGAGTGATGGCGGCGAATCCGGCAGCGCCTGTGCCTTTTCCACCAGGATCGACCAGTCCTCCGGAACCGGAAGCTCCTGGTCCATCGACGGCGCGCCCTCGCTCGGCGTCACCCGAACCGCGACTGTCAATTCACTTTTGGCGCGGCCGCGGAACATGCCGTGCGTCGGCGGCACATCGGCGTAGTCGCGCCCGATCGCCGTCCGGATGTGGCGTTCGCCGGCAACCAGCCAATTCGTCGGATCGAAGCCGACCCAGCCCAGGTGCGGCATCAGCACCTCCACCCACGCATGCGTGGCGGAGGCGGCGGAGCGGTCGGTCTCATCGTGGCCGCGATGCGCCAGGTAGCCGCTGACGTAGCGGCACGGCATCTTCAGCTTCGACCGCACCAGTGTAATCATGATGTGCGCGAAATCCTGGCAGACGCCCTTGCGGCTTTCGAGCGCCACATCGATCGGCGAATCCACCCTGGTCGAACGCGGAACGTAGTCGAAGTAGCGGTAGAGGCCGGCGTTCAGCTCATGCAGCAGCATCAGCGGATCGTCTCTGCGGACCACCCCTAAGTCTTCGGCCAGCTTCTCCAGCAGCGGCGTCGGCCCGGTAAATTCGCTGGGAAAGAGGAACTCCCAGTAATCGCCCTGCTCGACCATCGCGTCCAGATCGCCCCAGGCATCCGGCGCCAGGAAGGATGGCACATCGAACGCCGGCTGCACCTCCACCAGCGACTCCGCCACGATGACCAGCTGGCGATGCTGCCCCGGGATATCGAAGTGGTGCACGTTATTCGCCAGGTGGTCGCGATAGCTGAAGACGCGGCAGCGCGGGCTGACCGAGAGATGAAAGGTGAGGCAGCGCTGGTTCTGGTCGCTGCGCGGATGCATGCGCGTCTCCATCATGCTCTCGCTGACGGCGTTGTCGTAGAGGAACTTGGTCAGGTGGCGGATCGAATAGAACATGCTGGGCCTCATTGCTTTGAAAGGCGGGATTTTAATCCCGCCGTAAGGAATGCACAACTAACTGGGCTTCAGCCCTTGGGGCATGCTCTCATTTCAATGCCAAAACTCACCCCGCCAACGCGGTCTGGATTGAATAATCGATATAAAGCTCGTAAATCGTATTATGAATCTCGCGGCACTGCACCTGGATCGTTCGCAGATACGCCACCACGTCGCCTTCCAGAATCTCTTCCACGCCCGAATAGCTTAGCGAACCCTGCAAACGGCCGGCGAGCCGCCGCACCGGCTCGGCACGGGTCTTGCCCGACTCGCGCTGGATTGCCTCCAACGCATGTTGCAGGCTGTCGATCGAAAAGCGCAGCGAGTGTGGAAAATCTTCGTCGAGCAGCAGGAATTCGAGGATGCGCTCCGGCGTCAGGTCGGCGGTATAGACCTTGCAATACGCCTCGAACGCGGTGGCGGAGCGCAACAGGCCCATCCAGTCGAGATACTCGTTGCTCTCGGGCCGGTCGGCCGAGCCTTCGCCCCACAGGTCGTTGTGGTAAGCCTCGAGCAGCGAAGCGGTCGCCGAAGCCCGCTCGATAAAGCGGCCCACCTGGATAAACTGCCAGCCCTCGCCGTGGCTCATGGTCGAGTCGCTGACGCCCTGGAACTGGTGCACACCCTCCATCACCTGGGTCAGAAATTCCGTGGGCTGCTCGGGCTCCATCGCCATGGTGCCGGGCTCGGGCGCCTTGTACAGGTTGGGCAGGGTCACGGCGAGGTAGAGGCTGTTCAGCCGGTGCCACTGCTCGGTCGAGATCTGCTCCCGCACATGGCGCGAGTTCTCCCGCGCCGTGATGAGCAGCGACAGGATGGATGACTTGGAGTTCAGATCGAAGCACAGCGTGCGCGTGAGCTGGTAAGGATCGCCCATCCAGGTCACATCCTTGGGATTACCCAGCGCCTGCAGCACGCGCTGCCAGCGCCGCTCCGCGGAGGCCGGGCTTTCGTCGAGCATCAGGTTCAGGTTCACATCGAGCAGCCGAGTCGTATGCTCGGCGCGCTCGAGGTAACGGGACATCCAGTAGAGACTATCGGCTACGCGTGAAAGCAAAGGGCGGGCCTCCCTTCTACAAACATATCTCAGTGAACGGTGTGTGGGGCCCGCTTCTTGCGAATGGCAAGAGCTATGGCACAGATGAAGTCCCGCCTGCTGAGCTCTGGGACGGCAAGGCGAACGCGAAGCTCCTGCAGTTCCAATTCCGTAGAGATGAAGTCTGCAATTCGGGATTCGTCGGAGACGAAGACGCAACCCAGCCAATCGTCCTCGGACTCGTCGGGTTCTTTGAGCAGTTGTGCAATGTGTCTAAGTATTTCGTCTACTTCAGTCCGCAACTCTTCAACCATGATGGTTGCGGCGTATACGATTTTCTTCGAGGTCATTTAGGATTTCGGCTGCGACTGCCAGCTCGACGTTCGGTGCGGTTTTCTCATTCAGTTGAACACAGTTCGGGGCTGACGTACACTCGACGCAGCGAGGAACCTTCATGGCGAGCCTGAATATCCCTGAGCACCTGGAAGACGAACTGCAGATCGCAGCTGAGTGCTCTGGCCGGACCAAGGAAGAGCTTGCCGCCGAGATTCTTTGGGCTCACTTTCAAGACGAGTCGCTTCCGCTCTCAGCTTTCACGGAAGAGCAGCTTACACGTTTGAAGGAGAGCATTGAACAGGTGAAGCGCGGCGAATTGATTCCGGAATCGGAGATCGACGAGTTCTTCGAGGAATGGTTTCGGGAACTGGCGGCGCGTTGAATCGCTTCTATTTCTCTCGCCATGCGAAGCGCGACCTCGCTGAGATCAAGGCATATCTCGATTCCGTCCCCCAAACACCCGCCGACAAAATTGCACGGGCGTTGCAATTGACTTTTCGAGCAATCACGGCAAACCCCTATCAAGGAGTCGGACAAAGCGAGTTGACGCGTCTTGCGGGAGTCGAGGTGAGAAGTTGGCTGGTAGACTCCTACCGGGTGATTTATACGCTAGGCCGGAGGGCACCGGAGATCATCGGTGTGCTACATACCGCTCGCAATATAGCGTCTATCATGGCCAAGCGGCTGCAATAACGATTTCGCACGCGGTCACGCTCGTCATTTCGCCGTCGCGACGCAGTCTCTCATTAGCTTATCGGTTGACCAGAGTTCTACCTTGCCTGAGTTGCGATAACCGAGCCAGCGGCCGCTTGGACTCATCTTGAAGTCTTGCGCGGGACGCATCTGCCACCGGCACTCGACCACCCCGGCGGAACTATACAGCGCAGATGCTTTGAATTCTCGAACGAAAACCTTGTTGTGACCAGGATCCGCACCGACCCAGTACGTTGGCGTTCCTGTTACCTTGGTTCCAGCTACCGTCGACAAGTCGTATCGCAACAAACCGCTTTGAGATGGCACGAAGGCAATTCCGCCATTTTCGCCAGATATAACGGCCAACATAGGTTGCATAGTTCCAGCTACTTGATCCAACAGTTTCGCTTCGCCGATGCGTTCCCAACTGGTCGTCTTGAAACCAAATAGCATCTCCCGGTTTACCACCCAGAGGCTGCTTGCGTCGGGGCTGAGCGCAATGTCGTATCCATTTTTTAGGTCGGCAAGCAGAGTTGGAGGCTCCGACCGCAAATCCAGAACCTTTCCGTTGTCCTCCGTAGTGTAGGCAAGCCAACTGCCGTCCGGAGCTAGCAGGATCTTGTGTATGTCGTAATTGAATTTCCCCTTATCGGCATGAATCTGACGCAATATCTTGCCAGAGTGCGGATCGACCACAAGGATGGTTCGGTCGTTCGTCACAGCGACGAGCCGCTTGTCTGATTGTTGCTCGTGCACCTCCCAAAGCGGAGTGGAAACAATCTTGCGTTGGTTTGTTCGCTTACCGCTCTCGATATCGCGTGTCTCCAAACGACCCGATCGCCATTCCATGTACAGCAACTTCTCGTCGGAACTGAAATCGAACGCTTCCAATTGGAAGTCGGCTGGTGCTTCATGAATGCTGAACGTATTTTGTGGCCCGAGAGTCACGGCGTTGAACTGCTTATCGTCTTGCAGTGCTTTGTGCGGTTCGGGAAACACAGGCAGGTTGGTCTGGGCAATCACTGGCGCACAAAGTGCAACACATGTTATGAATCCGCACTGCCAACCCTTCAAAGTATGTCCGATCAAGCTCTCCACCTCACTGGCTCAGCACCCAGGTATCCTTACTCCCGCCCCCCTGGCTTGAATTCACCACCAGGCTTCCCCGCTTCAGCGCCACTCTTGTCAGCCCTCCCGGCACGATCGACACCTTATCCCCGTACAGCACATAGGGCCGCAGATCCACATGCCGCGGCTCTAACGTGTCTCCAATGAGACATGGGGCACGGGAAAACGAAATCGTCGGCTGCGCGATGTAGTTCCTGGGGTCGGCCTCGATCTTCTCCGCGAACTCCGCCCGCTGCGCCGCGGTCGACTGCGGCCCGATCAGCATGCCGTAGCCGCCGCTCTCGCCGACGGCCTTCACCACCAGTTTGTCGAGATTGGCGAGCACATGGTCGCGTTCCTTCTTCCGAGTCAGCAGATACGTCTCGACGTTCTTCAGCACCGGCTCTTCGGTCAGGTAGTACTTGATGATCTCCGGCACATACGCGTACAGCGCCTTGTCGTCCGCGACGCCGGTGCCGAACGCATTCGCCAGCGTCACATTGCCCGCGCGGTATGCGTTGAACAGCCCGCTGACACCCAGAATCGAGTCTCCGCGAAACGCCAGCGGGTCGATGAAGTCGTCATCCACGCGGCGATAGATCACGTCCACGCGCCGCAGACCGCTGGTCGTCCGCATGTAAATAACGTTATCGTGTGTCACCAGGTCGCGGCCTTCGACCAGCTCGATCCCCATCTGGCGCGCCAGGTACGCATGCTCGAAGTAGGCCGAGTTGAAGACGCCCGGCGACAGCAGCACGATGTTCGGTTCCGGCCGGCCTTCAGGCGCCAGCGAGCGCAGCGTTCCCAGCAGAAGCTGCGTGTATTGCTCGATTGGCCGAACGTTGTAGCTGCGGAACAGCGCCGGAAAGATGCGCTTCATCACGCGCCGGTTGGTGAGCATGTAGCTCACGCCGCTGGGTACGCGCAGGTTGTCTTCGAGCACCACGAAGTCGCCGTTTTCAAGCCGGATCAGGTCCGTTCCGCACACCGCGACATACACATTGCGCGGCACCTGCAGCCCAATCATCTGGCGGCGGAAGTGTTTGCAGCTGTACACCACCTCGCGCGGCACGATGCCGTCGGCCAGGATGCGCCCCTCGTTGTAGATATCGCGCAGGAACATATTCAGCGCGGTGATGCGCTGCGTCAGGCCGGCCTCCACCTTCGCCCATTCGGCCGAGGTGATGATGCGGGGCAGCAGGTCGTAGGGAAAGATCTGCTCCGTGCCTTCGTCGCGGCCGTACACCGTGAAGGTGATGCCCTGGTTCAGGAAGCTGAGGTCCGCGGCCTGTTTGCGCCGCTGCAGTTCGCCTTCGGGCAGGCCGCCGAAGTGGCTCAGCAGCGGCTCGTAGTGCTCGTGCAGCGTCTCCGGCCCGGTGAACATCTCGTCGTAGGCGTTGTCCAGCAGATAGCTTTTCAGAGCCGCCGGTTCGAAGGTTTGGGTTTGAGTTTGCGCCATCGGAACTTTGAGTATAAGCGGCCCAGACGCGGCCAGACGCGGCGGGAACAAAAAATCCACCCTTTCGGCTGGCGGCCACGCTCCTGTATCCTCCGGAGAGCCGCATGAGACTTGATCACCGCCACCTTGGAGCCCGCGTTATCGCCCTCATCGTCTGCGCCGCCGCGTTCCTGTGGCCTTCCGCCGCCGGCGCCTACTCGGTGCTGTCGCATGAGGAAGTCGTCGACATGGCGTGGAAGGATCGCATCATCCCGCTGCTGCGGGCGCGCTTTCCGGATATGACGCTCGACGACTTCCGCCAGGCGCATGCGTACGCGTATGGCGGCTCGGTCATCCAGGATATCGGCTACTACCCCTTCGGCTCGCACTACTTCTCGGACCTGCTGCACTACGTGCGTCCCAATGAGTTTGTGGAAGCATTGATCCGCGACTCAACCACACCCGACGAGTATGCCTTCGCCCTCGGCGCGCTCGCGCACTTCTGCGGTGACAGCATCGGGCATCCGGCCATCAACCAGATCACCTCCGACGAAAACCCGCCCTTGCGCAGCCGTTTCGGCTCCTTCGTCACGTACGCGCAGAACCCGCTGGCGCACCTCCGCACGGAGTTCGGCTTCGACGTGGTCGAGGTCGTGCAGGGGCATTACTCGCAGGAAAACTATCGCGACTTTATCGGCTTCCAGGTCTCGAAGCCGCTGCTCGAACGCGCCTTCCAGGAGACCTACGGCATCCCAATGGGTGACGTCATCAAGCACGAGGACCTGGCCATCGGCACCTATCGCCGCGCTGTCTCATCCATCATTCCGGCGATGACCAAGGTCGCCTTCGTCACCTACAAGAACCAGATTCAGCAGGCGGCGCCGGGAATGGAGAAGCGAAAATTCCTCTATCGCCTGAACCAGACCGAGTACGAAAAGGACTTCGGGACCGACTACTACCATGTGGGCGTTGGCGGTAAAATCAGCGCGTTCTTCCTGCATATCGTGCCCAAGGTGGGCCCGTTCAAGGCGCTGAAGGTAACGCTGCCCAACGGCCAGCAACAGGACGCCTACATCAAGAGCATGAATGCGACCGTGGACAAGTTTCGCCTTTACCTGACCGAGATCCACGCCGCCCCGGCGCCCACGCCGCAGCCCGACCCGAAGGATGCGGAGGATGCGCGCAAATCCGCCGACAAGGTAGCCAGAGATGTGACCCAGGCCAGGCGGCGCGCGGACGAAGAGCAGGATCCGACGCAGAAGGCAACGCTTGAAAAGGTGGTTGAGAACACGCAAAAGGAAAGCGAAAAAGCCAGCCGCGCGGCCCGCCTGATGGAGAGCAAGGTCGCCGCCGACGAGGCCGCGAAGATGGGCCTGATCCCGGAGCCGCGCACTCGCATCGCCGCGGGCACTGCGATTAAGCCGCCTTCCGTCCCTGTGCTGCCGGAGCTCGACCTCGATACCGGCCAGCCATCACGGGTAGGCGGGTACAAACTGGCAGACGAGACCTACGCGAAGCTGCTCGAGGAGCTGGTGAGGGCCGCGCGCGCCGCAGCTGGCGTGGCGCCTTCCGCATCGGGTCCCGTGACCGACCTGAAGCCGGCGGTGATCGCGGATGTCACGCGCTTCTTCGAGCATCCCGCGCCGCCGTCCGCCACGCCGCTCACCGACCGCGAGGCAAAGGCGCAGGCCACGCTCATCCGCGAGGCGCAGGCAAATCTGGCCGTGCTGAAGACGCTCGAGCCGGTCGCCGCAAAATAGTTGCGTTCTTGTTGCTGTTCCTGAGATAGGCCCGGACTTCAGTCCGGGCGATAGTGGACGTCACAGATTTGGGCTTTAGCCCCCGGGACATGATCTCCGGTCAGGCGCCCAACTTGTCGGGCCAGACCCCTTGCGGCTACCTCTAAAAATGAAAGATCAAATCCGTAGCCGCGGTAAACTGGCTGTACCTCGTCCCGCCATCGTACCCCGCCCTATCCCACGAATGATCGAACCGAATCTCCGGCCGCATCTGGATGGTCGTTCCGATCCAGTGGCTCAGCGCCAGCGTGTTCTCGGTGTATTTGGTGTTGACGCCCGTGCGCTGGCCCTTCTTGTCGATAAGAAAATCGCTGCGGAACGAGAGGAAGTTGTGCGCATTCAGCTCGCGGTTAATGTAGTTGTCGACCGCCCACTCCGGCGCGAAGCACGTCTGCATGCCGATGCGGCAGGTTGCGCCGTCGCTGTTCGGCTTCGGCATAATCGTCCCGTAAACGCTGGGCACATCTCGCTCATACATGACGTAGGCCTCGCTGGCCATGTGCCACTTGCCTGAGAACTTGTGATACCAGGTGCCGTCGTACTGCTGGATATTGTTGTAGCCGTAGATGCCGTCGTTAATGCCATTCGCGCACAGATAATAGTTATCGTTCACGGACTTCGTCGTATAGCTCACGCAGCCCATGAAGGAGGGCTTGGCGTCGCTGGTCCACGGCGCGGTATCGTGGCCGGCGCTGACGCCAACCTGCACCAGCCACTGCGGGTTCATCTGGATCGTCGCCAGCACGCCGGTGTCGGTAAACGGATCGACCGAGTAGAGCAGCGAATGGCTGAGCATATAGTTGTTCGGCGTAAGCTGCGCCTCGATGCCGGGGATCGAGATGAAGCGGCCGACGCGGACATTCATGCCCTGCGCCACATGCGGAACATACACGTCGATGTATTCGAGCGTCGGATCCAACCCGTACTGGCGGTGCTCGTCGGTAAGCTGTGTCAGGCCATATCCATTGTTCAGCGTATAGCGATAGTCGCTGCCGAAAAGCGCAGTCAGGTGGAAGCCGACATCGACATGGTCGCGCTGCACTGAGTTCGGCAGCCGCTCTACGTACACCACCGCCTGGCTCAGCTCCAGCCGATTCGAATAGAGATCGTTGGACTCCGGCGAGTTGCTGTGGCTTGACGTGCTGCCATTTACGTTCGGCGCAATCCAGCCGTACACCTTGGTGCGGGACGATGCCCCGTTGATCGCCGACATAAGCGGATAGCTATTACCATCCGCCTCGCCAATGGTGGGCGACCCGCCATAGCTCCAGTCCGCGCTGGGAAACGGAGGCGAATCGAGCGGAGAGGGAAGTCCCCTGCGCGGCGCGGCCGGACCTGGTGGAGTAGTCCCGTGCCAGTCTTCGCTGTAGAACTCGGCCAGCCTGCTGAAGAAGCTGCCCGTAAGCGCAGGGGGCGCCGGATTCGCCGGGGGCGCGGCTGTCGTCGTCTGCGCGCGCAGGCTCGCGCACAGCAACAACATCGAGCCCCAACCCAACACCCTCGATCGCAAACCGCTTCGGCCCATGTTCCTCAGATGCAGCTTCGAATTCCCCTGCCGTGCCATCTTAGCGCGAAATCATTGAAGGCCTGTGCTGCTATCATCCGTGCATTCGTTTCGCCCCGGAGTGCTTCATGCGCCAATGTCTTCTGCCGTTCGTTTTGCTCGCCGCATGCCTGCACGCCAGCGCGCAAACCACCGTGCCGCCCACGCTCTTTCGCGTCACTCTGTCAAACTCTGCGACGGCGCCTGTTAGTGGACGCATCCTCATCTTCGTCAAGCAGGGAAGCGGCGACAAAGAGGTGAATGCCGAGGAGTTCGCGCCGACAGCGACCTGGGTGACGGCGAAGGAGGTTCACGATCTTGCGCCCGGAGCTTCGATCGTCGTGGATGGCGCAAATGACGCCGCTTTCCCGGCATCCTTCGCGACAATGCCGAGCGGAGGAAGCTGGGAGGCGCAGGCCGTGCTCGACCCGGACCATAGCTACAACTACAGCGGTCGCGGGCCTCAGGATTGGATCAGCCGAGTCGTCGCGCTAACGCCCCACGCCATCATCGAGCCCGAAGAACTTACGCTCGGCCACCATCCCGAAAGCGAAGTCCGCGCCGCCGCTGTGGAAGGCAAACCCCGCGTGGCGGAGCAGACTTTCTTCATCAGTCCCGCGCTGAGCCGCTTTTGGGGCAGGCCCACGCAAGTCAAGGCCGTCGTGGTCCTCCCACCAGGCTATGCCGAACATCCACAGCAGCGCTACCCGACCGCCTATTGGACGCACGGATTCGGGGGCGACCTGAACTACGCGCTATCGCAAGGCCTTGCGCTGCGCAAGCGCATGGAAGCCGGCACCATGCCGCCCATGATCTGGGTGATGCTTGACGAGTCCTGCCCGCAAGGTACGCACGAGTTCGCCGACAGCGTAAACGACGGCCCCTGGGGCACGGCGCTCACGACCGAGTTCATCCCGTTCCTCGAAACCCACTACCGCATGGACGCAAAGCCCACCGGCCGCCTGCTCAACGGCCACAGCTCCGGCGGCTGGGCGACGCTGCAGCTCCAGGTGAACTACCCGCAGATCTTTGGCGGCACCTGGAGCACCTCGCCCGACCCCAGCGACTTCCACAACTTCACCGGCCCCGACCTCTACGCGCCCAACGCCAACGCGTATCGCCACCCGGACGGCACGCCGTACCCGATCATGCGCGACCACGGCACGGTTATCGCGACCCTCGAACAATTCTCGAAGCTCGAAGAGGTGCTGGGCCCGTACGGCGGGCAGATATCGAGCTTCAACTGGGTCTTCTCGCCGCGCTCCGAGAGCGGCGGGCCCATGCCGATGTTCGACCGGCAGACCGGCGTTGTCGATCCCGCAGTCGTGAAGTATTGGCACGATCACTATGACCTCGCCAACATCGTCGAGACCACCTGGGCGCAGCGCGGCCCGATGCTGAAGGGCCGCATCCACCTGATCGTCGGCACCGCCGACACCTTCTATCTCGATGGCGCCGCGCACCTCTTCGAAGCGCGCCTGAAAAAGCTCGGAGCCGACCCGCACTTCAGCTATTTGCCCGACAAAACCCACTTCGACCTATACGATGCCGGCGAGAAGAAGAACGCCTTATTCGATCGGATCGGAGCGGAAATGTACGCGGTCGCGCGACCGGGTGTGGACTGGAAGAAGCGGTGAGTCCAGATCATTGCGCAGTTCTGCAGTCGTTCGTACCTGGCTTTACTTCCCCGTCCCCGCCTTCAGCTCCGCCAGCAACTGCCGCGCTTCCTCATCTTTCTTCTTCGCTCCCGGTGAAATCGCATCGAACAGCAGCTTCGATGCGATCTCCGCATGCACCAGCGCCTCCGCCGGACGGCGCTCGCCCACCAGCGCATGCGCCCAGATCAGGTGCAGCACGCCGAACCGACGGTCTGTCGGCTCGATTTTGCCGGTCTGAATCCGTACTGCCTCCTCGACCGCGGCCGCTGCGTCCTCGAAGTGACCCGAAGCGAGATTCACCTCCGCCAGAAAATAAAGCGGCTTGCCCAGGTCGGGGTTGTGGCCTTCGAGCTTCCGCCACGCCGGCATCGAGTCGATCATCATCGCGCGCGCCTCTTCAGCCCGCCCGGTCTTGGCGATCACGTCGACGTACTCTTCTTCCTGGGTTAACGCCTGGCGGCTCTGCGGGCCGGAGCAGGCGCTGGCCCCGTCCCAGGCCTTCTTGTAGGTGGGCACGCTGCCCACGATATCGCCGCGTAGAACCTGCACATTTGCGAGTTCTCCCAGGATGCGCGAACTGTCGCACAGCACCGACGGATCGTCGCCATAAACTTTCAGCCCCTGGCGAAACAAGCGCTCCGACTCATCCAGGCCGCCGAACTGTTCCAGGTCTTCCGCCAGGTCGAACATTGCATCGGCCGTCTGGTGCGGAGGCAAACCCTTGTCCAGCGATTCCTTCACCGCGAACCGCAGCAGGCGCACGTTGTCGTCCGTGCGGAAGCCGAGTTTGTCGCGATTCGCCGCAAAGTACATCGCGCTCCAAACCCGAACCGCCGGCGTAACCCCTGCCTTTTGCGACAAAGCAAGGGCATCCTGCGTCAGCCGCCCACCAACGTCGTTGTTTCCCTGCAGGTATGCGATCTGGCCCAGAAACGCTTCGGACTCGGCCTGCGCGTTGACATCGCCGGCGGCCCGTGCGCTCTCGACCGTCTGCTCGAACACGGGCCTGGCGCCATCCAGGTCTTCGTTCTCGAGCATGGATTCCGCCAGGCTCAGCTGCGCCGTGCGCAGGTCGGCGGGGTTCGAAATGTACTGCGGCAGCATGCGCACGCCCAGCTGCAAAAACTCCGGCACTGTCGTCGAGCGCTTGCCTGTATAGTTCGAGTTCGCCAGCCGGAAGAGCTTGTACAGAAAGTTCTGCATGCGCACGGCCCGCCGAGCCTCTTCGAGCGCGCGTTCCTGCTGCCACGCCGCATAGCCAATGCTGCACAGCAGCAGAACCAGCAGCAGACTTGCCCCGGCGACCGCCTTGCGATTGCGCCGCACGAACTTGCCCACTCGATACCACGTCGTCTGCGGACGAGCCAGCACCGGACGGCCTTCCAGGTAGCGGCGCAGATCGTCCATCAACGTTTCCAACGACAGATAACGGTCGAGCGGACGCGGGCGCAGGCACTTCGAGACGATCGTGCTCAGGTCGCCGGCCAGCGCGTCGCGCAACCTGGCTTCGGAGAGTCCGCGAAACTGGGCGGCATTCGCGGTGACCACCGACTCGATCCGCTCCGCCTCCTGTTCGCGCAGCGCGCGCTCCATCAGGATCGCGACGGAACTGTTCTCGCCGGGCCGGTGTCCGGTCAGGAGCTCGAACAGCACGGCCCCCAGAGCGTAGATGTCGCAGGCGGTAGTGACGGCTTGATTCAGCAACTGCTCCGGACTGGCATACGCCGGCGTGGCTACGATGGTCGAGGTCGACAGCCCGTCCGTCTCGATGACCTTCGACGTGCCGAAGTCCAGCAGCTTGGCCTGTCCGTCCTTCGTGACGAGAATGTTCGAAGGCTTCAGGTCGAGATGCACCACCAGATTGCGATGCGCGTACGCAACCGCCTCGCACACTTGTAGAAAAATCCGCAGGCGCTGCGCGATCCCCAACTTGTTGTCATCGCAAAATCGGTCCAGATGCACGCCGTCGACGTACTCCATCACCAGGTAGGGCTGATCGGTGCTGGAGAGTCCAGCGTCCAGCATGTGGGTGATGTTGGGGTGGTCCAGCGAGGCCAGAATCTGCTCTTCGCGGTAGAAGCGCTCGACGAAGCCGCTGCCCCCGGCGTGCGGAGCCATCAGCTTCAGCGCGGCCCGCTGCAGCACGCCCCCCGCGCTGCGCTCGGCCAGATACACTGTGCCCAGCCCGCCCGAACCGATGTGGCGCAGCAGCGTCCATGCGCCGAACCTGCCCGCCAGCGCGGGTTCGGACGTTAGAACTCGCTCCGGCTCCACCTCGCTCGCCGCCAGGATCGAAAGCACCCGCTGCCGCAGCCGCTCGTCGGCGCATGCCTCCGCCAGCACGCGGTCCCGGTCGCGTACCGACGCCTCGACGACAAGATGGAACAGCTCCTGAAGCCGCTCCCAGTTTTCGGAGTCGATGTCCATCTGTTCCCTGTACTTAGGTTCGCGCGAAACGACCGCCGGATGCCTCAGCGTGGATGCAGGCGATCATACAGCCAGCCGCGAACGAAGCGCAGATCGCGATCGACGGTGGCCTTGGAGGTGTGCAGCAACTCCGCCGTCTCTTCGGACGTAAATCCGAGAAAAAACCTGAGCTCGACCATGCGAACTTTTCTGGCATCCACCTTTTCCAGCTCCAGCAGCACCCGGTCCAGATCGATCAATTGCGTGTCGCGGACGTCGACCCACGCCAGATCCTCGTGCAGCGCCACCTGAAAGCCGCCATCGCGCTTCTGGCGATGCTCGCTGCGGGCGTTGTCGACCAGGATCCGCCGCATCAGCCGGGCGGACAGGCTGTAAAAGTGTTCGCGATCCTCAAAGCGCAGGCTGCGCTGGCGCGTCAGCTTCAGGAACAACTCGTTCACCACGCCGGTGGGCTGCAGGATGCACTCGGCCCGTTCGCCGCGAAACAGCGCGCCGGCGATCGACCGCAGCTGCGGATAGACCAATTCGAACAGGTGATCGACGCACGCCGTATCGCCCGCGCTCCACTCATGCAGCAGAACCGTGATCTCACCATTTTCGGTCAACGCGGCCCATCCTCAATTCGTACTTGAGTCGAGTACAGTCTACATCCGCCGAATTCTGGCATTAATAACTCTTTAGTCACCAGCCGATCTGGCGGACCGCACCCAGCACCCGCCGCATGACAGCCGAGTAAAATTCCGCTGCCTTCAGGCCGAGGCTGCGATGCCGCTCGTAAGGCTGCAACTTAAAATCCATAAACGGCTTCAGCTTCTCGACCACGCTTCGGACCCCGATTCCGGTATTGCTCTGCACCACCGCGAACAGGCTTTTGCTGTCCGGCGCGAAGTACCGCGCGGCATCCCAGTCCTTCAGGTTGCGGCCGTTCTCGCCGGCGAACCACACGCTTTCGTCGGCATGCAATTGCGGCGCCCCCGGCTCTGGCTGGGCGTGGAATTGGTCGATCAGGCCCTCGCGCTCGGCATTCAGCCAATACAGCGTGTACTCGGTCCAATCGATGGTGTAGCGCGCCAGCAGCACATGCATCCAGTCGGCGTGATGAAGTTCTTCAAGCCTGCGGTGCAGGGCCCGGCACAACGTCCGCGACAGCAGCGCCGGAGTCATCCAGATTCCATCACGCTCCAGATGCGGCGGCTGCCCGAGCACCGCCGCCGAGTCGCGCCAGTAGCGGGCCTCGCGTCCCCGCTCCCGCGGCTGCATGTAGGTGAGCGCCCGTCCCTGCGGCAGCAGCGTCTCCAGGTCGAAGCGCCGCGTCGCAAATACGTCCGGATCGAGCACCAGAAAATATTCCGTGTCGATCAGCTCCGACGCATACAGCTTGATGATCTGCTGGCGATGCCATGGGCGAATCTGGTGCCGCGCCGAAAAGTCGTTGAACGCCTTGAAGTGCAGCGACTCATCGATCACCTCGACCGGAAAATCCTGCCACGCGACAGCATACTGCTTCGCCGCCTGCAGTTCCTCGTGCGGAACCACAATCAGAATGCGATCGAACATGGAGGGCGTCGTAAACGCGCGCAGCGAAGAAAACAAGATGTCGCAGCGGGCGACGTTGTCCGCATAATGCCGTCCACTGGTCTTCAGCGGAAGGATTGCGCTGATCTTCATTATGTCGCGAGTCTCTTACCCAGAGCCATCCCGTACAGCCAGCCCGGAATGTGATACTGCCGTCCGGTCAGCACCATGCCGGCGACCGTCGCGTTCATCTCTGCTATCTGCGTCAGGATCGACTGCGCAACCGGCCTGCGCGTCTCCTCCGCCTGCACCACCAGAAAGACAAGATCCGCAACCGTAGAGGCCTCTACGCTCTCGAACGAAGACGCTGCGGGCGGCGCGATCACAATGACGTACTCATATTCTGTGCGCAGTTCGCCCAGCAACCGATTGAGATGTTCGCGCGTTATCGCGCTGTCGACCGAGCCCGTAGGCACGCCGTTGACCGCAACCATCGCCGGCGGCTCGCCAACGATAGCCACGCCTGTCTGCTCTTTGAGCTTCAAGAGAGCCACCTGCCCCGGCGCACGCCGCGCCAAACCCGCGACCAGCAACTGTGCGGTCGCCTCCAGCTCAGTGGTCGATTGTGGCGTCAGCAGCAGCACCACCCTGCCGCCGCCGCTTGCAGGATACGCATTGATCGTAGAGATCAGCCGCCCCAGATGGCTGCGCCCCGCGCCATCCTTCGGCAGCACGCAGACTACCGGCAGGTTCAACCCGCGCTCTGCCTCCTGCGGCGAAAGGAAGGTCTCGCGCAGGCTCGAAAGGATGAAGACCAGAATCGCCGAGATCGCAACCGCGCTGACCAGGCTCGCGGCGATCATCAACAGCGGAGGATTGTTGCGCCGGCTGGGCGCCACCGGGCTTTCGATCACCCGCACGTTGGTCGTGCCCGCGGTCGTAGCCTGATTCTGCTGAATGCGCGCCTGCTCCAGCTGCGCGGAGTAGCTCTTATCCGTATCGGCCAGCATGTCGCGCTGCGCCTTCAACTGCGCCAGCGTGCTGGAGACGGCGATCAGCGACTGCAGATGCCCGGTCGAAGCCGCAACTTGAGCGGCAATGGCAGCTTTACGCGCCTTGGCGCCGGCCAGATTCGCCTCGGCTGAGATCAGCTTGTCCTGCGAGGTGTCGCGATAGCTGTTGTACCCGGTGCGGCGCTCCGTCGGCAGGTCTTTCTGCTGGGTTGCGATGCTCGCCTTCAACTCCGCGATCTGCGCGTCGACATGCGTCACAAACGGCGAGGTAGCCATGTAGCGTGCCGCCAGGTCGGCGCGCTTCTCTTCCAGCTGCAGCAGCGAGGCCTGCATGGTGCCCATGGTGTGCGCGGCTTCGTTGTTGTCGGTATAGATCTCCACCTGCGCGGGCACCGTTTTCGCATCGTTCAGCAGGACGAGCACGCTCTTCTCGCTCTCGGCGAGCGCGGCGTCGGCCTCCTGCGCGTGCTGGTGCACCGCATCGTCGAGCGCGACCGCGCCCTTCACCTGCTCATCCACATCGACGACACCGTTCTGTCTTTCATACGCCGCAATCTGCGCGTTTGCGGCGTCCAGTTGTGCCCTCACCTTGTCCCGCTGGTCCGACAGAAAGCCCGCGCGGCCGGAGGTCAGCACGTCGGCGCGCTGCCTGAAGTAAGCCGCCAGCAGCAGTCGCAGCGAAGCCGCCGCATGCTCCGGATCGCGATCGCTGTACTCGATCTCGAGCACATTGGCGGCTTCCACCTTGGTGATATGCAGATGCGCCTCAAACTGCCGCACGCGTCGGTTGATCGCATCAACCGACGCATTAGGCCCGAGCTCCGTGCGCGCGATCGACCGATGCAGCTCCGGACTCGCCAGCAGCTGCATCTCGGTATTCACGGCCGCGGCTGGATCCTGCTGCGGAGCGTTGGCGGTCGTTCCCGGCTGCATGTCGTAGACGCTGGCGTTCAGCGTCAGCAGCCGCGCTCGCGCCGTATAGCTCGGCGGAATCAGCAGGGCGACGGCTGTGCCCAGCACCAGCACGATCAGCGCAATCGCCAGCGCGACGCGGCGGTAGTAAAAGATACTGTTCAGAAAATCGCGCAGGGCGACCGGCCCGCCGGACTGTCCGGCAGCCAGGGGATTGTCGTGCGATCTCACAGCCGTCGGAGATTCAAGCATGTCTGGTCACGTCGCCGCACTGGTTGCCAAATCCTGAATCAGGGGATTTCAGGCCAGATTTCCGAGCCCTTCACTGTCATACTATCCTCACGCCGGGTAACGCAGTTGTGGGAAAGGAAGGCTTGAATATATATCTCCCAGGCCGCAGCCGTAGGGTCGAACCGAAGGCCGGGTCGACCAAAGCCCATCTCCTGCTGGGCTTTCTTGCCATTGCATCGCTTATGGCTCCGCTCGCGGCGCAGGATGTGACTGCGCAACCCGCGCCCGCGGCGCAGACAGTATCCCAACCCGCACCCGATGTCCGCAGACCCGTACTGCCCGAGTACAGGCTGAGTCCCGGCGACGAAGTCTCCGTTACCTTTCCCTTCAATGCCGAGCTCAATCACGACGGTCCCGTCGGACCCGACGGGCGTTTCACGCTGCCTCTGGTTGGCCCGCTCTATCTCAACGGAGACACCATCTCCGAAGCTACCCTCAAGCTCGCGGTAGCACTGCGCGACTATGGCATCGTTCAGGACGCGCACCCCTCGCTCACCATCCGCAAGTATTCCGCCAGCGTCTTCGTCGGCGGCGAGGTCAAACAACCGGGCACGTTCACGCTCTCGGCCGGCATGGACCCGCTGCAGGCAGTCATCGCGGCCGGCGGCATGCTCGACACCGCGAAGACCAGGCGCATCGCCGTCATTCGCCGCTCGCCCGAAGGCCGGCCTGTCATCCTCTACGTCGACCTTCACGCCTACACTCGGGGCGGCGCGGCCAGGCTGGCCCCGCTGGAGGCGCGCGATGTCGTCTTCGTGCCCAAATCCAGCATCGCGGAGGCCGACGCCTGGATCGATCAGTACCTCAATAAGCTGCTGCCCTTCGGCAAGAACTTCAACTACAACCTGGGCAACTACGGCACCACTACGGTAGCCCCGTGAGGCTGGGGGCCAGAAATTGACCACCCCCAGGGTCGACTCACAGGCTGCGAGCCTGATGAAGAACTTCAATCTCCGCCGAGCGGGCTTCAGCCCCACGATTCCAGCCGAACGAATCAGTGGCGTCTTCGCTCCAGGCTTCTACTCCTATCGACAAGTTCCCGGCGCCGCTCCCGCGCTAATTCCGATCCGCTGGCGTTACGTCCTCGTCCTTCTGCCGCTGCTTCCGCTCTTCGGCGAATCCTTCCACTACGTTAAGGGCCTCTATTTCTTATGGGCGCTCTCGAAGGTCTTCCCGCTGCTGTCGCTGCCGCTGGCCCTGGTTCTCTTTCGCGGCGAGCGTCCGCCCGT
Source organism: uncultured Acidobacteriaceae bacterium (assembly GCA_964245315.1). Classification (GTDB taxonomy): domain Bacteria; phylum Acidobacteriota; class Terriglobia; order Terriglobales; family Acidobacteriaceae; genus Edaphobacter. The sequence goes on along the minus strand of CAXTMK010000079.1, from coordinate 2,777 downwards.
CGCGCGACAGCTTCTGCTCAGCCTGTTGTGGCTCGTCCTGGTGCCCAGCTTCACCGCCGTCTTCAGCTTTCAGCAGGATTTCTTCACCGGCCTGACCGCGCAGGTCAAACTGCTGCCGCTGCTTTACTTCTTCAGCTTCCTCGGACTGCTGCGCTGGCTCAAGCCCTCGTCCAGTGAGCTTGCGACCGGCTTCCTCATCTGCTCCGGAGTCACGTTTGCGCTGCTGCTGGGTTTCTGGGTCGCCGCCCCGCAGAGCTGGTACAGCACCACCTACCAGATCGGCGACTCGCCCATCTTCAGCGTGGATAGCCGCGGCGATCGCATTCGCATGCCCATGTACTTCGGGACGATAGGCCTGTTCTACTGCTTCCGCCGCTTCCTGTTCGGCCAAGGGCTGGCGCGCCGTACGTTTTGGCTGCTGTCTGCTGCCGCCGGGTTCGCGCTGGTGCTCGAGGCCGTGCGCACTCGCGCCACGGTGCTCGGTCTGGCCGCCATGGCTGCCCTGAATGCGTTGCGTTACGCGCGGCCTCGCACCCGAGCGGTCGTGGCACTCCTGATCCCCATCCTGCTCCTGCTTCTGTTCACCGTGCCTTACCTCCGCACCGCCTTCGCGACCGATCCCGAGTCCGGCTTCGATATCCGCTGGACCACCATCAGCGAAGCGCTCGACTTTCTCGGCACCAACCCGCTGCGCTGGATCCTCGGCGTCGGAACCATCAGCTCCCTCGATCCCGGCGGCATGATCGCCTACTTCAACCACTTCTTCTTCCTGGCCGACATCAGCTGGCTGGGCGTCATCTTCGAGTTCGGACTCATCGGCGCGTTGCTCTTCCTGCTGCTGCCGGCGCGCGGCCTGCTGCTCTTCCATCAGCTCGACATTCCGCGCTCGAATGCATTCCTCGGCAGCCTGCAGGATTACCTGCTCTACATCCTGCTTATCTCGCCGCTCGTGGCACCCACCCTTGCGCCCGGAGAGTTCGCCATCATCCTCGCGTTGCTCGTCTATCAGTGGGACGGGCAGCGGGATCAGCGGCCGGGCGCATTGCGATGAAGCGGTCCAGATCCACCGGGAAGCAGTCTGCCGGCTTTGTCACGCGCTCGCTCGCCACGGCCGGCACGCGTCTGCTCGATCTGCCCAGCCGTTACGGCCTGCACCTGCTCATCGCAGCACGGCTCTCCATCGCGGATGTCGGCGCCTTCTACATCGTCTTCAGCGTGATGACGCTGCTGGCCGGCTTCGGCCGTCTCGGCGTCGATCGCGCCCTTACCCGGGAAGTCGCCGGAACCCTTGGCCGCAATGCTCCAGCGTCCGCCCGCGCCGCGATCAAGCGCGCTTTTCTCGTCACCGCCGGGCAATCGGTTGCCGTCGCCCTGCTGCTCGCGGCTGCCGCTTTTCCAGTTGCGGGGTTGGTCCTGCACAAGCCTGCCCTCGCGATTCCATTCATGCTCGGCGCATTGACCATCGTGCCGCAGAACCTATCCACCACCGCGGCCGGAGCGCTCGCCGGCATGGGACGGGTCGCCACCAGCCAGATGATCTACTCCTGGCTCTGGCCCGCGCTGTTCTGCGGCGTCGCGCTCGTCATTCCGCTGACCGTTTCGCGCACCCTGCTGCTCATCGCCGCCAGCCTGCTGGTCAACGCCATTGCCGGCATAGCGTTGATGCTTCAAACCATGCCCGCCGTCCCGGCTAACACCGAAAGAGCCAAACCCGCGCCCCACTTCCGCACCGGCATCTCCTTCTTCAGCCTGGAGCTGGTACAGCTCGCGATGGCTGCCGCGCCGCCGTTCGTGCTGGGCATCGTGGCCTCGACCGCCGACGTGGGCCGCTACGCCCTGGCATGGCGCATCGTGCTGGTCCTCAACATCCTGGTCAGCGCCATGGCCGCGATCGCGTCGCCGCAGTTCGCGCGAGCCTCGGCCCTTGGCGACCGCCGCGAACTGGCACGCTCGGCCGCGCAGGCGGTCGGGCTGACCGTCGGCTTATCCATCATTCCTCTGGTGGTATTGGCGGTCGATCCGGTCTTCTTCCTCGGTCTCTTCGGCCGCGGCTACGATTCCGCCGCCACCACGCTGCGCATCCTGCTGGCCGGCCAGGGCGCTCTCATCTTCTGCACCGCCATGCCGGAACTGCTCGGCATGACCGGCTGCGCTCGCTCGCTGTTCAAGATCAACGTCGCATCGCTCGCGATGCTGCTGGTATCGCTCGCCATCCTGACGCCGCGCTTCGGCGCAACCGGAGCCGCCGCCGGAACCGCCGCAACCATGCTCCTGAACGCCGTCGCGGTCACCATCGCGGTCAGGCGTCATCTCGGTTTTGTGCCGCTGTTCTCCGTCTACGAAGAAGCCCGTCGCCGTTTCGCCTGACTACCTCGCGGCGTGGGTCTTGATGTACTGCCGCAGCGCGAGGTTGATATCGAGGCACTTGGTCACGCCGGAGTCGAGCATGCCCAGCCAGGTTGCGGCGGGCTCTTTCAGCTCGGCGGTCGAAAGCAGGTAGCTGGTCTGGACGATAATCTCCAGTGCATTTGAGAGGTCGTGGGCGAGACGGCGAATCTCGAGGGCGAGGTCTTCCGGAATGACTTCAGAGCTTTGTGGCATCGACTCACTGGGATTGGACGGGGCTACCGTGCAGCCCTCTTTTCGCGACACGGTCGCGGGCAAGCCAAGTGTAAGACAGACGCGACGGAATTGACAGAGCAGACTTCTTTTGCGAGACTTAACCTTGTAGTGCCGTAGTGGCGGAATTGGCAGACGCGCGTGGTTCAGGTCCACGT
>CAXTMK010000078.1:0-22472 GCA_964245315.1 uncultured Acidobacteriaceae bacterium | reverse complement strand
GGATAGATGGTGGCGTCGCGGATGGCGAGGGTCTCGTCGCCGAGGCGGATGGCAGGGTGGGGGTCGCGCAGCGGCCAGACGACGAGCACGTACGCCGCGACGGCTAAAACAACGACCAGAAGCGCGGCGAAGGTGAAGAGGCGACGCAGCATGAGCCCGAAAACTCCTGACTGCAAGGATGATGCATGCGGGGTTGGGGCGCAAGTGGGAGTAAGCCCGGCATGGCCCCAACCGATTTCACTACCTTCGCGCACCCATCGTCAGAACGCCTAACTTCTGTCGCAACGGGCCATACTGGAGGGCCGTAACCCTCTTGGCTCCGCCGCACACCCACTCTCCGGTAACCTTGCTGTCCGGCATCATGAGGATTGTGTAGAAGTCACCTGTCGTTGTAACCAGGGCGAACGTCATGAGCGCCATCTTATGCTTCATCGCCACGGTGTCCTTATCCGGCCACCCAGCCTCCGGATTGAATCCGGTGGTGTTGTCCGGCATGTTCAATCCGAAGGTGCGTTTGACCAGGGCGTTCGCAACGGGATTTTCCGCCGTTCCGATGTGACCGACGCAAGTCCCATGACCGGCGTTATAGCGTGTGATGTAGCAGCCGCTCATGGGTCCGGTAAGGATGTCGTTTCCACCCACCAATTTTTGTGCGGTCTGCCCGGTAACGTAATCGCACCAGTCGTAGGGGATGTTCATGCGCATCGTCAAGCCGAACGAACTGACGGGTGTCGTCATTAATTGCGGCGAGACCAGGCTGTGCAACCCAACATAAGTCATCGGATTTGCCGCGCCAATGCTGTTAACGATCGTTCCATCGTTATTCGAAGCGCGAGTGGGGGGCTTGTTCCAGGAAAACCGTACACCCTCCATGAAATACTTTTCAATCACAAGAGACTCCTTCTTGAGGCAGTTATTTACCGCCGAGTATAAGCAATGGATGTCGAACGTGTAAATCAAATTTCAACGGTCGCGCGCAAAGTCTATCAAGTATTTACTTCAGCAGTATGGACACAATGCTCGCCGACATAAAGTTCGCCATCGTCCCGGCGAGCATGGCGCGCAATCCGAGACGGGCCAGGTCGTCGCGGCGATTGGGCACCAGCGCGCCGATGCCGCCGATCTGCATTCCGATGGAGCCTACGTTGGCGAAGCCGCACAAGGCGAAGGTGGCGATCGAAAAGGTGCGCGGCGAAAGGGTCGCTTTCATCGCGCCGAGCTGGTTGAAGGCGAGGAACTCATTGATGATCGTGCGCGTGCCGAGCAGGTTGCCGATGACCGGCGCTTCCTTCCATGGGATGCCGATCAGCCATGCGATGGGCGCGCCCACGACTCCGAGCACGTTGTTGAGCGAGTGCGGCAACGGGATGTGGCCGTGCGCCCAGGCGAAGTTCGAGATGCCGAGCATGATGGCGTTGAACAGCCCGACCAGGGCGACGAAGCTGAGCAGCATGATGGCGACGTTGAAGGCCAGCTGGCCGCCGTCGATGGTGCCGCGGGCGATGGCGGCGATGAAGTTTTCGTTCTTGTGTTCTTCGCTGGGCGGCATGGTCACGGTGCCGGCGGTGGCGGGGACTTCGGTTTCGGGCACGAGCATCTTGGCGACGAGGATGGTGCCGGGCGCGGTCATGATGACGGCGCTCAGCAGGTCCCTGGCGTTGATGCCGAACAGAATATATGCCGCCATGATGCCGCCGGAGACGTGCGCCATGCCGGAGGTCATGATGGTCATCAGTTCGGATTGGGTGGCGCCGGAGAGGAATGGCCGGATGGTGAGCGGCGCTTCGGTCTGCCCCATAAAGATGCTGGCCGCGACGTTGGTCGACTCCGCGCCCGAGGTGCCCATCGTTCGTTGCATCATGAACGCGACGACCTTGATGATCTGCTGCATCAGGCCTATGTGGTAGAGGATCGCGAAGAAGGCGCTGACGAAAATGATGGTGGGCAGCACGGCGAACGCAAAGACGGCGAGCGGGCTGGCGGGGTCGCCGAGTTTGCCGAAGACCAGCGAGGAGCCGTCGGCCGAGTGCGCGAGCAGCCCGGTGATGACGCCCGAGATCTTCGAGAGAATGATCTGGCCTTCGTTCCACCTGATGACCAGGAAGGCGAAGACGACCTGCAGGCCAAGCCCCCACGCGACGGTGCGCCACTTGATGGCGCGGCGGTCGGTGGAGAGGGCGTACGCGATGGCGAGGAAGGTGATGAGGCCGAGCAGACCGGTGTATCGAGCCAAGAGTACGCTCCGGGTGGAGAAGATTGTGGTGTGAATGAAGTGTAAATGCGCAGGTGCGATTGGGCGAGAGAATCTGGCGGGCTCGGAGCTTTCGCCATGCACGAAGCTGAATCGTGCAACTCGGTATCTTTCGCTGGGTTTCAGAGTCTAAGCTGTAACCAATCGTTAATATCGCAATTCGGAGAGTTCATGCACTGGTCGAAGTGTTTGTGGTTGGCGGGTCTTTCGCTGGCGTGCGGTTCAGCACTGCGAGCGCAGGAGCCGCAGAAGCCGCAGCTGGAAAAGCCGTTACCGATCGTGGGCGACTCGATCTATGCGCCGCTTGCGCTTGGCCAGGGCCCGGAGAATCTGAAGACCAAACTGGACTCCTATCTGGTGATCTCGTTCGGGCCGAAGGCGATCATCTCGCCCGTTTTCCCTGCCGGGTGGCGCATGGCGTTTCCGAACTACAACTATCCCAACGACTGGCACCAGGGGATGCAGGGCTTCGGCCGGCAGTACGGCAGCTCCTACGGAACCAAGGTGGCGATGAACACGGGCCGCTACGCCGCCAGCATGCTGCTGCACGAGGACTTTCGCTATCGGCCCTCTGAGAGTACGAACTTCTTTGTGCGCATCGGGCATGCGGTCGCGTACACCTTCGTGGACAAGTCGGGCGGCGGCGCGCCGCGGCTGGCAATTGCCAACTTTGCAGGCGCGGCTGCGGGCGGATTCACACCGAATCTCTGGCTGCCGGATGGCTTCAACAATCCCCGCCACGGCGCGACGCGGACGCTGACGAAGCTGGGCGGATTCGCGGCGCAGAATGCGGCACGCGAGTTCGCGCCGGAGATCTTCAAGGTATTCCAGGCGCTGCATCTGCCGCTGCCGCGCGTGCCCGTTCCGTCGTGGTGGACGCAGGATTTTACTGTCGTGCGTCCATCGGCGGTCGATGGGCCGAAGATCGACAGTACGCCTGTCCCAGCGAAACCCTGAGCCGCGGCCTACTTTGTGGGGCGGCTAAAGCTGGTCCCGGCCAATTCGAGCGAGACCACCGGCCCACCTTCGGAGAGTTGACCGATCACCCGGACCAGTACGGGCACCTCGCCCTGCGTGACCCACATCATGATGTCCGATGGTTGTTTGCCGATGATCGGCGCGACCATGCCGGCTGCGCCACCGAGTTCGAACTTGATGCGGAAGACCATGGCGGTGCGGCGATCGCCGATCACTGCCGTGAATGGTTGCGTGCCATCGGGGGAGATGGCCAGCTTGGCCAGCCGGCCCTTGCCACTGGGAAGCACCATGCCCAACGTAAAAGGTGCGGCGTTGTGCGACACGTTCTGCATCAGGCTTTCCACCATGCCATTCGAGACGTCAGGCGGCAGGTCGATGTGATTGGTCTCGATTTTCTCCTTGCCATCCTTGCCGGTGGTGCGCAGCGTCAGCTGGCCGTCGGCATTCAGTTGCATGTCCATGGCTTGCTTGAAGAACGGACCGTGTTGGATGTGGCGGTCACTTACGAATTGGAAGGTATTGCGTTGCAGGAAGACGGTGGTCTCGTCGTCCAGCGAGCCGTCCCGGAACTTGAGGATCAATCGTGCCGTCACGCGCTCGCCCGTAGCCGACCCGTAATACTCCCCGTGGCCGATGATTGCTCCCACGGCGGAGCGGACGACGAGGAAGCCGTGCTCCGCACCCACGGTGTGCTTTACCGGAATGGGCTCTGCCCTTGCAAATGACAGGAGGTTAAGAGAAAGAGCGAGGCAGGTCAGCAGACTCTTAGCGTTCACGTGCGGGTTCCTCAAAAATCCAGGATGTTGGATGCAGGATGCGTTGAGTTTCGCACATTTCCAGTTTCGTTGTGTGTAGAGTGGATTGAAACGAGGAGACTGCGCATGCCCCTTCCGACCGATGAGAAGCTGCTCGCGCTCGGCGAAGACCTGATCAGGCAGTTCGATACCATCTTTGGACTGCATCCCGGCTTTCGTCCGGTTCGCCGTTCGGGATTATCGTGGGGCTTCAACCCCACAAGTAGCGCCGACGAAATAAGTGTGGCTTCAGCTCCGGGTCGCTTCGTTCAACAAGCTCTTTGTGCGTTGATACTTTTGACTGCAGTCGTGAGTGCGCAGACCTCGCCCACTGCGTGCGGCAATTGCGCGATCTGGAATGCCTCGCAGACGCCGTTTGCGATCTATGGCAACACGTATTACGTGGGGCCGCACGGGCTGGCGTCGATCCTGATCACGTCGAAGTCCGGCCATGTGCTGATCGACGGCGCGCTCAGCGAGTCGGCGCCGATCATCGAGGCCAACATCCGCGCACTCGGGTTTCAGGTCGAGGATGTGAAGGTGATCCTGACCTCGCATGTGCACTACGACCACGCCGGCGGCGTCGCGGAACTGCAGCGGAAGAGCGGCGCGCAGGTGCTCGCCAGCCCGTGGAGCGCGGAGGTGATGAAGAGCGGCGTGGTCGCGAAGGACGATCCGCAGTATGGTGTGCTGAGGCCGATCGACCGCGTCCAGCGTGTGAGCGCGCTGCGCGACGGACAGACGATCAAGGTTGGGACGATCGCGATTACGGCGCACGTTACGCCCGGCCACACGCCGGGCGGCACCAGCTACACCTGGAGCAGTTGCGACTTCGGTCGCTGCCTGAATATGGTTTATGCGGACAGCGTCAGCTCGGTCTCGGCCGATGGCTACAAGTTTTCGCAGAATCCGTGGGCGATGACGGGCTTCGAGAAGAGCTTCAGCTTCCTCGAAACGGTGCCGTGCGACGTGCTGATTACGCCGCATGGGGAGTCGTCGAACTTCTGGGAGCGTATCGATGGGCACCAGCGCGGCGTGGCGCCCGATCCGCTGATCGACCCGAACGCCTGCAAGCGGCTGGCGGCGACTTCGCGCGAGAACTTCAAAAAGCGGATCGAATCGGAGCAAGCGAAATAGTTGCTGGCTTATAATCGGCGCATAGAAATACGAGCTGCGAAAGGAATTCTTATGAACTTCACGCGTTGTCATGTTGGTGGTGCCGCTCTTCTTGTCGTTCTAACCGGCGCGGGTTTCGCGCAGCAGACGGCTCCCGCGCAGCCTGAGGTGGCGCGTGCGATCGCCGGTGGCGGCATCAAGGCGCCGGGCTGGATGGGCGTGGTCGATCCCGACGCTACAAAGGCCGGCCAGACCGTGAACGACGACAAGTTCGTGAAGGATGGCGCCTCGTTCGACGTGACCACCGGGCCGGCCGTGACCTATTGGAATCCTGCGAACAAAGTCAGCGGCGACTACACCGTCAGCGCGACCTTCAGCGAGCCCAAGTTCATGAACCTGAACTCCCACCCGCATCCGTACGGCATCGTCATCGCGGGCAACGACATGGGCACGCCGAACGCCAGCTATGTCTATTGTGCCGCGTACGGTAGCGGCACCTTCATCGTGCGCGGCTTCGGCCCGGACGCCTTCGCGGTGAACGGACGCCGCAGCGGCGCGAACGACGCGATTCATAAGGCTGCGGGTCCGGGTTCGCCGGTGTCGCAGGAGATCGCCATGCAGGTAAAGGGCGACACGGTGTCGTGCATCATCAACGGCACGGTGGTGGGTACCTACCCGAAGGCCGACCTGGTGACGGCGGGCAAGCTGAAGTCGACGGATGGGGTTTATGGCATTCGCTTCGCGCACAATACCGATGGCGTCGTCACGAATTTGAAGGTGACAAAGCCGTAAGCCGGCTACCGGCCCTCAATTGTCCGCCTCTTCAGGTAGAAGTCTACCGCTCCATAGTATGGTTCTTCACCAGATATGCAGTTCAAGTTTGCGTGTTCTACGTCGACGAGTTCGCCAAGCTTACTGGTCCATGTCCCGTTGCTCAATTGGCGCGCGAAGTGCGTAGGTATCCCGTCGCGGTCGACAAAAAAAGCAATCTTGACGTAACCCTCTTCCAGTTCGCCAGTAGCGGACTCTTCGTTGTAGCCAAAAAGGGCAAGCAATTTGCGAATGGCGGGGACGGTCCACTCCCTATCTATCCCATCCGGCCAATAATATCCAGCGCACCTACTGAAGGGATCGAACCAAGCCCAGTCTGCTCCGACCGCCCAAGCAAGGCAGTTGTACTTGATCGTGGGATCACTCGTTCTTCGATACTGTCCAACGATATTCGGCAGGCACTCAGCAACATCCGCCGCGTCTAAAAGTTCTTGATAATTTCCGGGCTGGTTGATCACAGTAGTCCCAGGGTTTCGCCCCAACGTATCCACGCTTCAGTCGCCTCTTCTAGATCGCGGCAGTCGTGGGCCGGGTCAGCCCCTTGTGTGATAGCGTCCAAAGCCCAAAACCAATGGCCTGGTCTTCTCTTCATCTCCTTAAGAATCCACGGCAATGCTGTAGGACCCATGCCGATGATCCTCTGGTAGGCAGGATGCATCACCTTCTTAGAGAGAGAAGATTGTGCTGCCGTGTCCTTGCGCCAGCTTGAAACCAAGTGTCGAAATTTTGCCTCGTCGACCGGGAACGATGGCGTGGGCGCTGTGACGTGAAAAGCTACTTTCACCGGTTCTGCCCGATTGACGACTTTGTTCCAAGAGCGATCCGAGCGCAACTCGACCTCATCGCGAGACCTGTGAGGTCTGCGCCACATGGGAGGGTAGTGTCCGCTATTCTGGCGGTATTGGATTCGCTCAGCCATTGCTTATACTCGAACAACTCAAAATTGCGTTACTCGAACAACTCAAAATCTGCCTGTCTCAGCATATCAACCAAGCTCGCTTTCTTCTGCACTGCACGCTCTACAGCGTCCTTCAGAATCGCGAGGTCAGTGTCATCAAGTGCCACATAAAACTCCCGGTGTCGACCTAAATCGTCATGATACTTGATCTCTAAGGTCTGCAAGATGCTCATCGCTGGCCTTCTCGAAGCGTCATCCGGGAAAGCTGTTCGCACATCTGTCAGAATCCTTGCACCACAAAATAGGCGCTCAACTTCGCTCCTGAGTTCCGCGACCTTTGCGCTTGTGAGATGCACCGAAGTTTGGTTTAACAAGGCCGCCACCCTTGATTTGAGGGTGTCCGCTTCGACCTCTGAAATCAACTCCGGCGAGTCTTCCTCCAGTGAGGCCCACACGTCTGAAGCAAATTGGATCACGTCGACATGTGCCGCTTTTTGCACGCTCTGCATTGAAGCGATGGCCGCAATAATTGACTCGCGATCTGACGCCGTTATTGAAGGGACGCTGCCCTGAATTTTAGAGGCGAGTTCCCTGGCTGTTTCTGATTGGTCAGAGTTCCGTAGTGCCTCAAGCAAATCGAGAAAGGAGGAATCGGAGATCGTTCCCAGTCTCGCGACCCCTGGCCTGTACCGTTCGGGAATTGTTAGTGAGGACACTCCGTCTCCATTTGTGGGGCGGGTTGAAAGGCCCGCTCCATCAGTCAATCAACTATAACGTCTCAAAGGAATTTTCTGCCAGCCAAGCCAAGCAACCGAGTTCACTAGAAGGATGACAGTGGACCAATGATTTCGCGGATTAGCGGTTGCAGCCTCGGCGGCGTAGCGGAGATCTTGTAGGTCGCCGCGAGCATCGCGTGCGGCTCTGATAGCTGCGCCTCGGTATCGGCGAAGAGCGTCAGCAGCGGTTGCCCGGCCACGACCTTATCGCCTACCTTCGCATGCACTTCGATTCCCGCGGCAGCCGAGACCGGGTCGCCGGGCTTCATGCGGCCCGCTCCGAGCCGCTGGACCGCCCAGCCGACCTCCTTGCAGTCCATGCTATGCAGATAGCCCGAAGATTCGGCGAGCAGTTGGCGGCTGGCGGCGGGCTTGTAAAAGTCAGCCGGATTCGACGGGCCCTCCATCATCGAGATGTCGCCGCCCTGAGCCTGCACGATCTCCAGGAAGGCCTCGAAGGCCGCGCCGCAGGTGAGGATCTCGTCGGCCAGCGTGGCTCCTGCGATTGGCGTCTCGGCGTGATCGGCGAGGTACAGCATCCAGCCGGCGAGGATCGTGCTCAGGCGAATGAGGTCGGCGGACATGGGGTGGCGAACCTGCTTCATGATGTCCACGCACTCGCGCACCTCGCACCAGTTGCCGGAGAAGCGGCCGAGCGGCTCTTCCATGCCGGTCAGCAGCGCGACCGTGCGCGTGCCTTCTCGTTCGCCGGTAGCGACCATCAGTTCGGCGAGCTGTTTCGAGAGCGCGTAGGTGGGCATGAAGGCGCCGGAGCCGACTTTGACATCGAGCACCAGCGCGTTGAGCGACTCCGCCAGCTTCTTGCTCATGATGCTGGCGGTAATGAGGAACGGCGACTCGACTGTTCCCGTGTGATCTCGTAAACCATACAAGATGCGGTCGGCGGGCACCAGGCGCGGGGTCTGGCCGATCATGGCGGCGCCGCACTGGCGCAGGACCTGCGCAAAGCGCGGCATGGAGAGTTGGGTGTCGAAGCCGGGGATGGTTTCGAGCTTGTCTAAAGTTCCCCCCGTATGACCCAGGGATCGTCCACTGATCATCGGCACGCAGATGCCGGGGACGCCGGCCGCGGTCGGCTGGGCGAGGCCGGCGGCAGCGAGAATCGGCGCGATGAGGATGGATGTCTTGTCGCCGACGCCGCCGGTGGAGTGTTTATCGATGGTGAAGGTGTTGAGCGGAGCGGCGTCGAAGGTCTCGCCCGAGAAGCGCATGGCTTTGGTCAGCGCGGCGAGTTCGGCGGGGTCCAGACCGCGGAAGAAGACGGCCATCAGGAACGCCGCGATCTGGGCGTCGGTGATGGATCTTTCGGTGACGGCGCGGATGAAGACGTCGATCTCAGCTGAGGAGAGGGTTAAGCCGTCGCGCTTGTGGAGGATTATGTCGAGAGGGTGGATTTTCAAAGGCTTGATCTTGGAGTTCAGCGTTATGAGTAGAGAGGGGTGAGTTAAAACTTACTTCACGAGCTCTAAGCTATAAGCTCTTTAGCTGATAGCTTGAAGCGGAGTCAGGATTTGAGGGCGAAGGCTCCGGGGAGAAGGTCGGCCAGCGTACAGGTGCTGGATTTGCCTTCAGCGCTGGGGAAGACGATGGTAGCGTCGGACGGGGCGAACTCGGCGATGGTCTGGCGGCAGGCGCCGCAGGGCTGGCAGGCGGTGTGGTTCAGGTTGGCGACGACCACGGCGCGCAGGCGGATGGCGGGTCCGAACCGGACTACCGCTGACGCGATTGCGGTCTGCTCGGCGCAGCAGGTCAGGCGATAGCTGGCGTTTTCGACGTTGCAGCCGGTGACGATCTCGCCGGATTCGAGCAGGATCGCGGCGCCTACGAAGAACTTGCTGTACGGTGCGTAGGCGCGGTGCGCGGCGGCCTCGGCGGCTTGCGACAGAATGGCGAGTTCGGCGGGGGTTACGGACATTGTCTGTTGAGGGTAAGGGGTGGCAGGACAAAAGACAACAGCAGATCCCTCCGGGTTGACAAAGATTCATGGATTGTCCACGGAAGTCCGATAGGTCTACTGTGGACGAGCTAACCAAGGAGTTTCTGGCAGAGAGTCTGGAAGGCCTGGACCGGATGGACCGGTGCCTGACCGACCTGGAGCATAAGCCTAACGACAAGGAATTGCTGGCGGAGATCTTTCGCTCGGTCCACACCATCAAGGGTACGACGGGTTTCCTCGGCTTCGCGCGGCTTGAAAAGCTGGCGCATGCGGGCGAGACGCTGCTGGGCTCGTTGCGCGATGGCAAGCTGACCGTGAGCACGCGACTGGTAGGCGGTCTGCTGGAACTGATGGACGGCCTGCGTGTGATCCTGCACCTGATCGAACAGACCGGCGAGGAAGGCGTGCGCGCCGGCGACGAAGATAGCGCGCTGATTGCGTCGATGCACGAGCTGAATCAGGCTGGCGATGAGGATGCGGAGGTCGCTTCGCTCGTTCGTTCCGCCGCGGCTGAGCCTTCGGGCGGAACGTTGTCGGCAGTGGCGGGCATGAGCGAGAAGACGCTGCGCATCGATGTCGACGTGCTCAACCGGATGATGAACCTGGTCGGCGAGCTGGTGCTGACGCGCAACCAGATTCGGCAAAGCAACGGCGAGTCGGCCAATTTTCCCGAGCTTGCCCGGCGTCTGGACAGCGTTACCGCCGATCTGCGCGAGACCGTGATGCAGGCACGCATGCAGCCGGTCGGCCATGTCTTCAGCAAATTCCCGCGCATGGTGCGCGACCTGGCGCTGAGCTGCGGCAAGAGCGTGCGCATCGAGTTCTCCGGGCAGGAAGCGGGCCTCGACAAGAGCCTGCTCGAAGCCATCAAAGATCCGTTGACTCACGCGGTGCGCAATGCGATCGACCATGGCATCGAAGAGCCGAGAGAGCGCGCGCTGGCGGGAAAACCGCTTGAAGGCGTGGTCAGTCTCCGCGCGTACCACCTCAACGGCACCGTGGTGATCGAGGTAGAAGACGATGGGGCCGGCATTTCGACCGCGCGGGTTCTGGCAAAGGCGATCGAGCGCGGCCTGGTGACCGAAGAACAGGCCGCCGCGATGACCGAGCGCGAGGCATTGCAGCTGGTCTTTCAGCCGGGCTTTTCGACTGCCGCGAAGGTCACGCATGTCTCCGGCCGGGGCGTGGGGATGGATGTGGTGCTGTCCAATGTCGAAAAAGTGGGCGGCACGGTGGAGATGGAATCACGCGAGGGCAAGGGAACGCTGCTGCGGCTGCGCGTTCCACTTACCCTGGCCATCGTTCGCGCCCTTGTCGTCCGCAGCGGCGGCCAGAGTTTCTGCCTGCCGCAGAGTGCGCTGGCGGAACTGGTATACGTGCCGTGGCACGAGGTGGAGGCATCGGTCGAGTGGATCGGCGAGGCGGAGCTGTTTCGCCTGCGCGAGCGGCTGTTGCCGATGGTGCGGCTCGACCGCCTGCTGGGCCTCGATGGGAACGAAGAGCATCGGCAGGCACATGGATTTTACCTGGTCGTGCTTGAATCCGAGGGCTGTCAATATGGGCTGATCGTCGACGACCTGATGGTGCCGGAGGAGATCGTGGTTAAGCCGCTCTCGCCGGTGCTGCGGCAGATTGGGCTGTTTTCGGGCGCGACGGTGCTGGGTTCCGGTTCGCTGGCGATGATTCTGGATATCGCGCAGACTGGCGTGCGAGCCGGGGTCCGTTCCGGCGCGGCGGAGCTTGAGGCCGCGAAGACACCGATTGCCGCGCCCACGATTGCGAGTTCTTCCTTCCTCATCTTCGAGGACGCAGCTCCAGGTCACCGTCTGCAGCGGATGGCTCTGCCGCTCAGCGTGGTTGTGCGGATCGAGAGCGTCTCTCTGAAGAATGTGGAATGGGCCGGCGATCGCCCTCTGCTGCAATATCGCGGCGAGCTGCTGCCGCTTGAAGATCGCGGCGGTGTACTGCGCGAGCTGAAGGTCGACGAGCCGGAGTTTGCGGCGACAGTGCTGATCTGCCAGAAAGCCGGGCGGGATACGCATCGTGGACAAGACAGGCGAATGGGCATGGTGGTCCGGCGCGTGGTCGAGGTCGCGACCGGCGATCTGATGGAGCACAACGCGGAGATCTGTACCGAGCGCCTGGCGATGGTGAACGAACGGCTGACCGTGGTGCACGAGGCCTTTGCAGGGCGGGAAAGATTGAGGGAAGTGGCATGAGACTGGTGGCGAGCGAGAACGATGTTGAAGATCTGCTGTCGTTGTGCTCGCTGAGGGCCGGCGGCCGGCTGTTCGGCATCGATACGCGGATGATCCGCGAGGTGCTCGGAAAGGGCCGGATGCGTCGGGTTCCGCTGGCGCCTTTGTTTGTGGGCGGCGTCATTGCGTATCGCGGCGAGGTGGTGACGGCGGTCAGTCTGCGGGCGCTGCTGGGCATCGAAGAAGCCGAGACGGAAAGCTGCGTGCTGGTTCTCGACGGCGACGAGAGCGAAGAGCCTTTCGGGCTGATGGTGGATGGCGTGGGCGGTGTGGTGATGGTCGATCGGCGCACGATGTCGGCGAATCCCTCGACGCTGGACGATGCCAGCCGCGCGCTCTTCAGCGGGGCGTTCCGCACCGACGAGGGCCTGCTGGTGCAGCTCGATCCGGAAAAGCTGAAGCCGGTGCACTGGCCGAAACGGGATTGTTCAGCCACGCCGGCCGAGGCCGGGGAATGGAGATGCCATGCGCGCTTTGATTGTCGACGATTCAAGCTTCATCCGCGAGTATGTGCGGCAGCAGATGGAGCGGCTGGGATGGCAGTGCGCCGAAGCGCAGGATGGCGTTCACGCGCTGGACCTGCTGCGCGAGGCGGACGCATTTGAACTGATGCTGTGCGACGTGAACATGCCGGTGTTGAACGGTTTGGAGTGCGTCAAGCAGCTGAGGGATGGGCAGTTATCGCCTGGAATGAAGATCATGATGGTGACAACGGAGGCCGACCACAGCTTTATACGGGAGGCGCTGGATAACGGCGCGGATGAGTTCCTGATGAAGCCTTTTTCGCCGCAGAGTCTGCGCGAAAAGCTTGCCTTAATGGGCTTCTGAGCAAAACGGATGGGCTTTTGAGCAAAACGGATGGGGTTCTGAGCAATACGGGAGAATGCAATGGGGCAGGATGGAAGACGAACTCTAAGAGTGCTGGCGGCGGACGACTCGGCGGTCATGCGCGGAGTTCTGCGTACGCTGTTCGATCTGCATGCCAGCCAGGGCGATCCGGCGCTGCCGCGCATGGAGCTGTGCGGGCTGGTGCGCGACGGCGTCGAGGCGCTCGAAGCGGCGCAGCGGCTTGCTCCCGATGTTCTGCTGCTCGATCTGGAGATGCCGCGCATGAACGGGCTGGAGGTGTTGGCCAGGCTGCGGGTGCTGGCTCCGAAGCTGCCGGTGATTATGTGCAGCGCGCACACCGAACGGGGCGCACGGTCGACGCTGGATGCGCTCTCGCACGGCGCCAAGGACTATGTGATGAAGCCGGGGCAGCAAAAGGATTTTGCGGCTGCGCTTGACTCGCTGATGGAGCAACTGCTGCCGAAGGTCGCGGCGCTGGCTGGGGTGCGCATTGTCGCGGCTGTGCCGGACTTACGCAAGCCGGTCGCACCACCGGTGGCTCGCCTGACGCGGCACGCTTCGCCAGGCACCGAAGCTGGCTTGCCGGTGGAGGTGGTGGTGATTGGGGTTTCCACCGGTGGCCCGTCCGCGCTGGAGCTTATGCTGCCCATGCTGCCCAGGGATTTCGCGGTGCCGATTCTGATTGTGCAGCATATGCCGCGCATCTTTACCGGCGCGCTGGCCGAGCGGCTGAACCGCCTGTGCCGCATGCCGGTGCAGCAGGCCAGGGACGGCGATGCGATTCATCCGGGGACCATTTTGCTGGCGCCGGGCGATGCGCATATGGAGGCAGCAGTGGCGCCGGGCGGAAGGCGCATGGTGAAGCTGCACCAGGGCGTTCCGCTGAATAGCTGCAAGCCTTCGGTCGATTATCTGTTTCGTTCGGCGGCTGTGCTGTATGGCTCGGCGACGCTGGCGCTGATCATGACGGGCATGGGCTCCGACGGCCTCGATGGAGCGCGCGAGGTGCGCGATGCGGGCGGCACGGTGCTGGCGCAGGACGAGGCCAGCTCCGCGGTCTGGGGCATGCCGGGACGCGTGGTGCAGTCGGGGCTGGCTTCAGCGACGCTGGGTCTGGCAGCGCTGGCCGGGGCGTTGATCGAGCGTGTGGACGTTCGCCGCGGGGCTGAGCGCGAGGTGGCATATGGCGTGCTCTGATTCCGACTACGCGTATCTGCGCGAGCTGGTTCTGGCGCAATCGGCGAACCTCATCGATCCCTCGCGCAACGCGCTGTTCGAGACACGGCTGACGCCTATCGCAAGAGTGGCCGGAGCGGCGAATCTTGAGGGTCTGGTCAACATGCTGCGCATCGACCGGCCGGCGCATCTGCATCGCGCGGTCGCCGAAGCGATGACGATCAACGAGACCAGCTTCTTCCGCGACGTGAAGCCGTTCGAGGCGCTGCGGCTGACCGTGCTTCCGGCGCTGATCGAGCAGCGCCGCAAGAGGCGCAGGCTGCGTATCTGGAGCGCTGCCAGTTCGACCGGGCAGGAGGCGTACTCGGTCGCGATGCTGCTGGTCGAGAGCTTTCCGGAGCTGGCGACCTGGGATGTGAAGATAATCGGTACGGACATCTCGCGCTCGGTGGTCGACTACGCCCGGCGTGCCCGCTACCGCCGGCTGGAGGTCAATCGCGGGCTGCGGGCGCGGCTGCTGATGCGCTTTTTCGAACGCGACGGCGAGGAGTGGGAGGTATGCGAGCAGGTGCGCAGGCTGTGCGAGTTCCAGGTGGTGAACCTGTGCGCGCCGCTGCCTCCGCTGCCGCAGTTCGACCTGGTGCTGCTGCGCAATGTGCTACTCTACTTCCCGCAGCAGGACCGCAGCTGCGTCTTCAGCGATGTGTCCCGTCACATCACGCCGTCGGGTTACCTGGTGCTCGGCAACGCGGAGCAGGCGGAGGACTCGACCAATTTGTTTGAGGTGGAGTTTGCGCAGGAGTGCTATTTTTACCGGCCGACGCGGGGTAAGGGGTCGTAAACTGCGGACATGAATCTTCAGATCACGAATGTGCCGCTTCCTGTGCGCATGAGCTTTGACAGGCCCCTGACGGATGAGGAAGTGCTGAGGTTTAGTGGGAGCGGAGGTTGTTCGCGGCGACGGCGTGAGGCGGCTTTCCAGTTGAAGATGGCTCGAATATGGTCCGGATGCTGAATCTCGGGTATAGACTCTGACTATGGAATTCGCTCTTTCATCGCTGCCGCTGCCCATCCGGATCAGGCCCGAGACGCCGCTGACTGACCTTGAGTTGATGCGGTTCAGCCGGGAGAATCGTCCGTTGCGCATGGAGCGGGAGCCGAACGGAGAGATTCTCGTCATGACGCCCACAACCTTCAGCACAATGATTATGAACCAACGCGTCTGCTACTTTCTGCAGGCGTGGACGCTGGAGGATGGCAGCGGCGTCTCGTCCGGTCCCGATGGGGGATACAAGTTGGCTAACGGTGCAATGCGCTCACCGGACGCAGGCTGGATATCGTCAACGAAGGTAGACCGTATGACCGACAGCCAGAAGGAGCGCGAATATACGCCGTTCGCACCGGATTTTGTAATCGAACTGCGATCGCCGACGGACCGTCTGGCCGATGCCAGGGCAAAGATGAAGGAGTGGGTAGCGAATGGGGTCGACCTGGCGTGGTTGATCGATCCAAAGCGGAAGGTAGTTGAAGTTTATCGTCCGGGTGAGGCGCCTGAAGTGCATGTCGAGCCTTCAAGTGTTCAGGGGACCGGGCCGGTGCGTGGGTTTGAGTTGGTGATGGCGCGGGTCTGGGGTTAGTACTGGGGGTAAACTGTTCGGATGAATGTTGCGCTCAACGATGCTGCACTCCCGGCCCGCCTGCGGTTTCCGCGTCCTGTGACCGACGATGAATTGTGGGATTTCTGTCGGCGGAATAAGACGCTTCGGGTGGAGCGCGATCGGAACGGAGAACTGATCCTGATGTCGCCGACTGGCTTGACGGGCAGTAATTGGAACTCGAAGGTGAACGCCTATCTGACAGTGTGGGCTGAGCAGTTCAATCGCGGGCCGGTCTTCGATTCAAATGGCGGATTTACGCTTCCGGACGGTTCCATGCGCGTTCCGGATGTGGCCTTCCTGTCGTGGGAACGCTGGAACGCATTGCCCCGGCGGGAACAAATAAGATTTGGCCATGTGTCGCCTGAGTTCGTGGTGGAACTGCGGTCGGAGTCGGATGCGCTTTCCGAGCTACAGGACAAGATGAGGATGTGGATTGCGAACGGGGTGGAACTGGGTTGGCTGATCGATCCAAGGCGCAGAGTGGTTGAGGTGTATCGAGCCGGTGAGGAACCGGAGGTGTATCAGGATCCGGGCAGCGTGCAGGGGACGGGGCCGGTTAGCGGGTTTGAATTGGTGATGGCGCGGGTTTGGGGGTAGAACTGGGCGGTGTCGATCAGAGTAGACTAACTGCATGAGTCTGGTGCTTCATGAGATTGGGTTGCCACTTCGCATTCGGACAGATGGTCCCATGACCGATGCCGAGTTCGAGCGTTTCTGCGCGGCGAACGAGCCTGCACGTTTTGAGCGCGATGCGAATGGGGAGATCCTTGTGATGTCGCCAGGTTTCAGTGAGGGTGGCGCTCTTGAGGGCGATATCTATTCCGAATTGCGGGTCTGGTCTCTGAGTGACGGGCGCGGAAAGAGTTTCAGCGCGAACGCCGGGTTTACGTTGCCGGATGGTTCTTTGCGGGCAGCCGATGCTTGCTGGATTGCATGGAATCGCTGGAACGTCTTTACCGAAGAACAACGAAAGAAGAGCTTCGCGCCGATCTGCCCAGAGTTTGTGATCGAGGTGCGATCGGAGACGGACCGGCTGAAGGATGTTTGCGAGAAGAGGGAGATGTGGATTGGGAACGGGGCGGAGTTGGCTTGGCTGATCGATCCGGAGCGGCGGGTGGTTGAGGTGTATCGGCCGGGTGAAGAGCCGGAGATGCATGAGGATCCGACCAGTGTGCAGGGAACGGAGCCGGTGCGCGGGTTTGAGTTGGTGATGGCGCGAGTTTGGGGCTAGTCACTAACAGAAGGGGGGTAGACCTAAAGTATGAATTTTTCACTGCCAGAAACAGAGCTTCCGGTGCGGCTTCGGTTCGAATCGCCGGTTTCGGATGAAGAGTTGCTGCGTTTCTGCGCTGAAAATGAGGCGCTACGCGTCGAAAGAGATTCGAACGGAGAGTTAATTGTGATGTCTCCCGTGGGCTTCGAAGGTGGCGGCGCCGAAAATGACGTGGCGTTCGAGCTGACCCTGTGGGCCCGGCAGGACGGGACTGGACGGGCTTTTGCGGCGAACACGGGGTTCCGGCTTTCGGACACTTCTCTGCGCATGGCTGATGCGTCCTGGGTAAGTTTTGGGAAGGCCAATTCCCTCAGCGATAAGGAGCGCAAGGGAATTCCGCATATCTGTCCTGAGTTTGTGATCGAGGTGCGGTCGGAGACGGACCGGCTCGCGCCGCTGCGGGAGAAGATGGCAATCTGGATCGCGAACGGGGCAGAGTTGGCGTGGCTGATTGATCCCGAGCGGAGGGTGGTTGAGGTGTATCGGCCCGGCGAGGCGCCGGAAGTGCATGAGGATCCGAGCAGCGTGCAGGGAACGGGCCCAATGCGCGGATTTGAGTTGATCATGGCGCGGGTTTGGGGGGCATGAATGCCAGTGGACGCCAAAATCGTCGATGACCTACAGTGGGCATTGCTCGACCACATCCGGGGAGCGAAGTACCGGGTCAAAGATGCGAGCGACACGGAGTTGGAATGTGAAATGCCGATCACATATGGAGAACTGGTCAGCCGTGCGGGTCGTAAACTCCCTCCGAACGGGATCGGGAAACATCTAACTGCTCTTGGCGATCGGTGCGCGGAAGGCGGCGCACCGCGACTCGATGCCTTAGTTGTATCTGCAAAGACGAGGCGACCGGGTCATGGCCGAAAGGTGAGCGACGCGGAATGGCGCACGGAACTACGGCATTGCTTCTTGTCCGATACGTTCGAAAAGTTGACCGGTTCCTGGAAATTAGTGCATACTTGGGAGGTTGCGTCGACTCCCCATTGACGCGATCGAACCACGCTGATGCGGAACAGCGCATCGAGGGTGGAAGATCTAAAGGAAGACTTACACACATGCAAAAGATTTCGAAGAATCTGGCGAAGGCGCGTGCGCTGGTTGAGCCGCGTCCCTATACGCTGAACGATGCGGTTCCGCTGCTCCAGAAGGCGAAGTACGCGAAGTTCGACGAGACCGTCGACATTACGCTGCGGCTGGGCGTCGACCCGCGCCATGCCGACCAGATGGTGCGCGGGACTGTAGTCCTGCCTCATGGTTTGGGCAAAAGCAAGATCGTCGCGGTCATCGCCTCGGGCGAGAAGATTAAGGATGCCGAGGCGGCCGGAGCGGAGTTTTTCGGCGGCGAAGAGCTGGTCGAGCGCATTCAGAAAGAAGGCTGGACGGCCTTCGACGCGCTGATCGCGACCCCCGACATGATGCGCTCGGTCGGACGCCTGGGCAAGGTGCTCGGACCCAAGGGCCTGATGCCGAACCCCAAGACCGGCACGGTTACCACCGATGTGGTCGCGGCGATCCGCGAGATCAAGGCCGGTAAAGTCGAGTTCCGCACGGATAAGACCGCGCTGGTGCACGTTCCTGTGGGCAAGCTCTCGTTCGACTCGCAGAAGCTGATCGATAATGCCATGACCGTCATCACCAGCGTGATGAAGGCCAAGCCGTCGGCGGCCAAGGGCAAGTACATCAAGGGGATCACGATCTCCTCGACCATGGGCCCGGGCGTGCAGCTGGATAGCTCGGTTTCGGATATGGCCGGAAAAGCCTAGTCATCGGTTCTTAGTTGTGAGTTCTCAGTAACAGCCGTGAAGCGCCGGCAGGTAAAGGTTAGGGTTTGATATGGCAATCAGCAGGGCGACAAAGACGTTAAAGGTACAGGTTCTCACTAAGGAGCTGGAGTCGAGCACGTCCGCGCTCATCGGGACGTTTACCGGCATGACCGCTTCGAAGGACTTCGATCTGCGCAAGACGGTTCGCGCGGCCGGCGGCAGCTACCATGTGGTGAAGAACAAGCTGGCGGCGAAGGCCAGTCAGGGCTCGAAGATCGAGGCAGCGCTGCAGGGCCTGAAGGGTGTTTCGGCGGTTGCGTACACCTCGGGCGACCCGGTTGCGCTGGCCAAGGCGCTCTCGACCTGGGTGAAGGATAACTCGGAGTTCAGCTTCAAGCTGGGCATCGTGGACGGTAAGCTGATCTCGGTCGAAGAGATTTCGGCGCTGGCGACCATGCCGGGCAAGGAAGAGCTGTTCTCGAAGCTGCTCTTCCTGATCCAGTCTCCGGCGCAGCGTCTGGCGACGGTGCTCGCCGCCACGGGGCGCGATCTTGCGGTGGTGATCAACCAGGCCGTCGAGAAGGAGAAGTTCTCAGGTTCGGCTGCTCCGGTAGCCGCCGCTGCTCCGGTCGCGGAAGCTCCGGCTCCCGCCGAAGAAGTAGCTGCTCCCGTTGCCGAGTCTGCTCCGGTTGCGGAAGCTGCTGCAGAGCCTGAGGCGATTCCGGCCGAGGTCGTTCCGGTCGCCGAGGCGGTCGCGGTTGCCGAGCCTGAAGTTGCGGCGGCGCACGTTGAGGAGTCGGCTGCGGAGGTGCAGCCGGAGAACGGAACGGCGTCGCAGGCGGGCGAAGCGGCGAACACGGACCCGGTCGAGGGTTAGGCCACAAACAAGTTTCGTCACATCCCGCGGGGTGCGCTTGTCTGGGCGCAGCGGAAACCTCGGGAGATGTGGCAGCCAAAGCTCTTACCAGCTTTGGAGACACAAATGAATTACGAGATTTGCAGGACATAGGAGAAACAAAATGGCGGATATTCAGCAGTTGGAAGATGCAATCGTTAGCCTGAGCCTGCTCGAGGCTTCGGCGTTGGTGAAGAAGCTTTAAGAGCGTCTGGGCGTTTCGGCGGCGGCGGCAGTTGCGGCCCCGGCGGCGGGCGGCGGCGGCGCGGCGGCAGCGGCTCCGGTGGAAGAGAAGACCGAGTTCTCGGTCATCCTGAAGGATGCCGGCGCGAACAAGATCGCGACCATCAAGGCTGTGCGCGAGGTTACGGCGCTCGGTCTGAAGGAAGCGAAGGACCTGGTTGACGGCGCTCCAAAGCCCCTGAAGGAAGGCGTTTCGAAGGATGACGCGGCTGCGATCGCAAAGAAGTTCGAGGGCGTCGCGACTGTCGAAATCAAGTAATTTCCACAAGGTTGCACGGAAAGGCAGAACGCGGTATCCTCTTTCATGGGGATATCGCTTCTGCCTATGCGTGCGGAGCTGATCCTCTCAGGTTTCTTGTTTTTATACATCGGGCAATCTTCCGGTTCATCCTGCAAGCGGTTGCGGGCTAAGGGGCCGGCCATACTACCAGTCAAGCGGCGGGCGGGTAGTGTGAAACAGGCATACGGCAGCGGTCTTCGGGGCACGGCGAGCCCTGGAGGGTGGCGGGCATTTCAACTTTATCGATGAATCTGGTGCGAACGACGTTATTTGCGCTCCCGGGAGCTTTTGTCCCCGCGGGCGCTTTTGACGTTTCTCCCGCTTTTCGGTCCGGGAGTGAAACAATCAAGCTACGCGGTGTTTATAGCAGCTTTCGGGGCTAGCGGGAAGTAAAAAGTTTAGATTCAAGCCGGAGTCAATGCGTAAATCCGGTTCAGCAAGAGCAAGGGTGCAGCGAGATCTCAGAGTGCTTCGAGATCCCTGGCGCAGCGAAAAGAAACAAAATGGAGCGCAGAGAAATCCCGCACGCGAGGGCGGGGCTTCCAGTTGAGCGCAAAGAGAACAGAAGCGTAGCTAAGGGGCCGCGTTTCACCTCGCCTAATGCTGAAGAGCTAACAATACGTTTGTTGAAAAGATTTACAGGAGACAAGCATGCCCGAACAGACCCACTCAGAGTCCCGGTCCAGCGAAACGCGTCCGATTCGCAGCCGTCTCGATTTTTCGAAGATTCCCACCGCCATCCAGATTCCGAATCTGATCGAAGTGCAGCGCCGCAGCTACGAGCGCTTCCTGCAGATGGACAAGCTGCCGCAGGAGCGCGAGGACAACGGCCTGCAGTCGGTCTTCACCTCCGTCTTCCCCATCACCGACTTCCGCAACGTGTCGGAACTGGAATTCGTTGACTTTTCCATCGGCAACTGGGAGTGCAAGTGCGGCTACCTGAAGGGCCTGAATCACCTGCGCACGGCCTGCACCAACTGCGGCCACATGGTCATCACGGACCCCTTTCATCCCGGCGATGTGCTGTGTAATTTCTGCGGCACCTACAACAAGAACACGCCGGACTTCTGCACCAAGTGCGGCGACCCCGTCGGCCTGCAGCTGAAGTACGACCAGGCCGAGTGCGAAGAGCGCGGCATGACCTACTCTGCGCCGCTCAAGGTCACGATTCGCCTGAAGATCTACGACAAGGACGCCGAGACCGGCGTCAAGAGCCTGCGCGATATGAAGGAGCAGGAGGTCTTCTTCGGCGATATTCCGCTGATGAGCCAGAACGGAACCTTCATCGTCAACGGGACGGAACGCGTCATCGTCTCGCAGCTGCACCGTTCGCCCGGCGTCTTTTTTGAGACGGCGAACAACCGCACCTACTTCCTGGGCAAGATCATCCCGTACCGCGGTTCGTGGGTGGAGTTCGAGTACGACCAGAAGAACACGCTCTACGTCCGCATCGACCGCAAGCGCAAGTTCCTGGGCACCATCTTCCTGCGCGCGCTCGGCCTGCGCACGGATGAGGAGATCCTCAAGACCTTCTACACTGTGGACACCGTCAACGTGGCCGAAGGCAAGCTGAGCTGGGTGGTCGCCGAAGACGGCAAGCTGACCAACCTGCTGGGCACGCGTCCGGCGGTTGCGCCGAAGCATGGGTCTGAAGACATTGGCGCGGCTGGAAAGAAGATCGGCCCCAGCGTGATGAAGGCTCTGCGCGCCAACAAGATCGCCGCGGTCGAGGTTGAGACCAGCGAGTTCGACGGCGCCATGACGGCCGCCGACGTGGTCGACATGGCGACCGGCGAGCTGCTGTACGAGGCGAACCAGGAGCTGACCGCCGACA
This sequence comes from uncultured Acidobacteriaceae bacterium, assembly GCA_964245315.1. Lineage (GTDB taxonomy): Bacteria > Acidobacteriota > Terriglobia > Terriglobales > Acidobacteriaceae > Edaphobacter. Next base: position 639 of record CAXTMK010000078.1, on the reverse strand, counting down.
AGCTGCACAAGATCATCCAGTCGGGCGTGACCAGCTTCGAGATCTTCTTCCCGGAGCGCGACGATGTGGGCAACATCATCACCAACACGCTGCGGCGCGACTCGGTGCGCAAGCCCGAAGAGGCGCTGATCGAGATCTACCGCAAGCTGCGTCCGGGCGATCCTCCGACGCTCGACACCGCGACCGCGCTCTTCGAGGGCATGTTCTTCGATCCGCGCAAGTACGACTTCTCGCGCGTGGGTCGGCTAAAGTTCAACATCAAGTTGTATGAGAACCAGGATCCCAGCGGGCTCGACATGCGCACGCTGACGCCGGAGGACTTCTACGGGACGATTCGCTACCTGCTCAAACTGCGCAAGAACATCGGCGTGGTAGACGACATCGACCACCTCGGCAACCGGCGCGTGCGCGCGGTCGGCGAGCTGATGGAGAACCAGTTCCGCATCGGCCTGGTGCGCATGGAGCGCGCGATCAAGGAGAAGATGAGCGTGTATCAGGAGATGTCGACGGCGATGCCGCACGACCTCATCAACGCCAAGCCGGTGATGGCTGCGATCCGCGAGTTCTTCGGCTCGTCACAGCTCTCGCAGTTCATGGACCAGACCAACCCGCTGTCGGAGATCACGCACAAGCGTCGCT
>CAXTMK010000077.1:22150-22530 GCA_964245315.1 uncultured Acidobacteriaceae bacterium | reverse complement strand
AGCCCACGCCGAAGACGGCCCCAACTACCAACTCGCCGGCAATCAAAATCGCCGAGCAGCCCGTCGCACCCTTTACCGTCTGGCAGCTTCGCCCGGGCGCCAGCACCGAAACCCAGGTCAGTCCCTTCCAGCTCAACCCCTCCGGCTACTGGATTATGCTGTACCTCGATACCACGAAGAAGGCGAGTCTCGATCTGCTCGCGCAGGTCCAGAGCCTGGCTCAGACGCAATCGATGGATCGCTCCGGCGCTCTGATCCAGCCACAAGCCACGTCTTCCTCAACGCCCTCGCAGTCGCAGTTCAAGCTGGACCCCTCGAAGCTGGTCATCGTGGTGGCCAATGCCAGCGGCGCGCAGCTTAGCCAGTTCCAGACGAACTAT
>CAXTMK010000077.1:11855-22140 GCA_964245315.1 uncultured Acidobacteriaceae bacterium | reverse complement strand
GGCCTGGCCTCCGCCGCCTGGACGCATGACTCCTCCGGCGCGGCGGCCAGGCTGCTCGGCATCCGCGGCACACCGCATCTTTTCGGGATGCGCGAGGGGCTCCAGCGCTGGCAGCTCTCCGACAATCTGCGCGCGCAGGATCTCGAACCGGTGCTTACGACATGGTCCGCGTTCAACCGCCTGCCGAAGAACACGCTGACTCGGAGAAAAATTACACCGCCGGCGACAACCACGGTTACGCACACCACGGCCGCAACCGCAGCACCTGCAACTGGAGGAAAACCCCAGTGAAATCACCGTCCGCAAGCCGTACCCCCTTAGCGTTCCTCGCGCTGCTGATCGGCGCAAGCGCTATCGCGCAACGGCCAAACGCAAGCCCTGTCAGCACCGCGACCGGCCCGTCGAACGCTCCGGTCTCCATCATCGTCTACGCGGATCTCGAGTGTCCGTTCTCCGCCGCGACCCTGCCCGAGCTAGAGAAAGTGGCCGCCCGGCATCCCGGCGATGTGCGCTTCGAGGTCCGCCAGTACCCGCTGGCGCAGCACGAGCACTCCGAACTCGCCCACGAAGCCGCGCTCGCCGCAGCCGCGCAAGGCAAATACCTGAATATGGTGAACCTCATCCAGGCAAACCAGAAGCAGATGGAGCGCGCCCAGTACCTGCGCTATGCCGCGCTGCTCCACCTCAACCTTGCGCAGTTTACCCGCGACCTCGACAGCCATCGCTTCGCCGCGCGCATCGCCGAGGATCAGGCCGGCGGGCACGCACTCGGCATCGACATGACGCCCACGCTCTTTGTGAATGGAACCCGTATGAACGGCGCGCAGGACACCGCGAGCCTGAACGATCTCGTGAACCGCAGCCTGGCCGCCACGCGTCCCGCCGACGCATCCATGCCCGCGCCCGCCGGCATCGAGTCCGACATCTACAAGCCGCTGCCCGCCGAGGACACCGCCGCGCTCACCGTCAAGCCCGCCGCCATGCTCGGCGCGGCAGAGGCTCCGGTTACAATCGTCGAATTCACCGACTTTCAGTGTCCCTTCTGCCGCCGCGCCGAGGAGCCGCTGCACCAGCTTCTCGCCGGCTCCGGCCGCACCGTGCGGCTGGTCTACCGCAGCTACCCGCTGGACTTCCACAACCACGCCCAGTTCGCCGCCGAAGCGGCCCTCGCGGCCGGCGATCAGGGTAATTTCTGGCCCATGCACGACCTGCTTTTCGCGAACCAAAGCGTCCTCGACCGCGAGCACATCGACGGCTTCGCACGCCAGCTCAACCTCGACATGGCCCGCTTCGCTCAGGATCTCGACACTGGCCGCTTCCGGGCCGAGATCGCGGCCGACCGCGCGCTCGGCCAGCACTACGGCGTGGATGGCACGCCATTCTTCTTCATCAACGGCCGGGGCGTCTCCGGCATCCGTTCGCTGCCGGAATTGCAGCAGGCGGTACAGCTTGCCCTTGCCGGCTCCAATCCGGCCGACCGCACAGCGGTTGCACCCGTTATCGCGTATACGCCGCATTTCCTGCCCGGCGCGGCTTCCGGCCCCGCCGATCGGGTCGACATCGATTGGTATATCGATCTGGAAGCCACGGCCAGTCCTGCGATCGCGCCGGTGCTGCATAGTCTCTCGGCGCACCCGGCGGTTCGCGTTGCGCTGCACAGCTACGCCTTGCCCAGCCATCCCAACGCGCCGCTCGCCTTCAACGCGTTGTTAGCCGCGTCAATGCGAGGTAAATTCTGGCCGCTCTACGATGCACTTGCCGGCCACGCGCTGCCGGCCGACGCTGCGCAGGCGCGCGCCGCCATCCTGGCCGCGGCGAAATCCGTGCAACTCGACACGTCTGAAATCGTCGCGGCCTTCGACGACCCGCAGTTCACCGCAGACGCCGACCTTGACCAGCAGGAGGCTTACCGCCGGGGCGTTCGCGGCGTTCCCGTCGTCTTCATCGGCACGCAGCGCATCGACGGCATTCAGCCCGCGTCCGTCTACGACCGCTTCCTGCAACAGGCATCCGGGCAAGCCGCGTCAGCAGCCGTCGCTCAACGCTGAATCCACACCATGCTGGGCGGGTTTTGCGTGTTAAAGATGCGCTCGACCTCGGTCTTGCCGTTCCAGTCGCCATGCACGTGACCGGGCGTCACCTCGCCTGCCACATCCGGATGCGCGCGCCAGTAGGCCAGCACCTTCCACTGCGCCGCCGGATCGTCTTTCATCTGCGACTCCTGCGCCGCATTCTCGGCTGCCTTCGCGGGATTGCCCAGCTTCGCATAGACGGCCGAGAGCCATTTGTGCGCCACCACATCATCCGGGTCGATCGCCAGCGCGGCCTCGAACTGCGCGCGTGCCGGCTCATACTGCTTTTGAATCAGCAGCGCCCAGCCGAGGTCGTCATGCACCTGGCGAAATCGCGGATACTGCTCTGCCACCGTCTGGAGCGCGTCGATCGCCTCCGGATAACGATAGAGCCAGCGATAGCAAAGCCCCTCGTAGTAGCGTTCGCGAACGCTCTCCGGCTGAATCCGCCGGGCTTTTTCGAGCCACGTCAGCGCCTCCGCGAAGTTGCCCTCGCTATAGAGCGACACGCCCATGTCGATGTATCCATCGGGCTCGCTGGGCCGCAACTCCGTCAGCCGCCGGAAGGCCCATTCCGCGGCCTGAAAGTCGGCGCGGTCCAGCATGCCGATGCCGAACGCCGTAAACCGAAGCACCGCATCGGCTTTCGGTTTGCCCTGCGGAACATTGTCGCCGACCACCAGCACAACATTGTCCTCCGCGACGGTCAGGGTCGGTCCCCGGTCCGGATCGGACGCCTTGTCATCGAAGACCCAGTCCGTAAACTCGCGCCGAAACCTGCGGTACTTCACGGCGGCGTGCAGGGTAATGCGCTGTGCGCCTGCCGGGATGGTGAAGCAGAAACGCTCGACGTCCGCGCGCCCGGCCGCTACCGTGCTGTCGTAGGCCCGCGCATGCATATCCCAAACCTCGTGCCGCACTAGGCGTTCGCCCTCCGCGCTCATGATCTGGTTGCCGAAGACATGCGTATCCTTTGGGAGGCGATGGTCCGGCCCCACGGCGCCGCTCTGGTAGACGATTCGGCCCGTCTCGTCCCGCGCTTCGAACGCTACCCAGCTCTCGTAAAAATCGCGCTGCTCCGGGATCAGGCTATGCCCGATGCCGGTGTTCTGGATTACCACCGATATCGTCACGCTCTGCCCGCCGCGCAGCGTAAACGAGCTTCGATCGATCGGCGCAATCACCGGACCAAGTGTGGGATGCTTGCCGGTCACCTGGGCTTGATTGTCCGACAGCGCGAAGAGATCGACCCGCAGCGCGCCGTTCCGCAGAAACGCCTCCACAGCCTTCTCCTGGTTTGGATAACCGTACTGCGCCGGAATCAACGTATTCGCCGCCGCCCAGCGATGGGAGCTGTACTGCCCGCCGCGCGCCGCGGGATCTTTGCCTGCAACCTGCGGCATGTGGCAGGTCTGGCAGGCGCGCTCGGGCTTCCTGAAGAAGGAGATCGGCGTCTGGCCCGACCAGCCCGACTGCTGCCACTCGTCATACGTCGTAAACGCGCGCAGCCACTTATAGCCGTTCAGGCTCCGCGGCAGGTTGGCTTTGTGGCAGCTTCCGCAGAACTCCGGCTTCGTCATCACGGTATGCTGCACCGCCGCGCGATGCCGGTCGAGATGCGCCAGGATCTCCGCCGGCGCAGGCATTCCGGCGATCGGCTTGCCGTCCGCATCCAGCAGCGCCGCAGGCCTGCCCAGCGTATAGCTGCCCAGGCCGCGCGTCGGCTGCACCTGCTGGATGGCGTGGCACGTCATGCAGGTCACACCCTCCTCATCGAATGGCCGCGCTACCGCACTGCCCGCCGTCAGCGAGCCGCTGAAGAGCGCAATCGGGTTATGGCACCCTTCGCAGTGACGCGAGAAAGCGATTCCCTTCTGCTCGATGAGCAGGTTAACGTTTTTCGTGTACCAGGGCGTGCGAAAAGAGTTCGAATGCGCCGACTCGCGCCATTCCTGGTAGATCTGCGCGTGGCATTGCCCGCAATAGGCGGCCGTCGGCACATCGGCCGGCTTGAGGAACTGGGTAAAGGTGCTGCGCGCCTCGCTGGGCAGATAGGGATCGTTCCCGAATGGCAGTTGATAGTGGCCGGCAACCGGGGTAGCGCTCGACTCATGCTCCAACGCTCCGGCGTGGTTCGCCGCAAGCGACAATGCCCCGATCGAAGCCAAACACAAGCCAAGCGCCAATCCACGCGCCAGCTGCAGGCGCATGCCGCGCCTGAGCCATGAACCGTTCAGCCATGAACCAAAGCCACGCACCGCACCGGAGACGCGAGTCGACACAGCACCCCCTATGCATCATGGTGACAGGAGATGCCGATCTATCACGCAGGTCTCCAGGCCGGGAGCTCTTCGAGGGCCGGACGGGCAAAGAAGTATCCTTGCATCTCAAAGATGTCGAGATCGCAAAGAAGCCGCATCTCCTCTTCGCGCTCGACTCCTTCAGCGATGAGTCTTACGTTCATTTCGCGGCAGACCTGAACGATTGCGCGAACGATGCCTCGGCTCGCGGTCCGTTCGTCGATATGCTGAACGAGGTGCCGATCGATCTTGATGATGTCTGGCTGGAAGTCCGAAAGCAGGTTCAATCCCGAATATCCGGAGCCAAAGTCATCGATCGCGATTCGCAATCCGTGGCTGCGATACTCTTTCATGATGGCGAGCAGATGGCCGAAGTCGTGCACTTCCTCCACCTCGGTGAACTCAAACACGATTCGGTTCAAAGGAAACCGGACCGATTCCGCCATGTTCAGCGTCCTCTTGAGACACTGCTTGGGTTCGTACACGGCATTCGGGAAAAAGTTCACGTACAGGTCCGCGTCCGTCTGCAGAATGCCGAGAGTGGATGAGATTGCAATAGCCTTTTCCCGGCAGCGCTGGTCGATCGAGTAACGGTTGTTATGCAGCGTGTGGTCCAGAACCGTCGACGCCGGCTCACCCCTTGGTCCGCGAGCCAGCGCCTCATAACCGGCGACGATTCCCTTTTGCATGTTGACGATCGGCTGAAAAGCCATGGAAAAGTCGATGTCCGGTCCAGAGTTGCACAGCTTGCAATCCGCACCGGAATGCGCGGCATTGAAACGGCGATCCGCCTTCTGGATGGCCAGCTCTTTCTCTGACAGGATCTGTTCTAACGGCGCGGTGCGGAGTAGAGTCTTCGGCGTACCCAAACGATCCTCCAACAGCTATTCGGCGGAGGGACATGGGATGTTCCGCTCCGATGCGCATTCATGAATCGTGGAAGAACAGGAAGCGCCGAGGTTGAGTATGGTTTTCTCGTGCCATCGGGTTATTGGAGCATGATACAGAAATTTCAGTTCTCGTTGTATGCTCAGGCAGGCAGGGAAATCCTGAAAGTAGTCCCGCTCTTTCCCACTCGCACACTGCTCCGGACCCAGATCCTTCCGCCGTGCCGCTCGACGATTTTTTTGGACAGAGCCAACCCAATTCCCGTTCCTCTCTCCGCCTTGGTGGTGAAGAACGGCTCGAAGATAAATGCTGCGTGTTTGGCGGGGATTCCGTGGCCATTGTCGGCAATCAACATCTGTATCGAGTTGGTGCGCTTACGGAGTCGCAGCGTGAGAGTTCCGTCGGCCGGCAGCGCGTCGAGCGCGTTCACGATGAGATTGGAGACGACCTGAAGTATCTCCCCCATCCGAATCTCTGCCACGATTCCCTGGGGAGATCCTTCACCAGATGGATCTTCTTCTCCTCGATCGTACGCTGATGGATGCGAATCGCCGCTTCCGCTAATTCAACCAGATCGCTCGCTTTGGGTAAGGCGGCGGTCCTGGCAAAACCCAAAGTCTGACTTACGATACGGTTCAGAGTGGCCATCTGCTCCTCGGCCATCCTCGTATATTTCCGCACTTTTTCAGGGTTCTCAGCTTCTTGCCCGGTCAGATAAACGAGATGGCCGAGCGCCTCCAGTGGGTTGCGTATCTCATGCATCACTTCCAGAGCAAGTTGGCCTGCCTCGATCCGCTCCTGGTTCTTATCTTCCGAACATCCATGCATGGCCAAGTCTGATTGCTCTGTCAGCTTCCTGCGTTGCATGGGCCCCTCCGGTCGGTTATGGAGAGAAGGTCCTTCAGCTCGCTGGCGCGGAGGACCTTGACGGGGACCAACCTGACTGCAGCTCTGATGCAGATCGAAAGCGATTATGTTGCCCCGACAACAAAAGCGGACGCCTGAGGTGAAGAGGGCTCATGTCAGCTTTGGAGCATGCGTTCAACTTTGGTTTTCAGAGCTGCCGGACCATTGAAAACATCGAAGGCTTCTTCTTTCGCTGGATCCTCTTCCGAGCCGTCGGCAAGGAGAGCGAGAACCCTGACTGCTGGATGGAGAGCTCGCGCGGAGGCCAGTATCTCTTCTCGATCCTGAACGGAAAGCGTATAGCAGAGAACGAGCAAGCCGGCTTTGCCGTCACGGATCAGGCGCTGCGTCTCGGCCTGGTCGCGAGCGGCGTAGATCTCTCCTCCCGGAGTTTCGAGGAGCATCCGACGAGTCTCCAGCAAGCTGGGGTCTCGTCCATAAATGAGGATGGAAATGGGGTTGGACATGGCCTCAGCCATTGTGCACGTTTCAGAGCAGAATTAGCCCTACAACTTTTGCATCAGTCGCTCTGTATGCTGCCGGACATAGAACCTACGTCTGCGGAATGTTCGTAACAGAGTAGAGCGATAAACAGCTCGCGCAGGTTTTGGCATCCAACAACTGAATCTATGATGACCAGGAAAAACACTTCAGCCCACCGTCAGAAGCCGCCTGCTCCAGTCAAATCAGCTTCCGCGTATCACCGCCTGGACGTCCTGCTCCACACGATCCGATGTATTGCGCAGTATGAAGACGCGCTGTGCGAACTCTCGCATGACGCAAAGCGGACAGGCGGCCTGACCCCGGAGCACGGCGACGAACTTCGCCAAATTCTCGACAGGATTCCATACCACGACTACGTGCTGGATCTGGATGCGGTTAGGACTGCCCTTGATCCGCAGCCGCTGGCAAGGTCCGTCTCCAGAAAGTCAGCCACGTCTGTTCCAGCTCGAAAGCACTCCGCCGTTGCGAAGAAGAAGCCCGGGAGGAAGCCATCCAAATAGCGAGCTGGAATGTGAATTCGATTCGCGCGCGCGCCGAACACGTAAAAGCCTGGCTGGAAGCAAATCAGCCGGACGTGTTGTTGTTGCAGGAATTGAAAGGAACGGAGTTCCCTTCGGCGTGGTTCAGGGAGCAGGGCTACGACTCGGCCTCCGTGACCCAGAAGACCTACAACGGCGTCGCGATTCTATCCCGCAGTCCGATCGAGGTCATCGGCACGGCCCTGCTCGGAGACGCGGCGGACAGCCACGCCCGCTTTCTCGAAGTGGCGATCGACGGCATTCGCATCGTGAATATCTACCTGCCGAACGGAAATCCGATCGGCACACCGAAGTTCGACTACAAGCTCTCCTGGATGGACAGGCTGCTGGAGCAGATGAAGCTTTGGCTGAAGAGCGATTTGCCGACCGTGATCGGCGGCGATTACAACGTCATTCCAGAGGACATCGACTGTCATAAACCGGCATCCTGGATCCGCGATGCGCTCTTCCAGCCCGAGCCGCGGGCTCGCTATCGCGCGATGCTCGAACTTGGCTACACCGACGCATTCCGGTCGCTGCATCCCGGCGCGGGCGGCCAGTTTACCTTCTGGGACTACTTCCGGCAGGCTTTCGAACATAACCGCGGTATCCGCATCGATCATTTTTTACTCACTCCGAGTCTGGCCGAGCGGCTCGAAGGTTGTGAAATCGATAAAGTACCGCGAGCGCTGGACAGACCGTCGGACCACACGCCCATCGTGCTCCGGCTTAGATAGCCGTGCTGCTTCCCACGAACCGAGAAATCATTAGGCGACTGCATCAACTGTGAATATGACTTAACTAACCACGTCAAGGGGTTGCAGATCCACTTCGACCTGGAGGTTGTGCCCGCCTCCACCCAGGATGAGCCCGCGGAGTGGGCTTACGTCGCCGTAATCCCGGCCCCAGGACACGGTGACGTGGCCATCGCCCGGCTCGACATTGTTCGTGGGATCCATGTCGAGCCAGCCCGCGCTCCGGCAATAGGCCGACACCCAGGCATGCGAAGCGTCGGCGCCCACGAATCGAGCTTTGCCCGGCGGAGGCGTAGTCCGCAGATAGCCGCTGACATAACGGGCGGCAAGGTGGATCGACCGCAGACAGGCAATCTGAACGTGCGCAAAGTCCTGGCAAACTCCTCCGCGTTTCCTGAAGACTTCCTCCGGGGTAGTCCGAACAGTGGTCGCTTTCGAATCGAAGCGAAAGTCCCGATGGATGCGCGCGGTCAGTTCTCGCAGGGCCTGTAGCATGGGTCGGCGCGGAGTGAAGGATTCCCGCGCGTACGCCGCGAAGTCCGGATGAATCCGGATTCGAGGTGACTCGAATTGATACTGGTACGCATCCAGACCCTCCTTCGTATGATCCTCGGCGAGCAGCAGCGTGGACTCTTCCCACGGCAAAGATGCGCTTTCATCCAGCTCCGGGCCGCCGGTACGCAGCACCTCGCTCAGCGACTCGACCACCAGTTCCTGATGCGGCTCCTGCAGCGTGAAGAACGATAGCAGGTTGCCGAAATAGTCGACCCGGTCGGTAAGCGTCATGGGCTCCGGCGAAATGCGGAGGGTGTTTTGGATAAGCTGGTTCCGCGGGTAAGAGCGCGGCTTCAGGCAGGCCACATGACTACCGCCCGAAACCGGAGAGACATACTTGTACGTCGTGCGGTGGCTGATTCGGTAGAGCATGCTAGCTTATTGTCCCATGGTGATTGGCAGAGTTCGCGCGTGGCTGAAATAACGGCTGGACAGGTTGTTCGACCATGAGGGCAACAGATTCTCAAGATCGGCGAGGTACCGGTCCAGGCGGCGCAGCCCTGCGTCGCGTCGTCCCGGTGTATCCTGCGTCGGATAGACCATAGCCTTCAGATCGATGCCGCGCAGCAGGCTCAGCGCGCCCTGCATCGTCTCCAGGTCCGAGGGGTCGTACCGCGGCAGCTTTTCATATAATTCCACAAGGTGGTCAAGCTGGAACTCGAGCGAGCGCGGATTGCTGCCGTCGAGCATGAGAACGTCCATTACCGCGAGAGGCTGGATGGTTGTGTAATACCTCGATCTGTAAGTAACCGAGCTGTCCGCGACCTCGAGCAGGTACTCCAGATAGGTCCAGTTATCGCGCGAGAGTGGCCTGGTGACGACGCGCAGCTGGCGTGTGGCATAGATCGCTCGTTCCAGCCGCCGGCCCAGGCTCATGAACAGCCAACCCGAGCCGCGAATCAGGTTTTCGCGTTCCATCCCCGAGAACGCCGACAGCAGTTCCAGGCACTCGGTCAGGAGCACGGAGTAATTCGACCACGCGACGGGACGCTCGCTCCGCATGGCCGTGCGCAGCTGTCCGATAAGCAGCGTCATGTCCGCCGAGAGGCGCTCGCGCAGGTTGCCTCCGATACGCCCGATCTCGCCCAGTGTGGAGGCAAGACTGTCCCAGCGCTTGGTGTCCGTGAGCATGGAATGAATCTCTGCTTCAAGAGCCGCAAACGTTCGTGGCACGCGGCCTGCTCTGCCTTTGCGGGAGCCGAGGGTGCCATACAGGCTCAGCAGACTGGCCAGCTCCGGCTCCTCCGCGCGCCGAACCGCGGGCACCATGGAGCGCAGGATACGTGCCATGTTCTCGGCCCGCTCGACATAGCGGCCGAGCCAGAAGGTGTTGTCGGCGACGCCGCTGGGAACCACCAGCGAAGCGCGCCGCAGCTCCAGCGGCTCGTTCACGGGACGCAACATGCTGAACGTGTCCACCGGCTCATCGGAGAGTACCCAGGCATCCTTGCTGTGGCCGCCGCGCTGCATGGAGACCACCGTACCGTCGGCCTCGGACACGCGCACCAGCCCACCCGGAAGCGCAACCCAGCCCGTGGGCGTATGCAGCACGTAGGTGCGCAGCACCATGCTGCGCGGTTTCAGGCGATCGTCCTCCCACACCGGCGCGGTCGACAGAGCGATTTGCTCCTGCGCCACATATTCATGCGGAAAGGCCAGCAAGCGTTCGATGAACTCAGCCTTCTTTGTTTCCGGCAACTCCGATCCGAACACAGGCTCCATGCCGCGCGACGGAAAGGCCGGTTTTACCACGACCGATTCCAGATTATTGAGGACCCAGTCGAGCG
>CAXTMK010000077.1:0-11845 GCA_964245315.1 uncultured Acidobacteriaceae bacterium | reverse complement strand
GCACGCGGCTGGCCGCACCACCACGTGGCCACCGAGGGCAGCTTCAGATCCTCGCCCAGCAGGTGTCGCGAAAGCCCAGGCAGAAACGGCATAATGGCCGCGGACTCGATCAGGCCGCTGCCCAGCGCGTTCGCTACCGTCACATTGCCGGCGACGATTGCGTCCACCAGGCCGGGCACTCCCAGCAGTGAATCGCCGCGCAACTCCAGGGGATCGCAGAAGCCATCGTCGACCCTCCGCAGGATCACGTCCACCTGCTCCAGCCCGCTGACGGTCTTCAGGAACACCTTCCGGTCGCGCACCGTCATATCCCCGCCGACGACCAGCGTGAAGCCCAGGTACTTGGCCAGGAAAGAGTGCTCGAAATAGGTTTCATTGTGGGGTCCGGGCGTATGCAGGACAACGCGCGGATTCTCGCAACCAGCCATGGCGATGAGTGCATTGCGCTGTGCGCGGAAGAACGGAGCCAGGCGCTGCACATTCGATGTGCGAAAGAGTTCCAGCAACAGGTCCGAGACGATGGTTCGATTCTCCAGCGCGTACCCGCTGCCTGAAGGCGCTTGCGTACGATCCGCAAGCACCCACCATTGGCCATCCGGAGAGCGGGCAAGATCCACGGCGAGCATGTGCAGTTGGCTATGTCTGGGAACCGGTACACCCACCAGCGGACGCAGAAAAGCCGGATTGCCGAACAGCAGCGCCGCCGGGAAGCGACCCTCCGTCAACAGGTTTTGCGGGCCGTAAAGATCTTCGAGCACGCGGCTCAGCAGCTCCGCGCGCTGGATGATGCCGGCCTCGATGAAGCTCCACTCTTCCTCCGGGATGAGCAGCGGCACGATATCCGTCCGCCAGGGCCGGTTCTCTCCCAGCGGGTCGCTATAGATGTTGTAGGTAATGCCGTTTTCGCGAATGCGGCGCTCGGCGAGAGCCCAGCGCCGGCCCAGTTCCTCCGGCCCCAGCGTGTGCAGGAACTGCATCAGCGCCGCCCAGTGTGGCCGGGGACGTACCCCGTCGGCCGAGGACTCCTCGTAGGTGGCGCCATACCGCAATGCGGACTGGTAGAGGTCGCCGATCAAGGCACGGACTCCTCATGTCTTAAGGCGGAACGGAATGCCGACGCAGGAAAACGCAGGTCGAGCGTCATGGGAAAGATCGGATTCCCCTCTTCCTCGGGCGTAGGCATCGGCTCGGAGGGAGGCGCGGAGATCTGGAAGCGCTCCAGGCGGCGCGCCGTGGCCTCCTGCGCATCTCGCGGGCGGGTCGTATGTACAGTTCCGTCAGGCGGTCCGGCGAAATACGTGCAGCGCGCAATGGAGCGTTGCTTCCAGGTATCGATCAGGTCGAAAGTCAGCGGGGTGTGGATGGGGATCGTCGGGTGCAGCGTAGCCGACAGCCGGCGCGCGCGATAGCGGATCCCGGCCACCGCCTCGCCATTCGTGCCTGTCGCTACCAGCGGCACGCGGCGGCCGTTGCATGCGACCACGAAGCGAGAGCCGGCCGTCAGCCCTGTCACCTTCAACTGCATGCGCTCCAGCGAGGAGTCCACGCTGCGTCCGGTACCGCCCGAACTCGTCTCCTCGGCCAGCACATTCCAGGGTTCGAGCGCCTGGCGAAACTCCAGTTCGACTCCTTCGACCGAAATGGCTCCGATCTCTGGAAAGCGGAACTCGAAGTGGGTCCGAAACCAGTCGTCCTCAAACGCCAGACCCGCGGCACGCAGATAGCTCAGGACCTTGTTGAAGTCCTCGTGAACGAAGTGCGGCAGCATGAAGCGGTCGTGCAGCGTGGCTCCCCACCGCACTAGTTCCTCGGTGTAAGGGTGCCTCCAGAAAACGCTTACAAGAGCACGAATCAGCAGAAGTTCCACCAGCCCCATGCGAAAATGCGGAGGCATCTCGAACGCACGCAGCTCCAGCAGTCCAAGGCGCAGCCCCTGGCCCTCCGGCGGGTACATCTTGTCGATGCAAAACTCCGCCCGATGCGTGTTTCCGGTTACGTCGACCAACAGATTTCGGAAGAGGCCGTCCAGCACGTATGGCGAACACTCTCGATCGCTCAACTGGCTGAAGGCCAGCTCGAGTTCATAGAGGGCGTCGACCCGCGCCTCGTCCACACGGGGGTACTGGCTCGTGGGGCCGACGTACATGCCGGAAAAGAGATACGACAGCGAAGGATGTCTCTGCCAGAACGTTACCATACTGCGCAGCAGGTCGGGCCGCCGAAGCACGGGGCTCTCCATGACCGTCTTCGAGCCCAGCACGATGTGGCTGCCCCCGCCGGTCGAGAGATGGCTTCCATCGTAGGCGAACTTGCCTGCCATCAGGCGATCGGCATGCGCCTCCTCGTGCAGGATGGCGTTGAGCTCCTCCAGTTCATCCCAGCGCGCGACCGGAGGCTGATTGACCTCGAGCACACCGGGATCGGGCGTCAGTCCGTAAGACCGGAGACGCGGGTCGCCGGGCGGCGTGTAGCCCTCCAGCCAAACCGGCATTTCCAGGTGCCGGCAGGTGTCTTCGACGGCCGCAATCAGATCCAGATAATCCGGCACCGCCGGCGTGTAGGGCAGGAAGACGTGCAGACGACCATGGACAGCCTGAACGCACAGAGCGGGACGGACCAACTCAGGCGCATCTTCGCCTCGATTCGGAGACGGAGCTAAAGGATCGGGCTCGGGCGTCATTTCGAACAAGTCCGGCCGCCGCGACGGCCGATCCGGAAGCCTTGCCTGGCCGTCTGCTTCGGCTTCATACGTCAGTTCGTCAGGCGCGACAAACGGCACCAGCTCGGCCCTGAGACGGTAGCCGATCGGCGAATCGCCGGGGAACAGGGTGAGCTCTTCCGGGCGTTCGAACCACAATTGGCTCGACCAGGCCAGGCGTCCGCTGGGCTGACGCCGGCGCAGAGGAAGGACGTATCCTGTCGGCTCCTTCACCTCGCCCGATTGCTCTGCCGGCTCGAACGCCGCCAGAATGTTGTCTTCGCTGACCTGCAGGCGTCTGGATAGAGCCTTGAGGAACCGGAGACTGTCGGCGATTCCGAAGTTTGTTGCGTCCTCCTCACGGGCAATTAGGTCCGCGTTCTCCCACACCGGAACGCCGTCCACACGCGAGATGCACTGAAAAGCCCATCGCGGCAAAGGCTCGCCCGGATACCACTTTCCCTGGCCGAAGTGCAGAAGCCCACCGGGCGCGGTGCGTTCGCGCAGACGCCGGATCAAAGCCAATCCGCGGCTTCTTTTGATCGAGCCCAGCGCCTCCAGGTTCCATTGCGGGCTCTCCGGTTCGTCGATGCCGACAAAGGTAGGTTCTCCACCCATCGTCAGCCGGACGTCCTGCTCCAGCAGGTCGCGATCGACAGCATGCGCAACCTCCCGCACTCGAGCCCACTCTTCATCGCTGTATGGCCTGGTCAGACTGGGCGGCTCGTTCAGGCGCCGGACCGAGAGGCTGAAGCTGAAGTCGACCTTGGCCGGTTCAACCGTCCCCCAGATCGGAGCCGCCTGCGAAGGGCTCGGCGTGCATACCAGCGGAATGTGCCCTTCGGCTGTGAACAAACCCGAGGTCGGATCGACTCCGATCCAGCCCGCCCCCGGCAGAAAGACCTCGGCCCATGCGTGCAGATCGGCTGAATCGACCGTCGGCACACCCGAGTTAACATCCAGCGGCTTGCTCGAAGACAACTGGATCAGGTATCCCGAAACGAAGCGTGCCGCCAACCCAAAAGACCGAAGCACCTGTACCAGCAGCCACGCCGAATCGCGACACGAGCCGGTCTGCAGTTCAAGCGTCTGCTCGCACGTTTGCACGCCATGCTCCAGGCGCGTGACGTAGCCGACACGGTCGCGCACCTGCGCGGTCAGGCTTCCGACGAACGCGACGGTATCTTGTGGGGTCTTCTGAATACCCTCCAGGAAAGCTCTCAGATGCCTGCCCGCAGGCTCAACGTGGCGATAGAGCTCAAGATTTTGAGCCAGCTCCGCCGGATATTCGAACGGATACATCTCGAAGCCTGGATCCAGGAAAAATGCGAACGGGTTGATCGGCGCCAAGTCCGCGACCAGTGTTACATTCACCTCAAAGACATCGGTCCTGTTGGGAAAGATCACCCGCGCCAGATGGTTTCCGAGTGGATCGAACTGCCAGTTCAGGAAGTGGCCGGCCGGCGTCACTTCCAGCGCGTAGTCGCGAATCGGCGTTCGACAGTGCGGCGCGGGCCGCAGTTGGATGACTTGCGGACCAAGCGCGACCGCCCTCTCGTATCGGTATGCCGTTCGATGATGCAGTTGAAGTTCAATCGCCATTCATACTTCATGCTATACGTTTCATCTCAACTTGGAATGATCGGGCTCTGAGAACCTGGTGTGGAAACAGAGAGCCATCACATCCGCAAAGGTCAGGCTAAACTAATGACTCGCGCGAACCTCCAAGCCACAAACCTGCGCCACAGGGGTACTCTTTGCTCATCCTCTCTGAGTTCGACATTCAATTTCGCCTTCCTGCCCCGACTTCGATCGTCGCCATGCTGCATCTGCACCCCTCCGTCGAGCCGCGCCTGCGCTCCGGCAACGAGCTTTTGATTGAATCTCTCGACGATCCCTGGAACCACAGCCCGTCGTCCACCAGCTACACGAAATCGGTCGTTCCCTCTCGCGACTATCTCGACGCATTCGGCAATCGCTGCGCGCGTTTCGTAGCGCCTGCCGGATATCTCTGGCTCTCCGGCTCGAACACCATCGACGCCGATCCGGATGCCGACCAGGCCCACACCGACGCCCAGCAGGCCGATATCGACGACCTTCCCGCGGAGGTGCTGCAGTTCCTGCTGCCCAGCCGCTACTGCCAGGTCGACCAGTTCGGTGCCATTGCCCAGGATCTCTTCGGCTCTTACCCCGCCGGCTGGCAGCGCGCGGTCGCCATTCGCGACTGGGTACACAGCAAAGTCACGTTCAACTACAACGCCGCGCGCCCCACCAAGACTGCCCTCGACGTTCTGATCGAGCGTGTCGGCGTCTGCCGCGACTTTCAGCATCTCGCCATTACCCTCACCCGCTGCCAGAACATTCCGGCCCGATACGTCACGGGTTACATCGGAGACATTCGCCGTCCTTACAGCGGCCCTGGCGACTTCAGCGCCTGGTACCAGGTCTTTCTCGACGGCAAGTGGATCGATCTGGATGCGCGCCACAACTACCGCCGGCTGGGAAGGATCCTGATGGCTACGGGACGCGACGCCGCCGATGTCGCAATCACGACCAGCTTCGGCGCCGCCCTGCTCACTCATTTCTACGTGGAATCACATGAAATCGATGCGCAAGGCCAAAAGGTTCCCCTTCCATCCTCCGGACCGGGGGAATCGGTCGCCACACCTGCGGGCGCCGAGACCAGCACGCCTACCCAGACCAACAACAGTCAGTCAAGCCCGACCCAGACGCAATCGGCCACATCCTGATCCATGCCTACCCTGACATACCGCAGAAGGTGTGGGGAATCTCTTGTAAGGCCAAATGGAACCGCCGCGCCCGGACGCCCCGAACCAGCGCCGTAACCCATTTGCACCGCAATCCCCCGTAAACTGGAGCGATGGACAAGTTTGTGGTGCGCGGGGGCAATCCCCTGCTGGGTACGATCAAGGTCTCCGGAGCGAAGAACTCAGCGCTGCCGTGCATGGCCGCGGCCATCCTTACCGAGGACGAAGTCATCCTCGAAAACATTCCGCAGGTGCGCGACATAGAAACCGAGCGCCGGCTGCTCGAAAGCATGGGTGCCGAGGTACAGCTTGGCTACGGCCGCGCGCAGCATCGCACCCACATCAAATGCGCGGTCCTGTCGGACCCCGTCGCGAAGTACGAGATCGTCAAGACCATGCGCGCCAGCTCGCTGGTGCTGGGTCCGCTGATCGCGCGCACCGGCATGGCGCGTGTGGCGATGCCCGGGGGCTGCGCCATCGGCGGCCGGCCCATCGACCTGCACCTGAAGGCGCTTGAAGCGATGGGCGCGGTCATCACGCAGGATCACGGCTATCTGGAAGCGAAGACGGATCGGCTTCGCGGCGCGCATATCGTCTTCGACAAGATCACCGTCACCGGCACTGAGGATATCCTGATGGCGGCCGTGCTGGCCGAGGGCGAGACGCTGCTCGAAAACTGCGCCCGCGAGCCCGAGGTGACCGACCTCGCCACCATGCTGTCCGCCATGGGCGCAAAGATCGAAGGTGCCGGTACCTCGACCATCAAGGTGCAGGGCGTTGCAAGGCTGCATGGTGCGCGCCATCGCATCAACCCCGACCGCATCGAGGCGGGCACGTTCCTGCTGGCAGGCGCGATCTCTGGCGGCGACCTGAACGTCGATTGCTGCGACCCGTCACACCTCGGCTCGCTGATTGCGAAGCTCGAAGAGTGCGGCGTGCGCATCGATGTGGCCAGGGATCACATTCGCGTGCGCTCCGACGGCGCGTTGAAGCCGGCCGACATCTCCACCGAAGAGTACCCCGGCTTCCCTACCGACATGCAGGCGCAGTTCATGGCTTTGGCGACCCAGGCCAACGGCACTACGAACGTCACCGAAAACATCTTCGAGAACCGCTTCATGCATGTGCAGGAGCTGAACCGCATGGGCGCGAACATCACGGTGCAGGGCCGCACCGCGACCATCCGCGGAGGCACTCCGCTGCAGTCGGCTGCCGTGATGTGCTCGGACCTGCGCGCGTCGGCGTCGCTGGTGCTGGCGGCACTGGTCGCCGAGGGCGAGACGATCCTCGACCGGGTCTACCACATCGATCGCGGCTATGAGCGCATCGAGGAAAAGTTGCGCGGAGTGGGTGCGCAGATTCGGCGTATGGGGGATGTCTTCGGCAAGCGGTAGACGTGCTTTGATAGGTCAAAAGCCCCGCACCTCCATACCATCGAGGTGAGGGGCTTTCAAAGTCAAGACCAGTTAGAAGCTGACCTTCGCACTTCCCTGGAAGACTCTGGCCGCGTTCGCTTGCGTCGAGATCTGCCCGAACGTCGAGGAGGATAACGCGGCTGTCGGGGTGCTGAGGTTGGGATGGTTCAACACGTTGAAGCCTTCCAGCCGGAAGGTAAGGTTCACATGCTCGTGGACCGGAAAGATACGCGAGATCTGAGCATCGAACTGATATTGCGGCAGCCCGCGGAGCGAATTTCTTCCGATGTTGCCGTAGCTGCCCGGCGCCACACAGGTTGCGCCGCAGAATGCCGCAGGATTCAGGTAGGCACGGTTGGCCTGCCCACTTCCCGAGCGATTCGGAATGTGCAGGTAGATTGGCTGCCCCGGAACCAGGTTCGGCCGATCGTTGCCGATGTCGGTAAGCGAGATGTCTGTGCCAGTAGTAATGGTGAAGGGGGCGCCGCTGGTGATGTGCGCCAGCGGCGCGACCTCCCAGCCGTTGACGACGAGCCGCTCCAGCCGATTGCCAAAGTGGAAATCGCTCTTTGTGATCAGTACCACATTTTCAACATCGCGGAAATCCGAGCCGCACGGCCCATAGTCCATACCAGGCTTGCTGGGATTCTCAAGCGTCGTGCTGGCCAGGTCGCCCTGCGCATCTTCAATGTTCAGGCATTTCGACCAGGTGTAGTTCGCCAGCAGGCTGAAGCTTGTCGAGAGCCGGTGCTGCACCGTCGTGATCAGCCCGTTGTAGTTGGCAGTGCCCGCGTCGGCCGCAACCACTGAACCGCCGCCGCCGCCCGCATACTGGTTGCCCTGCAATGGGTTTTCCTGGGTAAGTAGAAAGCGCTGCGCCTGATTCGCCGTCGTGGAACATGCCGTGCCAGCTGCCGCCGCAGCCTTTCCGGCGGGTCCGGTTAACACCAGACCGGGGCAGCCGGTCCCTGCGGCGTTTTGCGTCCCCGGAATATAAACCGCCGGGCTGAGTGGAAGTCCAAGCGGCGCGTGGGTGGTCTTGTTCCCGATGTAATCCAGCTGTAACTGCCACCCACCCCTGAACTGATGCTGGACACTGGCCGTCCACTGCATCGTGTTCGAAGGATGGTATTGCGGCGGCAGCACAATGTATTGCGACTGCGCAAAGAACTGCGCCTGCGAAGCCGTCGGCACTGCAGGCTGCGGGAACGGGTCCGTCGTGATGGATCCGACCGACCACGGAGCGCTGAAGCGAACCGGACCGGAGGTAGCCGTCTGCACCTGGCTGATTGCCGTTGCAAATGGCGGATCCTGCTGCGCGCGCTGCCCGGTGAAGAAGTTCGTTTCGTCGTAGATGAACTCCGCACCCGCTCGGATTACCGTCTTGCCGTTGCCCGTAAGATCGTAGGCCACGCCCACGTTTGGCGAGAACAGCCAGGGCGAGTTCTTCGTGAAGGTGCGCTGCACACCCGCATCACCATAGAACAGGATGCCGGCCGGTGCATTCGGAAAGACGACGCTGCTTGTATTCGAGAGGAAGTCGGCCATGTTGAAAACAGCGCCGCGGTTGAAGTAGTCGACCGGCATGAAGTTCGGGGACCACCGGATACCGCCCACCATCGTCAATTGCTTGCTGGCATGATAAGTGTCCTGGAAATAAAGGCTCGGAATGGGTCCGCGCAACGCGATCTGCTGTTGCTTGCTCTGCTGGAACGCAGGCGTCTGTCCGGAAGGAGTCATCGCCCCCATTAGGAAGTCGAGGTTCGCATCGCCGACGGTAGAGGCTGTGGCAGTGGGAGCGGTGCCGCTGGCTATGCCTCCGAACTCAAAGACACCGTTCCCCTCGTATGCGTTGCCCGTGTTAAGTTGGTTGCGCACGTACTCGCCGCCGAAGACGAACTGGTGCTTCCCCTTGATGAACGTCACGTCATCATCGAACGAAAGCGAGTTGTCGTTGAAGTGCGAAACCGAGTTCGTGCCGCCCCCCATCGTGAACTTGCTTGCGACGACCAGGTAGAGTCCGTTGGCTACCGTCTGATAGTCGTTGACGCCGAGCGTCGTCGCATTGATATCGTTTGCCGCATAACCGCGGTTGTCGCGCCGTCTCGCGACCGTTATGTGTGCCGAGTTCACCAGTCTGCTGCTGATGGCGTAATCCTCGCCCATGGTATAAGTCTGCACGCGCTCCAGGTTACCCGACTGCGTCGTGATCAGGATGTTGGTGGGCGAGAAAAAAGCCGGAGCCTGGTATCCGTCGATGAAATAGCGCGCATAGAAGTTATTCTTCGCATTGATGGTCCAATCCACTCGCGTCACGAATTCGTTATCCCCGATCTGCGAAGGAATCGCGTAGCGCACCTGCCCGCACGGATCGGTCGTCGCCGGCAGATACTTCTGCAGCGCCAGCGCCTGAGCGTTATACGTGGGCTGCGTTGCGTACTTATTGCCCGGCAGTGCCACGCCCGTAAAAGGATCGTACAGTGTATTGGTCTTTCCGCCGGCGACACAGGTTGGTCCGTCTGTCACCGAGAAATCGCCCGCCAGATTGGCCGCTGTGGGTACGTAAGCCGTGGTTGCAGCCTGGCTTTGGTCGCTCTTCAGGTGCTGATAACCCGCAAACGCAAACAGCTTATTGCGCAGAATGCGTCCGCCGAAGGTGCCGCCATACTGATTCTGGTGCAAGGTATCCTTAGCCGTGCAGGTAGTAGCGGGCGCAACCGGTGTGCAGGAGGAAAAAAAGTTCGTCGCATCCAGGTAGTTGTTCCGGATGAACTCGAACGCCGAGCCGTGATACACATTGGTCCCTGAGCGTGTGACTGCGTTTACCAGCCCGCCCGAGTGCATGCCGTCCTGCGCGCCCAGCGCCGTCGACTCCACGCTGAACTGGCTGACTGCGTCGGGGAACGGAAAAGGCAAATTGCCATTGGCCATGTAATCGTTGTTATCGCCGCCGTCGAGCCGCCACATGGTGGTATTGCCGCCGCCGCCCGCGATCGAAACCGAGATCGTCTGGTAGGAGTATTTGCTGCCCGTAAAGTCACCCGCAGGCGCCTGCGTCGAACCTCCCGAGATGGCGAGCAGGCCGGTGATCTGGCGGCTCGCGGAGTTCAGTGGGAGCTCAGTGATCTCGCCCTGGTCGACCGTCTGCTTGAACGATGCGTCCTCCGTCTGCAGCGCGAGACCCTCCGCCTGCACCTCGATCTTCTGGTCCTGCGTGCCCACCGTCATCTTCACGTTGACCGCGATGTTGCTTCCGACCTCCAGCACGTTGCCCGAACTGGTGAACGTTTGGAATCCGGGGGCCGACACGTTTACGGAGTAAGTGCCAATGTCTATGTTCGGGAAAACGTATACGCCGCCGCTATCGCTCCTCGACGCGCGCTGCACATGGGTGGCGGCCTCGGTAATGGTGACGGTTGCCTCCGGAATGACCGCGCCGGAAGGGTCGGCTACTGTTCCCTGGATGGTGCCGGTTCCGGCAACCTGCGCCCACGCCGTGCATCCCATCAGCAGCAGAACCGTAAGCAGAAATGCCCGCACCTGAATTGCGAGACGGTTTTGACCACTCTGAATGAACTGCATCTATTGCCTCCGTAAACTGTTGGAATCGCGCACACGCCGGCCTCATTGGACGATGGGTCGCCTCGTTTGCCAGCCCCCGGATTTCACAGATTCCGGCGACCGTAATGTCGAGCGGCCCTATAAAACGCCTGTCATAACGCGGATGTCAAGTGGCCGGACCAACTTTGCTTGTTCATAACGCAAGCGAAAACCCCGGCGATCGCCGAGGCTTTCTTTTTCAAACGCTTGTTCAGCCCACTACGCGGATCGCGTCTGCTGCTCCTTCAACTCCAGCAGCAGGGCCTCGATCTGGTCCTCGCGCTCCATGGTGGTAAAGCGTTCGGCCAGCGCATCGGGCGAGACCGCATTCACCATCGAGCGCGCCGCGCGCCCACTCGACACCGCCTCTTCGACCTTGCTTGCGAGCCCCGTCAATTTGGGATTGCTGCTCCCACTCTGGATCGCAGCCTGGGCTGCGGCGGCGCGCTGCACCGCGCGATTCCGGCGCAGTTGCGCGGCCAGAATCTCCACCCGCGACTGCGTCTCTTCGAGTTTCTGCTGCAGTCGGCGATACGCCGCGCGCAAGGTGTCGGCCTCGGCGGTCTGGTCGGTGTGCTGCTGCGCAAGACCCTCCGCCATGCGCTGATGCGACAACGCGCGCTCGAGCGCCGCGCGCGCAAGATCGTCCTGCTGCTTGGCGACCGCGATCTCCGCCTTGCGCAGCCACTGGGCGTGGGCTTCATCCTGCTCGGTCTTTTTCTTCATCAGCAGGTGCTGATCGGCGATCGCAATCGCGACCTGCGTCTTCACCTGGATGAGCTGATTTTCCATATCGAGCACAAGCTGGCGGGCGAGTTTTTCAGGATCTTCGGCCTTCGCGAGCAGGTCGGTGATGTTGGCGCGGAGCAGAGTTGAGACGCGTTCGAGGAGAGCCATGGGGAGTTCCTTTCAAAGCAACGACTTTTCTTGTTTCTGAGACAGGCCCGGATTTGGTTCTGATAGTCGCGGACCTGGTTCTGAGATAGTCACGGACCTGCTTCTGAGGTAGTCACGGACTTGGTTCTGAGATAGGCCCGGACTTCAGTCCGGGTATTCCGGCCCTGTCGAATCCGGGCTTTAGCCCCCGGCACATGGTCTTCTACCAGCGCCGGCCAAACATACGATCCAGCGCGAACAGCGCCAGCACGGTGAATAACCCGCCATGTCGCCGGTGATAACCAAATCCGTATTCGCCCGGATTGCCATACCCAGAGAAACGGTTGCGCCCGCCATAGCGACACTGAGCGTCATGGCGGTACCGGCCCGCAGCCCATGACAGAGGCTGAGGGCCACGGCGTCGGTCGCGTCTAACGGCAATGACCCTCGGTTGAAGCCCAACAGGGTCTGCAAAGCCATCGCCACCA
>CAXTMK010000076.1:16018-22680 GCA_964245315.1 uncultured Acidobacteriaceae bacterium | reverse complement strand
CAAATAAGCACACACACCGCAGCCGCCGCCAGCGAACACGCCACCCGCACATCTCTCATTCCCCTACAATACCCTTATAGTGCCCGTGCAGACGATCCATCTCGATCTTCCCTCCGCCAGTTACCCAATCCTGATCGGCCGCGACCTGCTCCGCACCCTGCACCCCCGACTCAAGAAAGCCGCTCCCGGCAAGCGCCCGTTCCTGGTCACCTCGCCCAACATCTGGAAGCTCTGGAGCGAGCAGGTTCTCGCCAGCTTCCCGAAGGACGCTCAGCCAACCGTCCTGTTTCTCCCGCCCGGGGAAAAGTACAAACGTCTTCCCGCCGTGGAAAACCTCGCCGAGCAGCTAGCCCAGCACGGCGCCGACCGCGACGCGCTCCTGATCGCCTTTGGCGGCGGCGTCCTCGGCGATATCACCGGCTTCCTCGCCGCCATCTACATGCGCGGCGTCCCCTACGTCCAGATGCCCTCCACGCTGCTCGCACAGGTCGACTCCTCCGTCGGCGGCAAGACCGGCGTCAACCTGGCAGCCGGAAAGAACCTCGTCGGGAGCTTTCACCACCCGGTCGCGGTCTTCGCGGATGTAGACCTTCTCTCGACGCTCCCCGCCAACGAACTCCGCGCCGGCCTCCAGGAATCCATTAAGGCCGGCATCATCCGTTCGCCCGCGCTCTTCCGCCTGCTCGAAAACTCCGTCGACCTCATCCGGTCCGGCGAACCCGGGACTCTTCAGCGCATTATCGCCGCCTCCATTCAGGTCAAGGCGGACGTCGTCCAGCAGGACGAAAAAGAATCCAACCTGCGCATGATCCTCAACTTTGGCCACACCCTCGGCCACGCTATCGAGGCCGCCACCGGCTTCGGCAAGCTGCTCCACGGCGAGGCCGTCGCCTGGGGCTCGATCGCCGCGCTGCACCTTTCGCTCGCCCGCGGCACCATCACCACGACCGAGTTCGCGCGCATGGCCAACGTCATCTTCGCCTACGGCCCGCTGCCGCGCTTCAGCGCCAAACCCGAAAAGCTGGGAGCCCTTACCGCTTCCGACAAGAAAACCCGTTCCGGTCGCCGCGCCTTCGTTCTCTCCAAAGGCGTCGGCAAGACCGAAATCGTCTTCGACGTAACCGATGCCGAACTCCTGACTACCGCCAACGCCATGCTCGCCGACATGCGAACCTCAACCTCCACTTCAACTATCCGTCCATGATTTCCACACAAGCTCCAAATATTTCCACAGGCGCAATCCAGCCCGCCGACGACGTTCAGCGAATGTTCGATCAGATCGCCGGGCGTTACGATCTGATGAATCACCTGCTCTCCGCCGGAGTCGACCATCTCTGGTGGCGCCGAGCCGGCCGAGCCGTGCGGCCGATCCTCGTGCGTCCTGAAGCGCAGATCCTCGACCTCTGCTGCGGTACCGGCGACATGACACTGGCCCTCCTGAAGCATCGCGCTTCCACACCGTCCACAGCCCCTATCCTGGCTGTGGATTTCTCGCACCAAATGCTTTCTCTGGGAAAGCTAAAGTACATAGGAAAGAATGTGTTGCCGGTAGAAGCTGATGCATTACATCTTCCCCTGCCCTCCGGCTCGCTGGACCTGATATCCTCCGCCTTCGGGTTTCGCAACCTGGCCGACTATGAGGCCGGTCTTGCCGAACTCTTCCGCGTCCTGCGCCCCGGCGGCCAGATCGCCATCCTCGATTGCAACCAGCCCGAAGGACTGCTCGGAAGCCTCTACAATTTGCATCTGCACCGCATCCTGCCCTTCGTCGGCTCGCTGCTGTCGAACCCTGCCGCCTACAAGTACCTGCCCGCCTCGATCGCCCGCTTCCCGCGCCCGCCGCGCATGCTGGAGATGATCCGCGCCGCAGGCTTCCACTCCGCCACCTGGACCTCCTATACCTTCGGCATCACCGGCCTCTACCAGGCCGCGAAGTAGTACAAGTCTAAGTGCCCTATGTCTCGATTTTGAGATGTGGGCATCGAGCGAAGCTCAACCTTTACAGAAAATTCCGAGCCATCCCAGCCTACGGGCAGACCGCAGGATGATATCTTGCACCTACCTCATCCATGACGCTCACCCCTGAAGACGACCCGATCGGCCGCTCCGCCATCCGCAAAGCCGGCCTCCGCCTCGTCCCGCTTATTGCCCTCGGCTACGGTGCCGCCTACATCGACCGCATCAACGTCAGCTTCGCCTCGCTCCAGATGAACGCCGATCTTGGCTTCACGCCCGCCATGTACGGCACGGCATCCGGCATCTTCTTCGTCTCCTACGCCCTCTGCGAGATTCCCTCCAACCTCCTGCTCGTCCGCTTCGGAGCCCGCCGCTGGCTCGCCCGAATCATGTTCACCTGGGGCCTGCTGGCCGTGGGGATGCTCTTCGTCCGCACGCCCTGGCAGTTCTACACCATGCGTTTTCTGCTCGGCGCGGCGGAGGCCGGCTTCTTTCCCGGCGTCGTCTTCTACCTGACGCAATGGTTTCCGCCCGAACATCGCGCCCGCATCATCAGCCGGTTCTACATCGCGCTCCCTCTCAGCTCGACCGTCATGGGCGCGCTCGCCTCTGTGCTTCTGTCGCTCAGCGGACGCATGCACTTGCGGGGATGGCAGTGGCTCTTTCTCATCGAAGGCTTCCCACCTCTCATTCTTAGCGTCATATTTCTGACTCAACTAACTGATAAGCCAGCAGATGCGAATTGGCTGACGCTACGTGAACGAACCTGGCTCGAAGCCCGCCTCGCCTCCGCCGAATCCACCCCGCACTCCAGCCACAACCTCGCCGAAGACTTGATCGCCACGCTAACCAACCTTCGCGTCTGGCTCATCGGCCTCTTCTTTCTCTGCACCCTCACCGTCCTCTACGGCTGGAGCTTTTCCGCCCCCGCGATCCTCATCCAGCTAACCGGTATGTCGGTCGGCCGGGCCGGATCGATCATCGCCGGCATGGGCCTGCTCGGAGCCGCCGCCATGCTCCTCACCGCCTGGCACTCCGACCGCAAACGCGAACGCTTCTTCCACATCATCATCCCCAACCTCATCATGGCCGCCGGCTTCGTGGTCGGCGCGCTCACCCACAACTCGACCCTCGCCGTCCTTGCCTTCACCCTCACCGTCATCGCCTACAACGCACCGCAAGGCCCGGTCCTCACCCTGCCCTCGACCTTCCTGCGCGGCCGTTCCTCGGCGATCGGCTACGCCGCGATAGTTGCCATCGGCATCCCCGGCGGAGTCATCGGGCCGGTCTGGATGGGGTGGGCCCGCCAACTTACCGGCGACTACCAACGCGGCCTGCTCACCCTCGCTATCCCGGCCGCCATCGCCGCCGTCATCATCTACACCCTTTCCAGACTCACTCCAGCCGATTTGTCATCCCAACCCACTACTCTGTCATCCCTATAGGGATCTGCATTTCTCTTGATCGGCCCCGCAATTTCACCAAGCCCGACACTCCTGTACCATCTCCCCATGAGCCGCGCCGCCCTGCTCCTCATCCTCTACACGAGCCTATCCGCCCTCGCGCAGGCACCCGTCCCCGTGCAGATCATGCCCGGGATCGCACCCGCAACCAGGTCATTCACCTTCCTCAACCACTCCTACGGCCCAAAGTCCGAAGAATTCAACCCCCAAAACCCAGGTCTGGAACATCCGATTTCGCAGCGACGGCATCGACAATTCCCACGCCACCTCCACCGCGCCAGACGAGTTCCTCATCAACTTTTACGGCTGGAATCCCGCCACCGACCCAAAGAACTTCGCCTACAGCTTCGTCGCCGCCCGCGCTAACCTCAAAATTCTCGGCAAGTTTCAGGCTCCCGATCCCGTTACCGGGCGCACAGCCTTTTTTATTGTCTCTGAAACCATCTACCCCGGCGAACCCGACGCCTTCGTCGACATCACCAAGATCACCTCCATCGGAACCGGCGCGTACGCCATCACATTTCAGCACTTCATCGCCGGTGACAATGCCGAGCAGCGCGGCAAGGACTGGTACCTTAGTCCGGAAGGCCAGGCTGCCGCGTCCGCCGCAGGGAAAATCGCTGTAGACCCCTCCTGGCAGCAACACCTCATCTGGTCGAACAGCAAATGACCACCGCCGCGAAGCCCCTTAAGCAAGCCGGCAACGCGAAGCGCACCGCCGCTCTTTTTTCTGTCCTCGCCGCGACCCTCATTACCCTGCTCAAGCTCGTCACCGGCGTGCTTACGGGCTCTCTCGGCATGCTCTCCGAGGCAGCACACTCCGGCATCGACCTTATCGCCGCCGCCATCACCCTCTTCTCTGTCCAGGCCGCCGACCGCCCCGCCGACGACGAGCACAACTACGGCCACGGCAAGATCGAATCGCTCTCCGCGTTCGTCGAAACCGGCCTGATGCTCGCCTCGTCGCTTTGGATCATCCAAAACGCGATCCAGCGCATCGTTCATCGCGGTCGTCAGCTCGAACTCCCGCTCAGCATCTGGCCGTTCCTCGTCCTGCTGCTCTCCATCGTGGTCGACTACACCCGCTCGCGCAACCTGCGCCGTATCGCCGCGGACGAACGCTCCGAAGCGCTCGCTGCCGATGCCGTCCACTTCGGCACCGACCTCTGGGCCTCCATCGCCGTCCTCCTCGGCCTCGGCGCAACCAAAATCGGCGAGTGGATCCACCAACCCTCGCTCGAACTCGCGGACCCCGTCGCCGCCGTCATCGTCGCCGCCATCATCCTGAAGGTTTCCTGGAGCCTCGCGCACCGAACAGCCGACAATCTGCTCGACGCCACCCCATCGCAGGACGGTCTCACCGCCTCCGAGACCCGCCGAAACCTCATCCACGAGCTCGCCGCCATCCCCGACGTCCTCGCCGTCGACCGCCTGCGCACCCGCCGCTCCGGCTCCGGCTACTTCGCCGATCTAACGCTCGCCATGCCCCGTAACCTCACCTTCCAGCGCTCCGAGCAGATCACCTTCGCCGCCACCGAGGCCATCCAGCGTGTGCTGCCGAAAGCAGATGTCGTCGTACACAGCGTCCCCACCGCCTCGATCGCGGAGTCGGTCCACGACCGTGTCCGCGCCGTGGCCGCACGCGCCAATTTAGTGATCCACGACGTCTCGATCCAGCAGTATGAGAATGGTTTACATCTGGAACTTCATCTGGAGGTTGCCGAAAATCTTCCACTCAGCATAGCCCACGATATAGTAACCCACCTCGAAGCCGATATCCGGCGCGAAGTGCCGTCCATCGCTTCCATCCTTACCCATATCGAGTCTGAACCCGCCACCATCGAGCAGCCAGAAACCCTCGCCCGCGACCGCGAACAAGCGCGCGTGCTTACCCACACCCTGCGCGATGTCTCCCGCGGCTTCCCCGAAGTTGTCGATATCCACGATATTCAGGTCACCCGTCACCATGACCGCATCCAGGTAAACTGCCACTGTACCCTGCCCGACGCGCTGCCCATGTCGCGCGTGCACCAGGTCATCACGGCGCTCGAAAACGCCTACAAACTGGCAGCTCCCACCGTATCCCGTCTGCTCATCCATCCCGAACCCGCAACCGACAACCGACGCTGAATCGCCTCGCGTATTCTATCTACGATGCAGTCCTTCAAGAAGATCGTGGCTTTCGTCTTCGGCGGTCTCGCCATGATCGCCGTCGCGGTCCTCGGCGCCTTCCTCTCCATGCGCATAGCCATACACGGCCGCGAGGTAGAAGTTCCCAACCTTGCCGGCCTCTCCGATGCCGCCGCAGCGAATGCCGCTCGCGACCTTGGCCTCAACCTTTCCGTCGAAAACCGCTTTTACTCCGGCGCGGTCGCCCCCAACCACGTCCTGTCGCAATCCCCCGTCGCCGGAGCACGCGTCCGCCGCGGCTGGCAGGTTCGCGTTACCGAGTCGCTGGGCGGCCAGACCGTCTCAGTTCCAGACGTGACCGGCCAGACCGAGCGTCCCGCCTCGCTCGTGCTGCGCCGTCTGCAACTCGAACTCGGCACCGTCGCCCACCTGCCGGCACCCTCGCCCGCAGGCATTGTACTCGCCCAGTCTCCGGCTCCCAACTCCAAAGGAATTAACGGACCACGTGTTGCTCTTCTAGTATCCGATGAGGAACAGGGAACTACCGCCGAAGGCTTCGTTATGCCTTCCATAACCGGTCTAAGCCTCGCCGCGGCCGCCGTACGCCTCTCCAGCGCGGGCCTGCACATTGCCAGCGCCCAGTCTCCGGACACCCCGCCGGATTCCGACGCAGCCACTCCACCCGACGCCTCCGAATACGTCGCTCCGCAGGCCGTCAGCGTCGCCGCCACCATCACGGCGCAATCGCCCGCTCCCGGCCACCGCGTCACTCGGGCCGACAATATCCGCGTCGTACTTTCCAACTAGCACGAACTGGGTACCCGACATCTCGCTTCTGAGATGTGGGATTGGGCTGCCTCAGCTCCGCTCCAGCACTACCGCGTAAAACCCGTCGCAGGGATCAACCCCGGGCAAAGTCCGCAGCGCCCCATCCCGCATCATGCTGTCCTGCAATCCCGGCAAATCTCCGACTGATACTTTCCCAAACCCGTCCGTAACCGCCGCAACCACCTGTTCATTCTCCTCCGGTTCCAGGGAACAGGTCGAGTAGACCAGCCGCCCGCCCGGAGCCAGCCGCCCGAGCGCCGCAGCCAGGATCTCCCCCTGCCGAGT
>CAXTMK010000076.1:15490-16008 GCA_964245315.1 uncultured Acidobacteriaceae bacterium | reverse complement strand
TTCGTCCCAGCGTCCCGGTACCGCTTCAAGGGACGTCGCACAGGATCAGGTCGAACTCGCCCGCATCTCGCGGCAGCGTCACAGCATCCGCGACCTCCGTCTTTACCGCGCCTGCATGCTTGAAGCGCCGCAGCCTGGCCTCCATCTGCGCCATGCGCTTCGCGCTCACGTCCGTCGCCAGCACCGCTGCACCGGGCAGCCGAGCCGCCAGCACCAACGTCTTTCCGCCTGGAGCCGCGCAGCAATCCCATACCCGCGTTCCGCCCACGGGCATCGCCGCCGCGGCAATCTCCGCCACCAGCCGGGAGCCGTCGTCTATCTGCGGCAATGCCTCATCGGCGGCAAACAGCCCACCCGCAGCGGGCTCCTTCTGGTCCGCCTCGCAGATGGCCAGCGCCGATGCGCGCCCATAGTTTGCGACCCAACGCTCTACCAGCCACAACGGATGGCCCAATCTTTCCGCAAACGCGGCCGTCGTTTCGGAAATAGTCTCTTTCGGCTTTGGAGCAGTCGAAACC
>CAXTMK010000076.1:10436-15480 GCA_964245315.1 uncultured Acidobacteriaceae bacterium | reverse complement strand
GGATCGCATTCACCATCCCGGCAGCATGCGTCTGTCCCGCCGCGCGGCACATCTCCACGCTCTCGCTCAGCGCCGCGTGCGCCGGAATCCGGTCCATGTGGAGCAGCTGAAACGCTCCGAGCCGCAACACCAGCGCAACTTCCGGTGCCAGCTTCTGACCCGGCCTCTCCAGATATCGCCGGATGACCGCGTCGAGCGCGATCTCCCAGCGCAGCACGCCCATCACCAGCGCCGTGGCCAGGTGCTTATTCGCCTCGGACAGATCCTGCGTGCGAGCGCCGTGCAGCAACTCGTCGCTATGGCCCTTGCCCTCCGCGACCAGCGTAAGAATCTCAAACGCAACCCGCCGCGCTGCCGTAATCTTAGCCGAAGCCGTGGCCGCCCCCAGCGTCGGCCCCGCGCTCACCGGCCTCGCTTTGGCAAACTTCTTCGGCACGCGCCCCCCGGCGGCAAGCACCCGCGCCGCCGCTGCCAACCCCATCTCATTCGCTGGGTGAACCCTCTTTCCTGAGCCCTGATCCCTCTTCTTCACTCGCCCACCCGCTCGCCCGTCTTCACCTGGTGCCCACGCAAAAACTCACCCGCCGACATCCGCCTTTTGCCTTCCATCTGGACCTCGACCAGCTCCAGCATAGACTCCCGGCAACCTGCCAGCAGCCTTTGGCCTTCTACCCGCAACTCACCCTCACTCCCCTGACCGTGCTCCACCTTCATTCGATGCACGATGAGCTTCTTCCCGCGCAAAGTCGTCCAGGCTCCAGGCCAGGGCTGAAATCCGCGCCACCGGTTCAGCAAATCCGTCGCCGTCCGGGAAAAGTCCATGCGCCCGTCTTCCCGCGTCAAGATCGGCGCCAGCGTGGCCGCGCCATGGTCCTGCTGGACCGGGTAAACGCTGCCATCCTCCAGGCCCGCCAGCGTCTTGACCATCAGCCTGGACCCGATCTCCGCGAGGCTCTCGAACAGATCCGCAGCCGTCTCCTCGGGCGCGATGGCGGTCTTCTCCGCCAGCAGCATCGGGCCGGTATCGAGGCCCGCGTCCAGCCGCATCGTGGTCACGCCGGTCAGCGTCTCGCCGTTCGCGACCGCCCACTGGATCGGCGCCGCCCCACGATACTTCGGCAGCAGCGACCCATGCAGATTGATGCAGCCAAACCGCGGCAGCGCCAGCATCCAGTCCGGGATAATCCGCCCATACGCGACCACGAGGATCGCATCCGGCGCAATCGCTTCCAGCTGCGCACGCAATTCGAGATTATTCCTGATCTTTTCCGGCTGCACCACCGGCAACCCATGCCGCAGCGCCGCAGCTTTTACCGGGCCGATGTGCGTCTCCATACCTCGTCCGGCGGCACGATCCGGCTGCGCCACTACCAACTCGACCTGGTGCCCGGCAGCGATTACTGCTTCAAGCGTGCCGACCGCGAACTCCGGCGTCCCACAAAATACCAGCTTCATAGATACAGTTAAGGGCACTACCATTCGCCATTCTTCTGCATCTTGCGAATCTTCCGCAGCACCAGCTCGCGCTTGAGCCGGCTGATGCGATCGATGAACAGCACGCCATCCAGGTGATCGATCTCATGCTGCAGCGCCCGCGCCAGCAGTTCATCGCCCTCAATCTCAAACCACTTGCCGTGTACATCCTGCGCCTTCACCCGCACCTTCGCGGCGCGAACCACCTTCTCGCGGATCTCCGGCAGGCTCAGACATCCCTCTTCTTCAACCTGACGCCCTTCGAGATGCACGATCTCCGGATTGATGAGCGCGAGTTTGTCCGCTGGATTTTTCCTGAAGCTGACGTCGATTACCGTGATGCGCTTCGAGATGGAGATCTGCGGCGCGGCCAGCCCGATGCCCTGCGCGACATACATGCTCTCGAACATCTCGTTTACCAGCTGCC
Organism: uncultured Acidobacteriaceae bacterium; assembly: GCA_964245315.1. Classification (GTDB taxonomy): domain Bacteria; phylum Acidobacteriota; class Terriglobia; order Terriglobales; family Acidobacteriaceae; genus Edaphobacter. Next base: position 13,580 of record CAXTMK010000076.1, on the reverse strand, counting down.
TCAGTTCATCGTCGAAGACGGTCACCTCGTCGCCGCGCTGCGCGAGCACCGGGTTGGGCCACTTCACCACCTCGTGCAGCCTGCCCGCGAACGGTTTTTCTGCCTTCCTCGTCGCCACTTCTTCCAATCCTTCCGCGCTAAAACCTGCGAATCTGCTCGCAATATCCTTCGAAGTTACGCTTCATCTCGCCGAGCGAATCGCCGCCGAACTTGTCGATCATGAGCCGCGCGATCGTCAGCGCGACCATCGCCTCGGCTGCGACGCCGGCCGCCGGCACCACGCAGACATCGCTGCGTTCATACGCCGCCTTAACGGCTTCCCGCTTTCCATCAGGGCCAGCCTCGAAGCTGACGCTTGCCAGCGGCCTGCGCAAGGTTGAAATCGGTTTCAGGTATCCGCGCACCACGATATCCTCGCCGTTTGAGATGCCGCCTTCGACCCCTCCGGCATTATTCGATTCGCGCGAGAATTTCGTATACTTCGGCCCGCCATCCTCCGGCTCTGCATCACCTTGTTCATACGCGATGGCATCATGAACAGTAGAACCCATCGCCGCCGCCGCCGTCACGCCGCGACCCAGTTCCACAGCCTTCACCGCCTGCAGGCTCATCACCGCCTGCGCGAGCAAGCCGTCCAGACGCTCGTCCCAGTTCACATGGGTGCCAACGCCGGGCGGCAGACCATGCACCACCACCTCGAAGACGCCGCCGATAGTATCGCCGGTGCGCAGCGCCTTATCGACCTCAGACTTCATGCGCGCCTCGGCCTCGGGGTCGACGCAGTTGAGGAAAATCTCCGGCTTTGCGTTGGCCGAGACGATCTCATCCCACGCCGCGTCGCGTCCCAGCTCTTCCGCGCCCACGCGGATAACATGGCTCCCCACGCCCACGCCGAACTCAGCCAGCAGCATCTTCGCCAACGCGCCGCAAGCGACCCGCGCCGCACTCTCCCGCGCACTCGCCCGTTCGAGCACGTAACGAGCGTCGGGGAAGTTGTACTTCAGGGCTCCGGCGAGATCGGCATGCCCAGGCCGCGGGCTTTTGACAGCCTTGTGCTTCTCGGCGTCGCCGGTTTCGACCGGCAGAATCTCTTCCCAGTTCTTCCAGTCATTGTTCGCCAGCGTCATTGCGACCGGCGCTCCGATGGTCCTGCCATGGCGCACGCCAGTCAAAATATGGGCGGAGTCGCGCTCGATGCGCATACGTCCGCCGCGTCCGAAGCCCTGCTGCCTGCGCCATAGTTCGTGGTCCAGCATTGCCTGGTCGACAGGGATGCCGGCGGGCAGGCCGCTTACCACGGCGACCAGCGCCTCCCCATGACTCTCTCCCGCAGTCGAAAATCGAAGCACGTAACCCTCTTTGCCCAAAGGGAGATTGTAACAAGAGGGCGAACCTGCTCCGGTGCCTTCGCCTACTTCGTCGTGGTCGTCAACGAGTACGTCGCCGAGTGCACCAGGAAACCATCCGTCGCCGTAATGGTGTACGTATACGTCCCCGGCGCCGTGTAAGTTGCGTTCTGCGGCGGCAGTTTACCCGAGCAACCCGTCAAGCCGATGCCGGCCGCGGCCAACGTCAGCACGACGAGAACCATCGTCAGACCCGATTGCCCCAGCGGCCCCAGGCTCCTCCGCTTCATCAATAAGAACAGGCCGGCCGCCAGTCCCAACAGCGAGAGCCATCCGCCACCGATCCCGCTATATCCGATAACCGAGTACTGCGAAGTCGTCGTAATCGTGACCCCGGTCGCTACCGCCGAAGAGGGCGTGAAGCGGTTGCTGCTCAGCGTGCACGTCGAGCCGGGAGCGTTGGTCGTGCAGGAGAGCGTCAGCGCCGCGGCAAAGCCCGCCAGCGGAGTGGTCGTGGTAGTCGTCGTCGAGTTATACCCGGCGATCACGGTTCCAGACGTCGGCGACGCCGTGATGGTGAAATCGATGCCATTTCCAGTCAATGTCGCCGGTGCTCCCGGTGCCGCCGTTACCAGGGCGATCGTGCCGGTGCGCGTTCCGCTGGTGCCGGGCTTAAAGCTGACTGCGATGGTGCAGCTCGCACCCGCGGGCAGCGTCCCGGAGCAGCCGGCCGCAGCGGAGAAATCGCCCGTAACGGCGAGCGCCGGGACCGGCACCGGACCGGTGGCCGCATTGGTGATATTGAACGTCTGAGTCGCCGTGGCGCCGACATCCAGGCTGCCGAAGGTCAGCGACGCGATCGAGAGCGAAAGATCCGGGATGCCGTTGCCGGTCAGCGTCGAGGTCAGCGTCGTGCCGCTTGCCGTAACCGACAGCGTGCCCGTCTCCGCGCCCAGCATCGACGGGTTGAAGACCACCGTGATCTGGCAGGTTCCATAGCCCGCGACCGTTCCGCAATTGTTGCCGGCGATGTTGAAGTCCTGGCTGCCGACCGGCGCGCTCACCACGGTCGAGAAGGTCGAGTTGTTGGTGAACGTAAAGGTCTGCGGCGCGCTGTTGAAGCCCACGGCCGCCGTGCCGAAATCCTGCGTGGCAGGTGCCAGCGTAAAGGCTCCGCCGTCGTTGGTCAGCTCGAAGAGGCTGTACTCCAGCAGCTTCTCCTGCGGCGTCATCGGCGTCCCCGCCCCAGGACACTCAGCGGGGAAGATCACTTCATGATTTCCGATGGTTGGATTCTCAACATGGTACTCGTTGAAGAGAACGCGTCCGCACTGGTTCGTCGTCGTATTCGTCACCACCGGCGTATCCCACACAAACTGCATCGTCGCATTCTCGATCGCGCCGGTCGTGCCGATGACCTTCAGCCAGGACTGAGTCGGCGCCACGACGCCGGTCTGCGTCTGGCGAACCGTCGAGAGCGTAATCTGTCCGGGCGTCGCCGGGGCCGACGCACCCGTCTCCGTCAGCCACTGAGTGAGCGTCGCGCCACCAGAGAAAGTAGGATCGACCTCCCCCAACTCGCTGGTGAAACTGCCGGTTGACGTGCCCGTCCATTTGGCCACCGTGCTGAACGTGGTTGCCGTATCCATCCAGGAGTAGGCGTAATGGCTCGCATACACCCGCCCTCCGGAGTTGGCAAATGAAACCAGATTGTGCAGCTCGGTGGAGGTCCGGGTATAAGCTCCGCCTTCGCACGGCAGCATCAGCACGTCGTAACCGTTCAGAGTCCCCGCAGTCG
>CAXTMK010000076.1:0-10426 GCA_964245315.1 uncultured Acidobacteriaceae bacterium | reverse complement strand
GTCGTCATCAGCGTCGTTTCGGATGGGCTGGCGCTGGAAATGATGGACCCGGCATTCCCCTCGCCTGGGTAGAAGTTGACGCGTCCTCCCTGGGTCGGATCGGTGAACTCCGAATCCGCAATCCCCACTTTGCGCAGCACGCACTCCACCGAGTCCGCTTCGCCTGTCGCGATTGCAATCTTCGGGATGTCACCCTGCAGTTGCGTCGACGGAAACACCGCGAAGGCCGTCGGCGTCTGGCCCGCCGTCACAGGCGCCGAAGGCAGCGGGTTGGCCGAGCAGGCGTTCACGGTCGGAATGACGAGCTGCCGCCGCCAGCGTCCGGAGACGATCACCAGCGGAATGTTCGTACCGGCGGGCGCATTGTCGATCTCGAAGCTGCCGTCGACTGCGGAGGTTGCGCCGACGAGCGGCACTCCCGACGGCACCGCGCCCACGACCGGGCAGCTGACGCCGGGTGTAAAGGCATCCACGGGTGCGCTCGGAATATAGACCAGCACATTCGGCAGAGGATCGATGCCATTGGGCGCGAACACTTTGCCGGTAATCGTGGTGGTGTTGCTGCCGCCCGAGCAGGTAGGCTGCTGCAACTGCGCCAACGCGGAGACACCAGGACCGGAGAAGACGAGAAGAGCAGCAAGGAGTAGACGCATAAGGGTGCCACTCAAGTCGTATACCAATGGAGGTGCGATGCGCAAGTGAAACTATGGTATGGGCATTGTCATAAAGATCGTTCAGTGTTAGCGCGGTCGAGTCTGCGCGCGAAGATGTTGTCTCCAGCCTGAACGGTCTGCACCAAATTTACGAGGATAATGACTGCGCCGACAAGGACGTCGGGAACGGAGACGCTGCTGGCGCCCGCGAAAACCTCCGGTGACAACTCGGCAGGCGGAGATATCGGCCAGCGTTGCGTGATTTCGGCTCACGGTTGTCCGCCGGAACCACCTGACCTTTCGATCGGAGCCGGGCGAGGGTTCGCGGTCGCCCGATCGATTCGCGGAGAGACAACGTCTTCTCCCCGGTCTGCCATGAAGGATGTCGTTTGTAGAGCATCCCTGTTGCTAAAGGAAAAGATGGTTCTGTTCGCTCGCGTTTCTCCCGGCTCGTCATCGTTCCCTGCTCGCCGCGTGTCAAAAATCGTATGTTTCCCCTGCATGGCATGACCTCAAAGCGAGAGTATTGCTAACGCCCCGGACATACTGTGCCGGATTGCTCTGTTTCACTGCGGAGAGCGACTTTCATCTGCGGCCGCTCAAGCCTCAGGGCTTCAGGAAAAGTTCTGGAGAGAGCGCACGCGGTCAGCGGTTCGTGGTCCGACTTGCCAACCCCGTCGCACGCCAGGGACAAAATGAGTGTTGCTGGGTGGGACATCTTTTCGGCAGAAGCGCATTTTCCGCGACCCGACTCACTCTCGCTACATCAATTGCTATGAGAACGCACACTGGAGGCCGACAATCAGTCTGACAGACAATACAATTCTCATCACGGGTGGCGGTAGCGGTATCGGCCGTGGACTCGCTGAGGCCTTGCACAAGACCGGGAACCACGTCGTAATCGCCGGCCGCCGAAGAGAAGTACTCGAGGAGACTGTCGCAGCCAACCCTGGCATGCGGTTCTTCAATCTCGACGTCGAGAACGCTTCGGAGATCGAGCGCTTCACCGACCAGGTAAAGAGCGAACTGCCGTCACTCAACGTGCTGATCAACAACGCCGGCATCATGAAAAACGAAGACCTCTTAGCCGGGACTCAGGATCTTGCAACCGCGGAGCAGACCATAGGAATCAACATGCTCCATCGCAAACTTGTACTTGCGCCGCGAACGCGGAGAACTCAAGCTGTTCAATATTGACTTCTTTGCATGATCAAGGTCTGGCAGACGAAGGACAATCTTCCGCACGACGTGCTTTCTGGTCCTCCTGGGCATATTGAGGCCTCCCTTGCCGCAGACATGCCCAACAGTCTATGCGCCTGGCAAGAGCTCAGGTCATTCGCTGGAAGAGCGCCAGGGCGATTATGCACTCGCTCACCACAAAAGCTCTTCAAGGAAAAGAAGGGACGACATGACGCGAAGCAAACGAAGAGATTTTTCACGCAGGTGCTTTGTACATGCGAAAGTTGGTGCCGGCGGGACAATTCATATTCTGCTTCCAGATTGGATGAAATCTGCGATCCAGATACATCAGTTGACCCTTCAGAGTCACGAGCACATGCCCCGCATCGAATGAGTCCATCTCGTTGAACTTCGGCTCCATCACTAGCTTGCCATTGGGATCGATCAGGCCCCAAAGGCCGCCTTTTTGCACCGGGCACACTCCGTCACTGAATTCTCCGGTCTTTTCCCAGTTAGCGGGGAACTTCACAGAGCCATCCGGTCGGATGAAACCCCATTTTCCATCCATCAGAACGGCGCATACGCCCCCATTGAAGCTGGTGACGGTGTCATAGCGAAACGGCAGAATCGTCGCTCCGGCTTTGTTGATGAACCCCCACTTTCCGTTCATCTCGACGGGCGCGATATCTTCGCTGTACCCATGAACGGTGTCGTAGATTGCCGGGATCACAAGTTTGCCCGTGGGGTCGATGAAGCCCCATTTCCCATTCACTCTGACCCGGGCGCGCGAGTCCTGAAAGCTGCGCGTCAACTCAAACCGTTGCGGAAACGCATCGGAACCGTCGGGGCGGATGAAGTGCCATTCCTTCCCGATCCGCACGGGGCTGCAGTTCCAGCGGAAGTTTCGAGCTTCGTCATACTGCGGCGGCAACGTTTCCTTGCCAGTGCGATCGATGTATCCCCAATGACCATCGCGGTGGACTGCGGCCCAGTCCGTCGCGAACGGTAACGCCCCATCGTAACGAGCGGCAACCGCAAGCGAACCGTTCTCGTCGATATAGCCGAATTTTCCGCAGACATTGACGGGCAGAAGTATCCGCGTCTGCCGGGCCCGCAGCCGGGCGCTTGCGGCCAGGGCGGAAGCTGACGCCAGTTGCAGGAAAGAACGACGGTTGAGCAAGGACATGGAACGGATCTCCTGTGGGTGACTGGTGCTTAGTAGAGAATGTGCAAGCTCACCTGGATCACGCGCTGGGTGGCAGTGCCTGTAGGTCCCGCGTTGATCTGGGTGGTGATCTGACCGAAGCTGGCGGTGTTGAAGACAGCTGCTGGAACTCCGTACTGCGCGCGGTTCAGGAGGTTGAAGACGTCACCTCTGAAATTGACGGCGAAGCTTTCTTTGCTGAACAAAGCCTTTTGCAGAGATCCATCGATCTGCCACGTCCCAGGCGCACGCACAAGATTCCTTGGTGCATTGCCGAACGCTCCACTGGCCGGCACTGCAAAGGCTGCCGGGTTAATCCACAATTGCGCCGTGCGTCCTCCTGGCGGGATGAGCGAAACGCCTTGCACGAGGTTCGGGCGTTGCGGCGATGTCGTGTTCCCGTCGGGGAGGCTTGCCGCGGTCCTTGAGAGGGTCACATTCACCGGCAGTCCTGTGCGCGCGACGCCGATCCCGCTCAGCTGAAATCTACGAAGAATCTGTCCGGCAACGCCGCGATTCAGGTAAGCGCGGCCAACTCCGAACGGGAGGTCATACACGGTGTTTGCCGTGAATGAGGATCGAATGTCCTGATCGCTGCTGGCGCGTTCGCAGATCCGGCATGCAACATTCTCGGCGAAGTCAACCTCAGCACCGGTGTTATTCCCGACATTCGCCCCATCGTCAGTCGAATGCGACCAAAGGTACGTGACGCCAAACGACAGACCACTGGAAAATTGCCGATCGAGTGAGGTAACGAGCCCGGAGAAGTTGCTGTTAGAGCCCGTCAGCTTGTAATCAATGAGGCCGAAGGACGGCAGGGGAGCAACCCTCGTCGTGGGATTCAACACGTTGAGAACCGTATGCTCCGGAAGATGCGCCCCGTGGCTTCCGATGTAACCGATGCTGCTCATGATCTGAAACGGAAAGCGCTGCTCGACTGATGCTCCCCATTGGCTTACCTGCTCGCTTACCCGGCCCCGGTACAGACCCTTTGGCGCATTCGAGACGAGTGCCTGCGAAGTTAGGCCAGGCGAAAGCGGATAGCTCGGCGTTCCGAGCTGCGTTGCGGTAAAGGAAAGCCGCTGACCGAGATTGCTGAGCGGAGAGATCAAGTCACCCAGTTGCGCCTCGCCAGCGTACAGCCCATAGCCGGCGCGAAAAACTGTCTGGTCATGCAGGAAGCTCGGCGACCATGTAACCGCAATCCGAGGTTGGAAGTCGCCGTTATCCGTGTTGTAGAAAGGAATGCCGGCCGTGCAGTATCCGGTGGGGCAGGTCAGCGGGTCGAAGGGCAGATCGCGGCCATTAACGCCCGAGAAGGCGCCGAAGTTGTCGTAGCGAAGGCCGAAGCTCAACAGCACGTTGCGGGTGAACTTGTATTGATCCTGAAAGAAGAGATCGTATTCAAGTTTCCGCGCATCCTCGTTCGGAATCGCAGCCAGGAGAGTTGCGCCGCTCAGGCTGTTGTTCTGCAGTGTGGTCGAGCTGGTGGCAGCGTATTGTGTCTCCTGTGTGCTGCTCAGGTTTAGTGCCACGTGGCGAAAGCCGCCGCCGGTGGTGATGCTGTGCCGTCCGAATGAAAGATTCACCGTATCGACCAGCGAATATGCAGTAGATCCCTGCGTCTGCTGCAGCGTGTCGTGCAGTGTTGAGAATCCGGCGACCGCCAGTTGGAAGGAAGCCAGGCTTATGTTCTGCGCATAATACGGCGTGCGATTGATGGCGAGCTTGAGGTCGTTTAACAGGTTGGGACGGAACAGATGTTGCACGCCGAGGACGCCGTTCTTCGGATCATCCTGAGTCGCCAGCAGATCGCCGAGGTAGCCTGTTGAATCTCCGTTCGGCGACACGATCCGCCCCTGATCCAGGTTGAACCGGACAAACGCGGACGTTCGCGGACTGAAGACCTGGTCGGCGCGGATCAAGCCATAGTCTTCAGTCTGCGTTTGCCGGCCTGAGCCATTGAACTGATACACGCTGGCATTGCTGGTCGGTGTCTGTCCCGCGGGGTAAGGGCTCAGCAGGGGCGCCAAAGCCGGAGATTTCGCAAGAGTCGCCGCGATGTATGCGGGGCTCGGCACAAAGCCGACAAGCGGCTGTCCCAAAGTCTGACGGAGACCCTCGTAATTGGCAAAGACAAACGTGTGGTCGCGGTAAAGAGGGCCGCCAACGCTCGCTCCGTACTGGTTGAGCCGTAACGGAAGCTGGCTCGTCGAAAACAGGGCGCGCGCATTGAGAACATCGTTGCGCAGGTATTCATACACACTGCCGTGGAAGTGGTTGCTGCCTGATTTCGAAACGACGTCAACCTGGCCGCCGGTGGTGCCACCGAACTGGGCCGAGTAGACGGTTGACTGGGCGCGGAACTCGGCGATCGAATCCGATGAAATCTGTATCCTTAGATCGAGCTTTTGCGACTGACGCAGGATGCCGCTTGCATCCACTCCGTCGAACGTAACTCTGTTGTCGTCGATGCCGCGGCCCGCGAACCGTATCGTCAGCTGGTTGCCACTTCCTGTATTGATCGCACCCGGCACAAGCAGTTGCAGCGCTGCCCAGTTGCGTCCGTTAATCGGCAGGTTTTCTACCTGCTGCGCAGAAATCACACCGCCGGTCGCGGCGCTATCATGATCCAGCGCCACCGTGGAGGCGTTGACGGCAACACTCTGCGCAACCCCTTCCACGCCGAGTTGCATGTCCTCTGTGCGCGTCCCGCCCACCTCGAGCACAATCTGCTCCCGTGTTGTTTCGGCAAAGCTGGGCGCCTTCACCGTGATCTTGCAAGCTCCAGGCGGCAACGCGGGAAAAACATAATCTCCAGAAGCCGTTGTTGTCACCTCCCGATGAAAGCCAGTCTGCGGAAAGAGCACCGTCACCGTTGCACCTGGCACACGAGCGCCGGAGTGATCTGTAACGGTCCCTTTCAGATCAGCACGGTCGATCTGTGCAGAAAGGGAGCCAGTGCCAAAGGGGAAAAGAACGAGAACGGAGATTAAAATGCGGCAGATCCTCATAAATCAACTCCTGTTTCAAAACAAGGCTTCATGTGTCGCCCTGCGAGGTCGCGACGGTAAATGGCGCCAACCAGAGCGACTGCCGGACTGACTGAGATCTCTTGTTGACCGAAGGCTAGTGAGGAATTCTAAAGACAACCTAAAGATTGGGGCGGGTAACACAATATTCATGGACAATACCTATCTTGGAAACATGCGAGTGTTAATCGTCGAAGACAAGGTGCGGATGGCTGCGCTGCTTCAGAAGGCGGTTCAGCGCGAAGGATACGCGACGCTTGTAGCCCATGACGGGGAGGCGGCGCTCGCAGCGATCTCCGGCCACCAGCTCAACGCTGTCATTCTGGACGTAATGATTCCGAAGTTGGATGGGTTCGCCGTCCTCGAAAGGATGCGGCACGACGAGATCCGCGTGCCGACGATTCTGTTGACAGCCAAAGACACGAACCACGACATCGTGCACGGACTTGATCTTGGCGCGGACGACTACATGAGCAAGCCCTTCGACATGGCAGTTCTGCTGGCCAGGTTGAGAGCACTGACGCGGCGGCCACTCTCATTGCAGGAGCAGCAATTGTCGGTCGGACGTCTCTATCTCCGGCCCTCCACTCACTGTGTCGAATGCGATGGACTCGCCATCCCGCTCACGCCCACGGAATATGCCCTGATGGAGCTTCTGATGCGGCGGGCAGGGCAAGTCGTCAGAAAAGAGACGCTCGCGGACACTGGCTGGGGAAGTGATGATCTCAACGAAGACAAGCTGTATGTCTTCATGCGCGCGCTTCGCACAAAGATCAAATTCGAGCGGCAGCCTGTTCTTTTACACACAATCCGCGGTGTCGGGTACATGCTGAAGGTTGTCACAGCATGATCCGAAGTATGTCGATCAGCCTTCGGCTCGCGATCTGGTATACATGCATCTCGTTTTGCGGCATTGTGATTTTCAGCACGATCATGTGGTTCGTTCTCGGATCGGCGGTCTTGTCCTGGAAAGACCGCACTCTGGAGATGCGCGCCATCCGGGTCAAAAACCTGCTATCCAGCGCGTCCGCGGAAGATGCCCAGGGCACGCCACACCGCTTGAATGATCTCGTGGGGATACTGCCTGAAGGGGAACTGATCGAAGTTGTCGACCCCCGCGGACGTCAACTTTTTCCAGAGTCCACTTCAGAAACGCTGACGCTTCCCATCCACTCCTGCGATCGTGATCTCATCCAAAATGCCGTCGTACACCGGGAATACTTCCGCCTGCTTTGCCAGCCGATTGTCTTCCTGGGCCAGCCTGCGTATCTCCTGGTGCCTGGTTCGCTCGCCGAAGACCAACTTCTCTCACGAACCCTCACCTCACGACTGTGTGAGATTGCTCCATTGTTGCTGTTTGTCTCAAGCTTCAGCGGCTACATCCTAAGCAGACGCTCCTTGAGGCCTGTTGATGCCATGACCAGGGAGGCGAAAAGCATTACCGCCAAAGACCTCTCTCGTCGCCTACCCATCCCTCTGGCCGAAGATGAGTTGCGCCGTCTGGCACTGGAATGGAACAGCTTGCTGGATCGTATCGAAACCTCCCTGAAGCGCATTGAGCAGTTCACGGCGGATGCGTCGCACGAGCTTCGCAGTCCTGTTGCTTTCATTCGCGCCACGACGCAGGACATTCTCGCTCACGGACGATTCGACTCTGAGACGAAGGAGTCGCTGCAGGTAATTGTTGAGGAAACTGGCGACGCTGCCAAACTTCTGGATGATTTGCTCCTGCTTGCCAGGGCGGATGCGGATCGAGACACTCACTTCACGGAACCGGTTCCACTCAATGAACTTCTCCATGAGGTCGAGGATCGTTTCGCCACCTTTGCCGAAGCAAAGCGACATGTCATGTCCTTCTCGGAGCAGGCAGGCCGGAGCCCGATCCTATCTGTGGATTCGACTCATATCCGCCAGGTTCTGGGTATTCTCCTCGATAATGCCATCAAGTTCACGAAGCCCGGCGGTCGAATCGTGGTTTCTTATCACCTGAAGGATGATCTGCGGATTTGCGTATCGGACAACGGCATTGGCATTGCGCCGGAGCATCAACAGTTTGTCTTCGACAGGTTTTATCAGATTGATCCAGCCCGCACCGGACAACTGGGATCAGGGTTAGGACTTTCCATCGCGAAATCTCTGATTCAACGGTATGCAGGAGCTATCCAAATGGAAAGCGTGCCTGATAAGGGCACAGTGGTGACGCTCATTCTCCCACTTTCGGCTCTCCATAACGAAACAACAAACGCATCGTGAGCACTCGCGCTGGCAGGAGAGCTTTACCGTGGAAGATGCGGCCACCCGCGACCTGCCCGGGCTTCAGCCCGGGCACTGACGGACTACCACAACTTCGGGCTTTAGCCCCTGGGATATGCTTTCTTTCAGAACAGCAATGGAGTCCGGGGAAGGCACACTCGAATGTTGGAAAACAGAAAGACAGAGATGGTTTGCCGCGAGCTTTTCGAACAGATGGACCTTCTTGTCAGCTCCTACGGTGAGAATGCCATTCGCCCAGTTGGCCGAATAGACGGAACTGGTTTCTTTCCAGGCGGTATTGGCCTTTGGCGCGGTGATTTGCCACATGGAACTGCGCCCGATATATTTCCTAAAAACATTGTCGTCTTTCTCGGAAACAACTTCGGCATGGTCAAGGATCTTGATGGTTGTGTTCACCGAGGAGTGGAGCGGCTAAATGTCGGAGCCTGGAAATACTTATTGGAGTACCAACAAGTCGCTGGTATCTCTCCATGTGACTCTTTCTATACAAATGTTTTTACCGGTCTCCATCCAAACTCAAAGAAATCAAATTCAGGCAGAATGGAGGCTGGGAAGGTCTTTGAGCACCAATGCAGAACTTTTCTGGTGAAGCAGATAGAGATCGTCCGGCCAAAACTAGTCGTCATCTTGGGTGTGCCCGCTCGCGAGCAATGGGAACAGCTAACTGAAGTTCCCTGTAAGTCGGTTGCGGTCATCCATCCATCTGGAATCTGGTGCAACCGTTCTGCTCTGCAACGTGTGAAGGCAATCGAAGAGCAGGGAACCTTGATAAGATCGGCGCTTTCCTGATGCCCACCCTAACCGCCCGAACCCTCATCACCGCCATAGGCTCCGTCGCCTACCCCGCGATCACCATCGGCCCCACCGGCCTGATCGAAGACATCTCCACCGACGCCTCCATCGTCAGCGACAAGACGCTCACCCCCACCTTCCTCGACATCCACATCCACGGCGCCGCCGGCCACGACGTCATGCTCGCCTCGCCCGGCGATTTGAGCCGAATCCAGCGCTTCCTCGCCCGCCGCGGCACCAGCCACTTCCTTCCCACCACCGTCACCGCCTCCATCGACGACACGCTTGCCGCGCTCGACCGCCTCGCCGCCGCCATCGCATCGCCCACGCCCGAGGATGAGGCCACGCCGATCGGCATCCACCTCGAAGGCCCGTTCCTCTCGCACGCCAAGCGCGGCGTCCACCCGGCGGAGCTGCTGCAACGCCCCTCCATCGAGCTCTTCGACCGCTTCCAGCAAGCCGCCCGCGGCCACATCCGCCTGCTCACCATCGCGCCCGAACTGCCCTGGTCGGACGAGCTGATTGGCCATGCCACCGCCTCCGGAGTGCGCGTCTCGCTGGGCCATACCAACGCCACGCTGGAAGAGACGCGCGAGGGCGTGCAGGGCATGTTCAACGTTATCTCCGGGCACCCGCAGCCGTCCTTAGGCATGCTCTCCGAGACCCACACCTTCAACGCCATGCGTCCGCTGGACCATCGCGAGCCCGGCGTTCTTGGCTTTGTATTGGACCAGCCTGTCTTTGCCGAGCTTATCTGCGACGGCATCCACGTCGCACCCGAGCTTGTCAGCCTCTGGCTGCGCCTCAAGGGCGAGAAGGCGATCCTCGTCACCGACGCCATCTCCGCCACCGGCATGCCCGACGGCCCCTACCTGCTCGCCCGCCTGCCCGTGACGGTAGCCAATGGGCGCGCCAGCCTCACCGCCGCGCCCGAAACCCTCGCCGGTTCCGTCCTCACGCTCGACCGCGCCGTCTCCAACCTGCAAAAGTTTACCGGCTGCACGCTCGAAACCGCCGTCCGTTGTGCCAGTTCGCAGCCCGCGACCCTGCTCGGCCTGGAAGAGACCATCGCCAGCCTGCGCGCCGGCCAACCCGCCAGCTTCAACCAATACTCCGCCGACGGCCAGCTTGAAGCCACCTACCGCTACGGCCAGCGTCTTCCCATCTAACGTGGATGCCCCAAGAATGGTGCATCGCCAATCAAATGTTGGAAGTCCGGGCTAAGCCTTTATTTTTGAATACTTTGACAAAAAAGTTAGGCCCCCGGGCCCGCCCGGCGCGCTCTCCACATC
>CAXTMK010000075.1:0-22779 GCA_964245315.1 uncultured Acidobacteriaceae bacterium | reverse complement strand
ACGTTTCGGAGATTGACGAGGGCCTGCACGCGCCTACCAAGATCCCCAAGAAGATCGAGATGATCAAGGAAGATGCCGCTCCACCACCGTCGTCCGGTGTCGTCGGTATGGCCGGAATGGCCGGCGGCTCGCCCGGCGGCGCGCTCGGCGGCATCATGGGCGGCATGGGAACGGCGCCCGCGCCCAAGGTGACCACCGCTCCTGCGCCCAAGCCCGCAGGTCCACAGCGTATTTCGGGCGGCGTAATGGCCGGTACCATCGTCGAAAAGACGCAGCCAATTTATCCGCCGATCGCCCGCGCGGCGCACGTCTCCGGTGCGGTCGTTCTGCACGCCATCATCGGCAAGAACGGCACCATCCAGAACCTGCAGGTTATCAGCGGACCTGAGATGCTGCGAGCCAGCGCGCTCGATGCCGTGCAGCACTGGCGCTACAAGCCGTATCTCCTCAACAACGAGCCGACCGAGGTGGACACCACGATTACCGTCAACTTCAACTTCGGCGGCGGCTAGCGCAGTCGATACAACGATCTTGCATTAGTTTTTGTTCCAGTTTTGATCAGACTTCCCGAAGCGGATCCGGCGGACGACTCGCGGCAACACCCGTCCGTCCGGATCCATCGCGTTCAACTCTAAGCACCGCATCCCGGAGGAAAGATTCCAGTGATTCTCGCCCATATTGCAACTTCCGCGCACGCCCTCTCGCACCTCTCCGCTTCGCTCGCCATGTTTCAGGATGCGCCCGCGGGCAACTCCTTCTCGCTGGTCGACATGTGGCACAGCATGAGCTGGATTCCGCGTTGCATCGTCATCATCCTGTTCATCATGTCGATCTGGTCGCTGGCGGTTATTATCGATCGCGGCCTGTACTTCTCGGCTGCCCGTTCGCAGTCACGCGAGTTTGCCCCCAAAGTTGCGGGCGCATTGAAGAACGGCAATCTGGACGAGGCGATCAAGGTCGCCGACCGCACCAAGAAGTCACATCTGGCGGAGGTCGTCACCTCTGGCCTGCAGGAATTCCGCAGCTTCGGTTCGGGCGGCTCGATCTCGGAAGAGCAGATCGAATCCTCCAAGCGCGCTCTCGAGCGCTCTGAAGCGATCGTGCACTCCAAGCTGAAGCGCGGCCTCGGCGGTCTCGCCACGATCGGTTCCACGGCGCCGTTTATCGGCCTGCTCGGCACCGTAATCGGCATTCTCAACGCCTTCCAGTCGATCGCCAGCTCTAAGGCGACCGGCATCGGCGCCGTCGCGGGCGGTATCTCGGAAGCGCTGGTTACGACCGCGTTCGGTCTCATCGTCGCTATTCCCGCCGTTATGGCCTTCAACTACTTCACCAATAAGGTTGAAGCCTTCGACGTCGAGATGGACAACAGCTCGTCGGAGCTGGTCGACTACTTCATCAAGCAGAGCCACCGCTAAACCGGTCCTGGACAGTAACGGCGCAATTCTCCGGCCGTTACTGTCCAGCCCAGACTGAAAGCAGCATCCAAATACCGGACGGAGCGCAGGAACCATGTCGATTTCAAAGCGGGACGAAGGAAAAAAAGTAAACTCCAACATCAACGTGACGCCGATGGTAGACGTGATGCTGGTGCTGTTGATCATCTTCATGGTCATCACGCCGATGCTGAATAACAAGGTCACCCTCGACCTGCCCACCGCTACGCAAGCAATAGCGATGGAGAACGCTAACAAGGAAGACTCGGTCATGGTCGCGGTTACCCGCGATGGCAAAATCTACCTCGGGGCCGACCAGATCGCGATCGAGGCCATGGGCGGAACGATCTCCGACAAGCTCTCCAAGAATCCGGAGAAGAAAGTCTACCTGCGGGCCGACAATCGTGCGATGTACGGCAAGGTGATGGATGCGGTAGACGGAATCCGCTCCGCCGGCGTCAGCGAACTCGGGCTGTTGACGGAAAAGAAGGAACAGTAGATCGCGCTGGCGGCTGCTCGGTGCCTCGACTCAGTTTGATCCCGGTTCAACCGGATGGAATATAAGGAGAATTACGATGGGAATGGGCGGTGGAGGTACAGGCGGAGCGGTATCTGAGATCAACGTGACGCCGCTGATTGACGTTCTTCTGGTGCTTCTGATCATCTTCATGGTCATTGTGCCGGTTACCCCGAAGGGTCTGGACGCGCTGGTTCCCCAGCCGCCCAAGGATCCCTCGCACGATGTCCCGAACGACCGCACGATCGTCGTTGTGGTGCAGAGCAACAAGGGCGGGCAGCCTTCGTACATGATCAACTCGGACGCGTTCGCCAAGGGCTCAATCGAGCCCAAGCTGCAGGAGATTTTCGCCGCGCGCCAGGAGAAGGTCATGTTCGTGAAGGGTGACGCGGACCTCGAATACGGCAAGATCGCCGAAGTGATCGACATGGGCCACCAGGCCGGTGTCGACAATATCGGAATCATCACGCCCCGGGTTGAATCGGGACAATAGACTTCACAACGGATTCGCCAGACGACCCGGCTGCGGCCGGGTCGTTCTGTTTCCACCTCGCAGAACTACCGTACCTAAACAAAGGAGACTCGCGCCAACCAGGAATCAATAAACCGAAGGAGAAAGCCATGGCAATCGGAAATGGAAGCAAAGCGGATATTAACGTGACTCCGCTGATCGATGTACTGCTGGTGCTGCTGATCATCTTCATGGTCATCGTGCCGGTCGTGCCCAGAGGCCTCGACGCGCTGGTCCCTCAGCCGCCGAAAACTACAAACCCCGAACCGGCTCCCAGCACGATCGTCGTGCAGGTGACGAGCAACGGCAACGGCCAGCCTACCTACCGGATCAACGAAGACTCGTTCGCGCAGTCCGCGGTCGAGCCGAAGCTGGCGCAGATCTTTTCCACTCGCTCGGAGAAGGTGATGTTCGTCCAGGGCGACGCCGATCTGCAGTACGGCAGCATCGCCGAGGTGGTCGACATGGGCCATCGCGCCGGCGTCGATAACATCGGCATCATAACTCCGGGTTCGATCAACCATCGGTAGCGGCAAGGGCGGCTCGCGACGCCCTTTCAGCTACATGCTTTTCCGCTACAATCGAATCTATGCTGGCTTACATCGTTCTACTGATCGCCATCCTGAGCCGTCTGCTCCCTCCGCTGTTTCAGGCGACTGTCTTCAACTTTACGGCGGTTGGCGGAAGCCTGCTGTACTTCGGCGCGCGCCGCCCGCGATGGCAGTGCGGCGTCGCGGTCGCGGCCCTGATGGTCACAGACTTCCTCCTGACCACCTACGCTTACCACTTCGCGTTTCACGTCAGCGGCTATCTTGTTACGTGGGCGTGGTACGCGGGCGTCTGCCTCTTCGGACATGCAGTTTTGCAACGCGTTACCGCTGTTCGCGTGCTGGCCGCCGTCCTCGGCTCGGCGACCTCGTTCTTCCTGCTCAGCAATTTCGTGGTCTGGACGGGCCATATGTACGCGCACAACCTGGCCGGACTGGCGATGTGCTACTACCCCCCGCTGCCCTTCTACCGCAACGACCTGATCTCGACCGCGCTGGTCGCGGGGGTGCTGTTCGGATTGCCGGTGCTGGCGAGCCGTTTTGCGGAGAGCTCGCCGAGAGTTGAAACGGCCGCGTAATTGACGGGGTTCAGGGTAAAAAGAAGGTACCCGCTTCCCCCATGTTAATTGCGCAAAATATTCAAAAGACGTAAGTTAGGTCCGGACCTCAGATAGGCTTACAGGGACTCGGGGGAACAGCAGGCGGGCTTTCCGGAGCAGCCGATTGTCAAGTTCTGTGCGACCAAAGCGCGTGTCCAAACCAGCTTCCTGGCTTGCTGGTTTGTGTAGCGGAAGGTTTCGCAGGTGCGGCTGGAGCGCTTTCTCTCAAGGTATGCCGCAGCTCCTGACAGCAATTACGGAGATCTGGCTCCGCCAGAATGACGAGGGTGATTTGGTTGCTGGTCCAGCAACAGGAGGTTCGGTCCAGCCTCTCATCGGTGGGTTCCGTGTGAATCCGTGAGCGTTCTTTGCGTTCGCTTACTTCAGGTCGACCCCAGTCAGCTCCGCGCACACATCCCATAACCTTTTCTGTGCACCCACATCCGCTGCCGCCTTCGAGACGAACGCCGGGCCCACATCGCCGCCGCGCATCTCATTGAAGCCCTGTGGGCCGTAGTAACCGCCGCCCTGTGCGTCGCGAGCCGTGGCAGCGTAGATCGTCGGCAGCGCGCCTTGCGGGCCGTCGTTGAGGAACATCCCGATCACGGCATTGGTCACGCCGTACCAGATGCCCGCCATGCCCTTGAACAGCGCCGACTGCGCCACGCCCGGATGCACCGCAATGCTGACCGGTCCCAGCATCTTCGCGCGCAGGCGCCGCTCCAGCTCGAAGGCAAACATCAGGTCGCCGAGCTTCGACTGCGCATATGCGTCCATCGGCGAGTACTTCTTCGCGGACTGCAGATCGTCGAAGTCGATGCGCCCGCGCTTGTGCGCGATCGACGCCAGGGTTACCACGCGCGATGCGTCCTCCGGCGTCGCTCCGCTGCCCATCGCGAGCGCAGGCAGCAGCCGGCAGGTCAGCGCGAAGTGGCCGAGGACGTTGGTGCCGAACTGCAGCTCGAAGCCATCGCGCGTCTCCAGCCGTTTGGCCGGAGCCATGACGCCGGCGTTGTTGATGAGCCCATGCAGCGGCTGGCGCCGGGCCACCTCGGCTTCAGCGACCTCGCGGATGGACGCGAGCGATGCCAGATCGAGCAGCGCCAGTTCGGCGTCATTCGCGGCGGAGCCCGGCCCGGCCGCGTCTGTGCGTAGTTGTTTGAGCGCGGCCTCTCCACGGCTACGGTCGCGACAGGCCAGCACCACCGTCGCACCGCGCCGCGCCAGTTCTACCGCCGCGTAGTAGCCCACGCCGCTGTTGCCGCCGGTGACGAAGAATCGTTTGCCCGTCTGCGAAGGCGCATCCGCTAAGGTCCATCCGTTGCCGATAACACTTAAACCTCGCGCAGCGCTGCTTCGATCCCCTGATTCACTTCGGCCGACGCGCACTCCGCCGCCACGCGAATGCCGTTCATGATTGCCTTCTCGTTCGACGAGCCGTGGCCCACAATGCACACGCCGCGCACGCCAAGCATCGGCGCGCCGCCGTACTCCGAATAGTCCAGCCGCTTCTTGAAGGCGTTGAACGCTGTCCGCGACAGCAGCGCGCCCACCTGACTCGTCACCGTGCTCTTCAACGACTCGCGCAGCGATACGCTGACTAGTTTGGCCAGGCCTTCGCTGGTCTTCAGCGCGACGTTGCCGACAAATCCGTCGCAGACCACCACGTCGGCCTTGCCGTTGAACAGGTCGCGTCCTTCGACGTTGCCGACGAAGTTGATGCCCTTCAAAGCTCGCAGCATGGGCAGGGTATCGCGGGTCAGCCCGTTGCCTTTGGAGTCTTCCTCGCCGATCGAGAGCAGGCCGACGCGCGGGTCGCGCACCTTAAGCACGTTGCGCGAGTACATTGCGCCCATCACGGCGAACTGGACCAGATTTTCCGGGTCGGAATCGACGTTTGCGCCCACATCGAGCAGCAGCGTCGGCGAGCCTGTGATGGACGGCAGAATGGTCGCCAGCGCGGGCCGGTCGACACCGGCCAGTCCGCCCAGCACCATCTTGGCCGTGGCCATGGCCGCACCGGTGTTGCCGGCAGTGAAGAATCCCGCGGCCGAGCCTTCGCGCACACGTTTCAGCCCGACGCGCATGCTGGAGTCGCGCTTCGAGCGAACCGCCGCGGCGGCCTTGTCTTCCATGGTGATCCACTCGCTGGCGTTGACGATGGAGATCGGGAGGCCCGGCGGCTGGCCCAGGCGATCGAGCCGCCACTCCAGCGCCTTGTCGAGCGCCGGACGAAGAATCTCCTCAGGGCCGGCGAGCGTGACGTTGACATCCAGCGTGCGCGAAGCAAGAATGGCCCCGCGAATCTCACATTCGGGGGCTTTATCCGATCCCATGGCATCGACGACGATCTCAACTGGCATCAGCTTGCGCTCACTCCACTGCATCCGTCGTCATGGTACAACCGGCTTAGCTTGCGGGCGTTGCCGACGCGAGAACCTGGCGTCCCTTGTACTCGCCGCACTTGGGGCAGGCACGGTGCGAGAGCTTGCGCTCCCCACATTTGGGGCAGGCGCCCGAGTTTACAGGCGTAAGGAAGTCATGGCTGCGGCGCTTGGCGGTCCGCTGTTTGGAGTGGCGCCGTTTCGGATTAGGCATTTCAATTCCCCTTCAGATCTCTGAGTCAATTCTTGAATGCCAGCCCTTGCAGCGCGCCCCAGCGCGGATCGAGCGATTCCGCGGTGTGGGAACAGTTGCAGTTGGCCTGGTTCAGGTTCTGCCCGCAGTGGACGCACAGGCCTTTACAGTCCTCGCGGCACAGCGTCCGGCCCGGAAGGGTAAGCAACACCTGCTCCCGCACCACGTCCTCCAGCAGAAGACCCGACTTCCCATAATACCCTATTTCAGTCTCATCTTCCGTAATTGCGCGTTCGCCGGCCTCGGCATCGGCATTTTCCGGCCGAAAGAGCAGGTCGAACTCGCCCGCCAGCGGCACGGCCACCGGTTCGACGCAGCGCGCACACAGGACTTCGAAGTCGCCCTTGTACTCGGCGCGAATCCGGATGTCGTCGACGACTTCCTCGGGCCCGCGATGCTCAACGATGAGGTCGGCTTTGCCCTGGACCGGCAGCGGCCCCACCTGGCGGGTGTCCGGCGCATAGTCGATTGCGCCCGGCGCAATCTCTTCACGAAACTCTAACGGTTCATCCTGCAGGTCAAACGGTGTAATCAGCACATCGTTAAGCGTAGGACCACCAGCCCCGCAGGTCAACTTCCAACCCCAAATCTGGGTGCCCCACCCTCGCAACAGTTTCATCGTTGCAGGGTGGGGTATCGTTTGCGGAAGCAAACGAGCTTCCACGAGCGCCGGGAATCCACACTAGTCGTGCGTTATCGTGAATCCATGAGTGTGCGCCTCCGCCAAATTGCCTGCACTCTCCTCATCCTCTACTTCGCACTCAGTATAATAGGCGGCATTATCCTTGCCGAGCTCTCCCTGCGCCTGCACAAGCTCCCGCTCGGCGACACCTCCCGCTTCTACGCTCGCATGCAGCACATGCAAGCAACGGTCGAAGACGCCTCCATCATCGCGGACGGCGCGGTCCTGAAAGCCTGGTTCATCATTCCACCGGTTTCAAACGGCCAGTCCGTCATCATCCTGCACGGCGTCACGGCCAACCGCATCTCCTCGACCGGCTTCGCGGAGATGTTCCTGAGCAAGGGCTACTCCGTGCTCGTGCCCGACTCGCGCGAACACGGCGAATCCGGCGGCAGAATCGCCACCTACGGCATTCTCGAGCGCTACGACGTGAGGCAATGGGTGCAGTGGATGCGCCAACGCGCGCCCGGCTGCACCTACCTGCTGGGCGAGTCGATGGGCGCGGCCATCGGGCTGCAGGCGGCCGCTCGCCCGCCCCATCCTCGAAGTGGCCATCGTCTACACGAGGCTGCGCTACGGAATTTATCTGTCCGACGCCGATGACAAGGCTGCCGTTGAACGATCCCACGTCCCCACGCTCCTGATCGCAGGCACCGCCGACCTCAACATCCCCATGCATCACGCGCAGGAGTTGCAGCAGGCCTGCGCCTCACACTGCACGCTGTGGATCGTGCCCGGCGCGGACCATGGCGCGGCATCGACGGTCGCGCACGCGGAATTCGTGCGGCGGATCCTCGGTTTTTTCTCGGCGCACCCCGGCCATTAGTAGTCCGATTGGGTCGGGCCTACAGCCCTCGGTCGTGTTCGCTTCCATAACCTGGGGCGTTGCCCCAGGCTGTTATAGAACAGGTCTTTGGCCCTAAAACGAAGCAAGGGCAAATCGCGACGAGGAGATAACTCGCTTGCTCCGCAACCCCGATTCCCATAGCCTCGAAAGCTACGATGCCCATGCGATCTCATCTTCGTTTCGCCCTGATGACCGCGGTATTCGCGTCCGCCGCGAGCGCCCAGCAGCTGCCTGAGAACGCAGTTACCCGCGCGATCGACCCTGAGATCGCCGCCGTCATCTCCTCTCCAAAGGCCTTTGATAACCACGCCCACCCCGTGCTGCCGCCGCCGAACGACAAGACCGACCGCGACTTCGACGCCCTGCCCGTCGACAACATGGAGCCCGAGACGGATGTGCTGGCGTGGCGTCCGGACAACCCGCAGCTGCTGGACGCATGGCACGCGCTGTGGGGCTTCGACGCGACAAAACTGCCTCTGGATGCCGATGGAATGAAGCAGCTCGAAGCGGTACGCAGCCGCGTCAAGAGCCGCGAAGGGCTCAACTACGACGACTGGCTGCTCGACCAGGCCGGCATCGCGACGCAGGCGGCCAACCGCGTCGTTATGGGTGCGGGCGTGTCGCCGCCGCGCTTCCTGTGGGTGCCGTATGTCGACGCGCTGCTGTTCCCGCTCGACAACACGCAACTGGCGGCGGAGACGCCGGATAAGAAGCTCTTCTTCCCGCTCGAAGACAGGGTCCGCGCGCGCTATCTCGCGGCCTCCGGGCTGAAGACGGTCCCGCCGACGCTGTCGCAGTACCTGACGCAGGTGGTCTCGCCGACGCTTGAACGCGCCGGGACCAACGGAGCGATCGCGGTGAAGTTCGAGATCGCGTATCTACGCAGCTTCGACTTTGGCGACGTATCCCTGGCCGATGCGACAAGGATCTACGCGAAGCCGAACCCGACTCCGGCTGAGTACAAGCTGCTGCAGGACTTTTTGTTCCGCGACATCGCGACTGAGTGTGGGCGGCTGAATCTGCCCGTGCATCTGCACACCATGTCGGGCGGCGGAGGCTACTTCTCGATCGGCGGAGGCGATCCGCTGCTGCTTGAATCGATCTTCAACTCGCCCGCCCTGCGCAGGACGAAGTTCGTGATGCTGCATGGCGGCTGGCCCTTCGTGCGCGAGGCGGGCTCGCTGCTGCAGAAGCCGAACGTCTATCTCGACCTGTCGCAGCAGGCGCTGACCTTCCCTCCGCGCACGCTCGCCGGATGGCTGCGTGAGTGGCTTGAAACCTTCCCGGACAAGGTTCTGTTCGGCACCGACGGGTATCCGTTTTCGGACGCGCTGGGCTGGGAAGAGTCGACATGGATCGCGGCGCGCAACGCCCGTCAGGCACTCGGACTAGCGCTGACGGGGATGGTGCAGGATGGGGAGATTACACGGCCGCGCGCGGCGGAGATTGCGGCGATGGTGCTGCACACCAACGCCGACAACCTTTACGCACCGCCTCAGAAATGAGGAGCCTGGGTGCCTCATCCTCGGCGCGCAGCTTATCGCGCGACAGGGTGGGGCGCCCGGATTGAGGCCGTATAAGTGAAGAACATACGGATCGCGGCAACTCCGGACGCTCCAGCTTCGAGACACTGCGCGGCATTCGCCTGCGAAATCGCGCCAAGCGCGAAAACGTCGACGCCAAGTCCGCAAGCCTCTCGCAGGCGATCCAGCCCAACACCCGCGACGACCTCGATTCCATCCACCGTCTTGCCAAACACCGGCCCGAACAGGACAGCATCTGCTCCCTGCGCCTTCGCTCTACGAACCTCGTTGAGCGAGTGACACGACACACTCACGAATGCACCCGGCATCAACGTCTTCACCTGCGAGGCCGTCAACTCGCCGGGCTGCGCCGACAGATTCACTCCGGCCGCGCCAGCCGCGATCGCCACATCCACGCGGCCTGACACCAATACTCGTGACCCACTCGCCGCCACCAGCACGCGCCGCGTTAGCGCGCACAACTCCCCCGCCGCAAGCTGCTTTTCGCGCACCAGGATGAACTCCACTCCCTGAGCCGCCAGCTCCGCGCACCGATGCACCAGCTCGTCCGTTGCGCCCTGTCCCGGTGTTATCGCATAGCGCAGCATCCCGTCTAAGTTTACGGTTCAAACACTGACTTGTGTTAGCTTCAAAGTCAGGCTTGCACTCACTTCGGCTGCTTTTGGGTCGATGAACCTGCTGAATGGAAAGCAAGAAACGCGCATGGGCAGTGTCTACGATCTCATCGTCATCGGTTCCGGGCCCGCAGGCCAGCGAGCCGCTATTTATGGGTCGAAGCTGGGCAAAAAAGTCGCCCTCATCGAGATGCGCGAGGTCGTCGGCGGCGCCTGCATCAACACCGGCACCATCCCGTCGAAGACCATGCGCGAGGCCGTGCTGCACCTCTCCGGCTACAACTACAAGTCCATCTACGGGATGAACTACCGGGTGAAGGAACGCATCACCATGGCTGACCTGGCCTTCCGCGTTCAGCACGTCATCAAGACCGAGATCGACGTTACCGAAGCGCAGTTGCATCGCAACAACGTCGAGATGCTGGTGGGGGTCGCGAGCTTCGTCTCCACTTCGCCCGAGAAGACCGAGGTGATGGTCACCAACTCCAGGGGCTCGAACGTCGTCTCGGCGAAGAACGTGCTGATCGCCACCGGAACCAAGCCGGCCTGCTCACCGAAAGTCCCGATCAACGGCAAGAGCATCATCAACTCCGACCAGGTGCTCGATATCCCGGCCCTGCCCAAGACCATGATCGTGGTCGGCGGCGGCGTCATAGGCGTGGAGTATACCTGCATGTTCTCGGCGCTGGGCGTTCGCGTCACGCTGATCGAGCGCCGTCCGCGCCTGCTGGAATTCGCCGACCAGGAGATCATCGAGGCGCTCAGCTACCACCTGCGCGACTCGCGCGTGACCATGCGCCTGAACGAAGAAGTCGAGAGCGTCGAAGAGATGCCCGACGGGACGGTCGTTGCCAACCTGGAATCGAAGAAAAAACTGCAGGGCGATGCTCTCTTGTATGCCGTCGGCAGACAAGGCAACGTCGACGAGCTCAACCTCGCGAACGTTGGCGTCGAGTCCGATAATCGCGGGCGCATCCCGGTCGACAAAGACTTTCGCACTAAGGTCCCAAGCATCTTCGCCGTCGGCGATGTCATCGGCTTTCCGTCTCTCGCCTCGGTCTCCATGGAACAGGGCCGCATCGCCTCCGCCCGCTCCTTCGGCGACGATTCCGTGCTCTCCAATCCCAGCTTCTATCCATATGGCATCTGGACGATCCCGGAGATCAGCTTCATCGGCAAGACCGAAGAGCAGCTGACCGAAGAAGACGTGCCCTACGAGGTCGGCGTCGCCTACTACCGCGAGATCGCCCGCGGCCAGATTCGGGGCGATACCACCGGCCGGCTCAAGCTCATCTTCCATCGTGTCACGCATGCCATCCTGGGCGTGCACATCATCGGCGAAGGCGCCAGCGAACTCGTCCACATCGGCCAGGCGGTCATGGCGCTCGGCGGCAAGCTCGACTACTTCGTCGATACGGTCTTCAACTACCCCACGTTGGCGGAGTGTTACAAGGTGGCCGCCTTCAACGGCCTGAACCGCGTCAGCAAGTTCGAGTAGCTCCAGGCTTAGCGCTTATAGCTGCAAAGCTCAAAGCTCTCGGATCAAGCCCCTTTGACACATCTACCAGCAACCGTCTAACTTCGACACCTTATCACTCGCGCGCTCAACTCGCGGGATACTACAGGGGCGGTAACGGAAAATGGCAAAGACCATCGGCGTCGTCTTATCAGAGCGCATCATTGCAGGGCTGGTCGTCGATCATACGATCGAGGGTCCGTTCCGCTCGTTTCCCAACAACGTGGACGACGAGTCCGGCCTCGTCGAACTGCACACCGAAGGCCTCATCAAGGTCATCTGCGAGCAGGTGATGCTGGCCCGCGGCAATCACCGTGACATCGCGGCGGTCGGCGTCGCGCTGCCCGGGCTGATCCGCAACGGCGTCGTCGAAGAGGCGCCCAACCTGCCGCAGCTGAAGGGCGCGCGGATTATGGAGCTGCTCTCCGCCGAGTTGCAGCGCGAGGGGCTGGACGCGCCGGTAAACGTGCTGAACGACGCCGACGGCATGGCCGCCGGGCTGGCCGCAGCGCAGGGCAAGCTGCAGAGCATGATCCGCGTCTGGACGCTCGGCATCGGGATCGGCTTCGGGCTGTACCCGTTCGCGCCGGGCGTGTGGGAGGGCGGCCACACTACCGTCACGCTGGACGACAAGGAAAATTTCTGCGGCTGCGGCGGACGCGGGCATATCGAAGGCATTATGGGCCATCGCGCGATGCGCCTGCGCTTCCTCGACATGGAGCCCGAAGAGGTCTTCGCCGAGGCCCGCAAGGGTGCGCAGGCCGGCCCCGAGGCCGAACGCTGCCTGCGCTTCGTGCGCTTCTGGCACAAGGCGCTCGCGGCCGGAACGGCCACCAGCATCCACATGGCGGGCGCGGGGAAGTTTTACATCGCGGGCTTCAACGCGCGCTTCGTCGACCTGGCCATGCTGAAGGACTACCTGCACCAAATGGTGAAGATGAGCCCGCTTCAGGGGTATACGATCGAGATCGTCGAAGACCTGCCGGAGACGCGCGTGCTGGGGGCTGCGGTGGCGGCCGAACAATCCCTCGTCTACGCCCTGAACAGCAGCCTCATAACCGCCTACAAGTAGTCGGCGGTAAGCCGGATGGGTCTGGGTGCCCCACCCTCGACGACGGTTTCATCGTCGGCAGGGTGGGGTATCGTTTGCGGAAGCAAACGACCTTTCGCAGGATGCTCACACCGGCACACGCGATCAGGCGCAGGTTGGGCCAATCGCTCAACCGGGCTATCATCATGACATGCTGGGTCGCCTGATGCCCCTCGTCTGCCTACAGATCATGGTGAGCGCTGCCAAGCCCCCCAAAGGCCCGATCGAATCCACCTGGATTTACACCACTCCCATTCATTGGCAGCACGCGCCTCACGGAATCCACGAACGCACCGCCTCAGCGACCATAGTGGTTCTCTATCCCGAAGGGGGATATCTTGAAGTGGCATCCGGGCTTATCGAGCAGAGCGATAAGTCCGTCACATTCAGCAACGGCGACGATTTCATAGTCCGCCGCGGCACATGGTCGCGGACCGACGAGAACGCCATCCGAGTTACGGCCCGAGACGAGTTCTGGGATGACAAGGACCTTGCCCATCTGCCGAAGGCCGCAGGCGAAACTGAAGAACAACGTCCCGGACCGCATGTGGTTGACACTTGTGCCCTCGAAGGCACATCGACGATCCACCTAGCAAAGAAGATCCACTGCCATCGCCTGATCCTTACTCCGGCAGAACTCAGAATCGATCTATCAGAGCTTCAAAGGATGGCTGCCGCCGAGTTTAAGACAAATCCGCCTAAATAACCTTCATCGCTACTGCTTGCTGTGCAAAGGCCTATATGGAAATCACTTGGACAGATGTCATCCGTTTTCTGAAGCCAGGTCTCGCTGTCAGACATATTGGATTACACGGATATACCGGGTTTCGATTTGAAGTTACGGGCGTCACCAGCACGAAACTGTCCTTGATTACACATGAGGGTAAGAATCTTGATGTCACCGCCAACGACTTCGGAAAAACTTATCCGCTTTACGACGATTACTTATCTGGAAAAGCAAAAACTTGTTCCATCCGCAAGATAAGTGGACGGCCCGTTTATATATTTGCAATCGTTCATGCGTTTCGTTCGGGCGGGATAAAACAGGAGATCGAGTTCCGATCAATTCTTCAGCCCGATTCCCGTATTTACGTGAAATCAGATTTTGCGCCAGTTTCCGCCGATTGGCCGGGAGTCTCCTTCAGCGGCGCGGGAATCGCAAACAGACTTGCCGAGGAGTTTAACAGCGAGTCTGACTTCTTGATTACCGTCGGGACGATGGACCCGGAGAATACGACCGAACCGGAGCATCGAGGGGCATGTCTGAGTGTGATGAGGCTCAGTGATCAAGGTCCGATTCCGTCAGCACTTCTGATCGCCGCAGAGCAATTGGCCAGATATCAGAGTTCCGGACAGGAGCGCTTCCAGTTTTCGCTTGAACCGGCGGAGGTATGGAGTGTACGAGATTTTGTGTCCGCTAAACTGTTATTCCCTGCTACCTACAAGACCATTGGGCTTTTCCGAGATTCTTACACACAACTTTCGCCCCAGGAAATCTAGCGGCTCCCAGATTTGATCCTGCTCAAGACTGTGATATTTCCCATAGCCACCGATGAATTGACCAGCGTCGCAGCGGGCTCGTTGGACCTATCTCTCGCTAGACTGCTTTTGTTGGCGAAACGCCGAGCAAGTAGGAGTGGCTCCCAGGATTTACGCAGGTTTCCGGATCGCACAATCACGCTCACACTCGACGAACTGAGACATATGTGGGTTGCGCAAAGCGGTAAGTGCGGGCTATGCCAGCAGAATGTACCCGAACCGTCTAGCAACTACCTCTTGCAAATGTCATTGGACCGCAAGGACAGCAATAATCCGACGTATGACTACCAGAACACACATATTGCACACCACGGATGCAACTTGGGTAAGAACGTCGCTTCCGATGCGGAATTTCAGGCTTGGCTAGCAACGATCCGAGGGTAATTTAATTCATCGAGCCATTTGAACAATGGGCCTCAGGTTGAAGTTAGTGCCCGGATTAGGTCGGACCTTCAGTCCTCGGAACTCCTGGCACCCGTAACCTGGGGCGCTGCCCCAGGCTGGGATAGGACGGGCCTTCGGCCCGAAGACAAAGACATAGAGGCGTCGCGTCGGCAGCACAATCAGCACACTTAGCTCCGCATGTCGGCAAACATCTCCGCAACCGAACTGTACTGCCGCCCCTCGCCACGCTCGACTTCCTCCATAGCCTGGATCGTCTCTTCGTTCGGAACGTGCATGGAAAATGGCAGGCATTGATCGTGCACGACCTGCGCCAGCAAACGGTTCACCGCTTCATCCACAGTCATTCCGATGCCCGCCAGAACACGGGCGGCCTCGCGCTCCAATTCGTCATCCAGCATGATGCTATGCGGCGAAGCTTCCATATCCCACCTCATTCCCGATTGTAGCCTCACTCCCTGCTAAACTCCCATCCTGCCCCGCACCCCCAGCCTCCTCCTAGCCGCCCTCTGCGCCGCGCTCGCGTGCATCATCCCTGCGCAAGCCCAAAAGCACGGCATGACGCTCGACGACCTCGCCAAACTCCAGCGCGTCGGCTCGCCCGCCGTCTCGCCCGACGGCGCATGGATCGCCTACACCGTCTCCTCGGTCGACACCGAAGAAGACAAGAACGTCACCCATCTCTGGATGGTGAGCTGGGACGGCAGGCAGGACATCCAGCTCACCTTCGGCAAGGACTCCGCCGGCGGCCCGCGCTGGTCGCCCGACGGCCGCTGGCTCGCCTTCACCAGCGGACGCGACGGCGGCGAGACCAAGGGCTCGCAGGTGTGGCTGCTCGACCGGCGCGGCGGCGAAGCCCACCAGGTTACCAACATCAAGGACGACCTGAGCGGCTTCCGCTGGTCGCCCGACTCGAAGACGCTGCTACTGACCATCCAGGCCAAGTCTGAAGCCGAGGCTGAGCCGGAGAAGGGTGCAAAGCCGAAAGGCCCGCAGCCCATCGTCATCGACCGCTTCCACTTCAAGCAGGATGGCCAGGGCTTCCTGACCGACAAGCATCCACACCTCTTCCTCTTCGATGTCGCGAGCAAGAAGCTCTCCAAGCTGACGAACGCACCCGCCACCGGCCCGTCCGCCTACGCCGAAGGAACCGGCGAATGGAGCCCCGACGGCACGCAGATCGCCTTCGTCTCCAATCAGGCCGCCCCCGATCTAGACCGCGTCGCGCACAGCGATATCTTCATCGTCGCCGCCGCGCCCGGCTCCGCGCCGCGCAAGCTCACGAACTGGGAAGGTCGCAGCGAAGGCCCGGTGGTGTGGACGCCGGACGGCAAGCGCATCGTCTATCGCCAGGGTGTTTCGCCGCACTACAGCATCTACGACATGACTGTGCTGATGTCGATCGAGGCAGCCGGTTCCACCGCACCCACGCCTCTGGCGCCAAAATTGGACAACTGGATGGGGCCGCCTGTGTTGACCGCCAACGGCCGCGAGATCATCGCGCAGGTGCAGGAAGATCGCGTCGACTACCTCGCCGCCTTCGACCTTGCCGGCAAAGCCGCGCCGCGCCGCCTCACGCTCGCCCAGGGGAGCGTCACCGACCACGACGAGGCGGCCGGGCATCTCGTCATCGTCTCGTCGACCGATACCGCGCCGTCGGAGCTGTACGCGCTCGAAGGCACGACGCCGCGCCGACTCACCACCCACACCGAAGCGCTGGCCTCGACGCTGCAACTACAGCCAGCCGAAGATATCTCCGCGAAGACGTCCGACGGAAGTGACGTGCACGGCCTATTGACGATGCCCATCGGCTATACCGCCGGCACGAAAGCTCCCATGCTGCTGTGGATTCACGGCGGTCCAACCTCGCAGGACGCCCACGGCTTCGGCGCGGATCGGCAGCTGCTGGCGGCGCACGGCTACGCTGTGCTGAACGTCAACTATCGCGGCAGCACCGGGCGCGGCCACGCCTACTCGCAGGCTATCGACGCGGACTGGGGCCACAAGGAGGTGCTCGACCTGCAAGCCATGGTCGACGCCGCCATCGCCACCGGACGGATCGACGCCGACAAGCTTGGCATTGGCGGCTGGAGCTACGGCGGCATCCTGACCGACTACACCATCGCCTCGACCACGCGCTTCAAGGCGGCTTCGAGCGGCGCCGGCATGGGCAATCTGCTCGGCTTCTACGGGATCGACCAGTACATTCTGCAGTACGAAAACGAGATCCAGCCGCCGTGGAAGAATCTCGACTTGTACATCAAGCTTTCGTACCCGTTCCTGCACGCCGACCGCATCAAGACGCCGACGATGTTCATGGGCGGCGACAAGGATATGAACGTGCCGCTCGAAGGCGGCGAGCAGATGTACGAGGCGCTGCGCTCGGTCGGCACGCCGGCCGAGCTAATCGTCTACCCAAACCAGTTTCACGGGTTTACACGGCCCAGCTTTATCCGCGACCGCTACGTGCGCTGGTTCGGCTGGTACGACAAGTACGTCCTCGGCAAGTAGATCTTGTCCAGCTTAGGGCCTAACCTGTCCAATCCATACAGTGTTCAGCCAATCCTATAAGTCCCCGGAGGAGATATCGTGACGACGTTTGATTCTACAAAAACTGAGTTAAAGAAGCTTCTGGAGGAGATAGTTGAGGGTGACCTGCAACTACCCGACTTCCAGCGTGGCTGGGTCTGGGACGATGAACACATACGGTCTCTCTTGGTCAGCATAGCGCGATCATTCCCGATTGGAGCCGTTATGCTCCTTGAGACTGGCGGCAATGTTAAGTTTCAGATTCGCCCCATCGAAGGAGTTACGCTTCCTTCGAACACCCAAGCTGAGAGGCTCATTCTGGACGGTCAGCAACGGCTTACATCACTAACCCAGGTTTTGAAACTAAAGACGCCCGTCGTTACCCGTGACGAGAAGAAGCCTGAAATCAAGCGCCACTATTACTTCAACATCGCAAAGGCTTTGGATGGACCGTCAAGCCTTGAAGATGTTGTTGTAGCCGTCGATGAAAATCGCAAGCGTCTGGAAAATTTTGGCCGTGACGTTGTACTCGACCTCAGCACTGCGGAGAAGGAGTATGAGGCGTTCCACTTTCCATGCGACCAGATTATGAAATCCGACCCTTGGGAGATTGGGCTTCACCAAAAGCGGCCTGACCTATTTCCTCGTTTCATGGAGTTCCGTCAACTGATTCTGGAGTCGTTTCGGTCATATCAGGTTCCAGTAATTGAATTGAAGAAGGACACATCCAAAGAGGCAGTCTGTCTGGTATTTGAAAAAGTCAACACCGGCGGTGTTCCTCTGTCAGTTTTCGAGTTGGTGACGGCGACCTATGCCGCCGAAGGATTTAACCTGCGGAGAGATTGGCACGGCGAAGGACACTATAAGGGTCGACATGCAGGTTTGGCAACGAAACCACTGTTGAAAGACACCGCCGCCACCGAATTCTTACAAGGTATTAGTCTGCTCTACACCTACGATAAGCAGCAGGAAGACCTGAAGAAGGGCAAAAGTGGTAAGGAGCTTACCGGAGTCAGCGCCAAGCGAGAGAACATCCTAGCTATGCCTCTAGCTGCTTATAAAATTTGGGCAGATAAGCTGATCAAGGGCTTCTTAGAAGCTAATCAGTTCCTCCAGCATCTCGGATTTCACCATCCAAAGTTTTTGCCCTACAGAGCACAGGTAATTCCGCTTGCCGCGGTATTGACACACATTGGTGAACGCTGGCTTGAACCGCAGGTGCAGCTGAAGTTAGCACGTTGGTACTGGTGCGGTGTTTTCGGTGAACTGTATGGCAGCGCATCCGAGACCCGGATTGCGCTGGATATCCAAGGGCTGCTTCGTTGGATTGACGAGCCCGGCTCGACCGAGCCGGCCACCGTTGTAGCTGCAGGTTTTCAGGCATCAAGGTTGGACACTCTACGGACCCGCACTTCGGCGGCGTACCGAGGTTTGTATGTTCTATTGCAGGAGCAAGGTGCGAAGGATTTTTTCTGGAAGGCGAGGATCATGGATCTCGATCGCAATGAAAAAGCGATTGATATTCACCATATTTTCCCGCGCAAGTGGTGCGAGGACAACGGCATTGGACCGAAAATCTACGATTCCATCGTAAACAAGACCGCGATCTCCTATAAGGCAAATCGCAAAATCGGTGGAAAGGCGCCATCAGCCTATCTTGAGCAGATCGAGACGGACAAAGCTGTCCAGTTGTCAACACTCGGGATGAACGCAATCCTCAAGACGCACTGCATCGCTCCGAAGTATTTGTGGTCAGATCAGTTTATCGAATTCATGGTGGATCGGAAAGCACGCCTTCTCGAACTCGTCGAGACTGCCATGGGCAAGGTGGCCATTGAATCGGGAGAACCCGTCGAGGATGGTCTCGAAGACGATGAGGATGTCGCTTAGACAATCACGGCAATAAGCCTTATGGCAGGTCTGGTTTATCTGCTCAACGCTGGCACGTCGCACAATACACCGTCGTGCGTCCGCCCACGATGAGCTTCTTCAACGCCGTACCGCAGTCCTTGCAATCCTCTCCAGCCCGCCCGTAGACCTTGTGCTCGAGCTGGAAAAAACCGCGCACCCCGTCCGCATCCACGTAGTCCGAAACCGACGATCCGCCCAGCCTGATGGCGTGCTTCAGCACCTCGATCAACGCGCTGCGCAGCCGCAGCAACTCCGCGCGCGTCAGTCGGCCGGCCTGCCTGCGCGGACGGATTCCCGCGCGAAACAGGCTCTCATCCGCGTAGATGTTGCCTACGCCATGCAGCAGCGATTGGTTCAGCAGCGCCGCTTTGATGGGCGTCCTGCGGCCCTTGAACAGCGCAACGAAGTCATCGTCAAAAATCGTTAGCGGCTCGGCGCCGGGGCCGTCGTAGCCCGCTGCCCGCACCGACAATCTGCCAAAGCGCCGCGCATCCACAAAGCGCAGCTCGTTGCCGCCGCTGAGCGAGAGCACCGCGTGCGTATGCGGAGGCAGCGGAACCTCCGGCGCGGAGACCAGCAGACGGCCCGTCATCCCCAGGTGAACGAGAAACTCCGCCTTCGGCGTCAGCGAGACGACGATCGTCTTGCCGACCCGCCGCACCTGCTCGATGCGCGCCCCGGACAGCACCTCCGCGATCTCGCTCTCGGGCGACTTAAAGGTCTGCGGCTTGCCGCTCGTCCACAGGCGCTCGATGCGCTGGCCGTGCACGCGCTCGTGCACTCCATTGGCGACGGTTTCGACCTCAGGCAGCTCCGGCATATTCCTTCACCCTACTCGTTCCGGAGGCGCGTCGGTTGGAGAACAATTTTTTCCTTCCATGAGGTGTTTCGACGCGTCCTGACGCCTACAGGAGTAAGCACAATCAAAACGCAGCTGAATTGTCTATACCACCTTTGCGCCACCTTGAACCTATAGGTCCAACCCCTTGCCGTCGGCTTCACTCACTCTCACCCAGGAGCAACTCTATGAAAATGGTACATCTTGCACTTAGTTTGACCTCTGTTTCCGCTCTCTGCCTTGCCTCCGTCGCCCACGCCGACACCGTCAACGTGCTCGGTACCGCCGTCATCTACGCTGCCGGAACACAATCGTCGGTTGCCGGGGGCGCCGGTGGAACAGTTCCGGGAGGGGTTCTGGTCTCGGTCGGCGCTGGAGGCTACTTCACGATTACTGCCTCAGGTCTGGTCTCTCTCAATAGCCAGGGAAACTTCAACGATGCTGACGGCGTTGGCGGCGCGGTCTCGACCTCGTCGAACAGCGGCACCGGCTCCATCTCCGGCATCACCGCACCCAACGACGGCTACCTGACCGGCGTGTTCATCGGGGCGAACGGGCCTACCGGCACGGCTCCGGCGTCGCTCGACTACACCACTACCTCCGGCACCTCCTACTCTCCGCTGCTCGATCAGGTCTTCTTCATCGGAGATGGACTTACCGGGGACGGTACAGGAAGCGTTCAGGATTTCTACGTTCCTACAGGCGCTACGGAGCTCTACCTCGGTATCAGCGATGCCGGCGGATACAATGGAGGCCCTGGTTCCTACGGCGATAACAGTGGAAGCTTCACAGTTACGACGACTCAGGTCGGCGGCGCCACAAGCATCGCCGCAACCCCCGAACCCTCCAGCCTCGTCCTGCTCGGAACCGGCGCGCTGGGCGTTCTGGGAGCCGCACGCCGCCGTTTCCGCAAGGCGTAATCAGACTTTCCTGGGTCCTCGCCGCCAGATGCGGCGAGGACCATTTTTATTCCATTGTGTCGCGTTCACTTCGCCGGCGCCTTCTCGTCCCAGTAGCTCGTCCGAGCCGTAACGTCCAACCCTGGCCGATCCTTCAAACTGAGCGCCAGTGCATGCAGGCCAGCCTGCGCGTGTTGCGGCGTGAAGCTGAGCATATAGCGATTCGGCACATGATTGGTCAGCGTCTGCAAACCTTTGTCGAGCCCCTTCGCGTCCTTGAAGCCAAAGTACTCGCCGCCTGTCAGGTGCGCCACGGTCTTGGGCACGTTGCGCTGCATGCCGTCCTTTGCCGCCGTGAACGCCATCTTGGCCAGCGCCAGCGGAGGCGCCAGCAGGCTGAGGCAGTCGAATCCCTGCTCCGCCACGCTCTTCTTCGGGGGATTGCCGTCCGCGTCGGGCTTGCGGCTCATGCAGCCGCCGGCCGGGCCGGGATCGTCGTTGCCGCCCAGTGCGGGCGGCAGTGCGCCGGCTGACCGCTTGACGTCGCCGCGCGTCGACGAGAACGCAAAGCTATAGATGGCGGTGTTGGTATCGCTGACCTCGCGAACCGTGTCTTCGATGGTCGCCTTGCTGCCGCGGTCGCGCGTCTCGCTCAGCATCAGGATGGCCCGCCGGTACTTCGGCGGCTGCTTTCGCAGCAGGTCGACCGAGAACTTCAGCGCGTCGAGCAGCACCGCCCCGTCGTCGCCGCCTTCGAGATGCAACAGGGTGTCGTCCACGTCTTCAAATTGAGCGCTGAAGGGCAGCAGAAGCTCCGGCTCGCTGTCGAAGTCGACGACCGCAACGGTGTGTTCGACTCCGCCGATCATCGCTTCGAGCATGGTCTCGAGACCGCGATAGTCGCGCAGGTGCTTCGTGCCATCGCCGCCGGACTGCACCAGCACAACCAGCGCGAGCGGCTGCCGGTCGGCGTCTTCCTCAAGGCGCAGCGTCTGCGGGATGCCATCGTCGGTGAGGGTGAAGTCGTCGGCCGTGAGGGTGAAGACCGGCTCGCCGGACTTGGCGGTGACGAGCCCGGGGACCAGAACGAGCGAAGTGTTGGCGCGGAGGGTGGTGGTCTGCCCCCCATCGGGAGGTGTCTGCGCAAGCGCAGGCATTGACGGAAAAAAGCAACAAACGACAACCAACGCCCAGGTTATCTTCATGAGTTTTTACCTCGCTCGTCATGCAGACGGTCGGATTCGCCTGCTACGCACTTGTTGGAAGTTAATCACCGAACCACCAATCGCAATAATTCTGCCGGAAAGTTCAAAATCCATCGTGATGACGGTCGACCGAATACTCAGGGAACACAAGCCAGTATCAGAAAGGCCGAGCGTAGCAAACTCGCTACGATCGGCGAGCAGCTTGGCTTCTTCATAGATCTCG
Source organism: uncultured Acidobacteriaceae bacterium (assembly GCA_964245315.1). Classification (GTDB taxonomy): domain Bacteria; phylum Acidobacteriota; class Terriglobia; order Terriglobales; family Acidobacteriaceae; genus Edaphobacter. The sequence goes on along the minus strand of CAXTMK010000075.1, from coordinate 692 downwards.
TTGCACTCCCGGATGTATCGTTGAAATGCCTGATGAAGTTCTGCGCGACGATATTGCGGAGCCTGATCGATAAAATTACCGGTTTCAGCCAGGATATGAGGCGTTGTAATTAGGCCCTGAAATGGCTTCAGCATCTGGCCAAGCATGTCCACATCCTGCGAATCGAAGCTCTGGACCCGCTTGAACGTGCGCAACAACGAAATATCCGTCTGCGCAACCATGTAGAGCATTAGAATGTTCGTATCCGGCGCGCATATCGCAGAACCTCTAGAGTTGAGCAAGCAAGACACCGTTTTGCGCGCCAATGAACTCGCCACTATCGTCGCGAAGCTTCACGGTCTTATATTCACGAAGAATACTGCCCAGGAGGTTCCTCGACGGATCATAGGAAAAAGTTACTTTCCAAAAGCGGCCGTCCTCCGTTTTCTCGACCCCCTCCAGGCGCAATTCCTTATCCTGAGCGGATTCGAAGATCTCCGGTAGATAGACGGCTGCTTTCTCAACTGCTTCCTTCACCTGCATGCTTCCACCTCCGACAGCAACAGTATAGGTGTTTACTTGGGTCTCTGCGAGAACACGAATGCTGCAACGGCTAGCTGTAAATCCCCTCGTCAATTTTCCAAATCCGAGACTCAACCCGCCGCGCCCCCTCCCCCGCTAAGAGCATCGTCATGGGTGTGACAGCCCCGAAC
>CAXTMK010000074.1:0-23053 GCA_964245315.1 uncultured Acidobacteriaceae bacterium | reverse complement strand
CAGGGGACATTTCTATCGAGGAGAATGCGGGGACATTTCTATTGTGGTATGACATTCGAAGGCTTCCCTTCGTGCGTCGAGATGGCATCGGCGGTAATCTAAGAGGTGACGCGGTTTGTGCATCCAGCCGACCCGGAGCGTCCGAGGCGGCCAGGTTGTTGCTCCACACCCCGCGGCAAAAGGTGCTGGCGTGTTCTCTGTCGATGAAGCAGTGCAGTTGGTCCAGATTGGTGCAGGCGCAAAAGGTGGAACGTGTTCGTCGGCGTTGGCCGAGGAGCCCTGGGCGTTCGATAACGGCATTCCGGCCTATGGCCCGGGCGCTTCGATGTACGACGTGATTCCAGCGTCGGCGCCCACCCAGGGCGTTTTGCCGGAGGAGTATCGGCGAGCGTCGGCGGGAGAGTTGGACCTGCGCATCCGCGCCGCCAAGCATGCGCTGGGCGAGCGCGTGGTCGTCCTGGGCCACTTTTACCAGCGCGACGAAGTCATCAAATACGCCGACTTCGTTGGCGATTCGTTCCAGCTGGCGCAGTCGGCCCGCACGCGCGAAAAGGCGGAGGCGATCGTCTTTTGCGGCGTGCACTTTATGGCCGAGACGGCGGATATGCTGTCGCGCCCGGACCAGGCGGTGATCCTGCCGAACCTCGCCGCCGGCTGCTCGATGGCCGATATGGCGGACCTCGATTCCGTAACCGACTGCTGGGACCAACTGCACGAGACGCTCGGCTTCGCGCCCGATGCGGAAGGCCGTCAGCCGGTCATCCCGGTGACCTATATGAACTCGTCGGCGGCGCTGAAGGGCTTCTGCGGCGAGCACGGCGGCATCGTCTGCACTTCCTCGAACGCGGCTTCGGTGTTGCAGTGGGCTTTCCAGCGTGGTCAGCGGGTGCTGTTCTTCCCCGACCAGCATCTCGGCCGCAATACGGCGAAGGCGATGGGAGTTTCGCTGGAGCAGATGCCCATGTGGGATCCGCGCCGTCCGCTCGAGGCGCAGGCGATTCGCGACGCCAAAGTGATCCTGTGGCACGGCTTCTGCTCCGTCCACAAGCGCTTCACGGTGGAGCAGGTGGAAAAAGCACGCCGCGAATTTCCCGGCGTTCGCGTGATCGTGCATCCTGAGTCGCCGATGGCGGTGGTGGACGCGGCCGACGCGTCGGGTTCGACCGATTTCATCGTCAAGGAGATTGCCGCGGCTGCGCCCGGCACGACGTTCGCGATCGGCACCGAGATCAATCTGGTGCAGCGACTCGCGAACCAGCATCCGGACCTGACGATCTTCTGCCTCGATCCGGTGATCTGCCCGTGCTCGACGATGTATCGCATTCATCCGGGCTATCTGGCCTGGGTACTGGAGTCGCTGGAACGCGGCGAGGTTTTGAACCGCATTTCTGTGCTGGAGTCCGTTGCTGCGCCGGCGCGGGTGGCTCTGGAGCGCATGCTGAGCGTGAAGCCGAAATGATAAAGCCGGGCGAGGCAGAGGTCGAGCGGCTGGTACGCATGGCGCTCGCCGAGGATGCGCCGTGGGGAGATATCACGTCGCAGGCGGTGATCCCGGAGACCGCTCGCATGTCTGCGCATTTGGTGGCGCGAGAAGATGGCGTGCTCTGCGGCGCAGATGTTTTTCGCGCTGCCATGACGCTGACCGATCCGGCGATCAAGACGAACTTCGCGACGCATGACAGCGAACGATTCAGCAAGGGCGACGTGCTGGCAACGGTCGAAGGGCCGGCGCGCGGCGTGCTGCAGGCGGAGCGCATTGCGTTGAACTTCGTGCAACGGCTCGCGGGCATTGCGACCCTGACCGCGCGCTATGTGGCTGCTACGGCCGGCACCAGAGCGAGGATCGTGGACACGCGCAAGACGACGCCGGGGCTGCGCGTGCTGGAGCGCTACGCGGTCCGCTGCGGAGGCGGCGTGAACCACCGCTTTTCGCTCTCGGATGCGGTGATGGCGAAGGACAATCATCTGGCCGTCCTCGGCTCCAGCCTGGCGGAGGCGATCGGCAAAGCGCGCGCGACACTGCCCCACACCACGCATTTCGAAGTCGAAGTAGACCGGCTGGATCAGATCGAGGAGGTGCTGGCTGCAGGCGTCGATACCATCATGCTGGATAATTTTTCCGTCGCCGACCTGAAGGCAGGCGTCGCGCAGGTTGCGGGGCGCGCGCTGATCGAAGCCAGCGGCGGCGTCACGCTCGAACGCATTGCCGAGATCGCCGCGACCGGCGTGGACATCATCTCCGTCGGGGCCTTGACGCACAGCGTGTGCGCCTTGGACTTAGGGCTCGACATCCTGTGATCTACCTCGACGCGGCGGCGACAGCGCCGGTGAGGCGCGAGGTGCTGGAAGCGATGTGGCCCTATCTGACGGGCGAGTTCGGCAATCCGTCGAGCAGCCACGGCCTCGGCGGACGGGCCGCGCAGGCGCTGAAAGCTGCTCGCGCTAAGGTGGCGGAGTGCCTCGGCTGCCGCGCAGGCGAGATCGTCTTCACCTCCGGCGGGACTGAAGCGGATAACCTCGCCATCAAGGGCGTTGCGCTGGCGGCGCCGCGCGGGCGGCACATCGTCACGTCGACGATCGAGCACGAGGCGGTGCTGCAATCGTGCGACTATCTGCGGCGGCTTCATGGGTTCGAGATTACGCACCTGCCGGTCGACCGCTTCGGCCTCGTGCATGTGGATGCGTTCGCGGCTGCGCTGCGCGACGAAACGACGCTGGCGACGATCATGCTGGCGAACAATGAGGTTGGCACGATCCAGGCCATCGCCGAGCTGGCGAAGCTGGCGCATGCTTGCGGCGTTCCCTTCCATACGGATGCCGTGCAGGCCGCGGGCGCGCTTGCGCTCAATGTTGCGGAACTGGGAGTTGACGCGCTGAGCATCTCCGGCCATAAGCTCGGCGCGCCGAAGGGTGTCGGGGCGTTGTTTCTGCGCAGCCGCCTGCAGGCCGAGCCGGTGCTGCACGGCGGCGGACAGGAACGCGGCCGGCGTTCCGGGACGGAGAATGTTGCCGGTGCGGTCGGACTGGCGAAGGCGCTTGAGCTTGCCGCGCCGGGCCTCGCGGAACGGTCCGCGTGTATGAGTGCGCTGCGCGACGAGCTGATTCGCGGTGTGCTTGCGGAGGTTCCGGGCGCGGTGCTGACCGGGCATCCGACGCTGCGCCTGCCGAACAATGCTTCGTTCTGTTTTCCGGGGACGAGCGGCGAGGCGGTGTTGCTGCAGCTTGAGGAGCGCGGCATCTTCTGCTCCAGCGGCTCGGCCTGCGCCGCGGGGCGCGATGAGCCTTCGCATGTGCTGCTGGCGATGGGATTCCCGCGCGAGGACGCGCAGACGGCGGTGCGGCTGACGCTCTCCGATACGGTGACGGCGAAGATGATTCCGGAGATTGTGGCGGCAGTGCGAGAGGCCTGCGCGGCCGTGCGGCATTGACTGGCTTTATGGCGTAGTTCCGGACGGTATCCGCTTCGGGTCATCTTCACGAATCGTGTATTCGCACGAGAGCATGCCCCAGGGGCTGAAGCCCGGTTTATCGTTTGCCCGAAGTGCCAAGGCTGAAGCCTTGGCCTATCTGGAAGCGAAGTGCGGGGCCATGGCTACTTTCCTCCGATGGCGCGCCTGCTCAGCTGCATGTCGGTGTCGGTGTTGAACCAGAGCGTGGACTCCTTGCCGGCCTTGTCCTTTTACGGTCATGCGGTCGTAGTCATGGCCATCCTGATGGACCAGCGACTGCCCGGCCGGCTGCATGCCGGCGACGAGCTGCAGGAAGGCATACTCCTCCGACGTATCCACCACGAAGAACGCGGTCGCGGGCGACTTGCCGTCTCCCGAGGAGGAGATGGACTTCAGCAGCGCCGTCAGGATCGCCTGTTCTTTGGCGGCTTCCGTCTCCTGCTTCAAATTTTTACAGGCAATGTACGCATCGAAGTGCCCGTCCAGGCTGGCGACGTTGTGCGCAATGATCGGCTGAGCCAGCTTCAAACCTTCCTCGAACTGTCCGGCCCGGAACGCGGCCTGCACCTCCTTGTGCTGTTCGCGCCAATCGAAGTCGCTGTTGACACCGCCGGCCACCGCATCCAGACGAAGCTCCCGCCAGTCGATCGTGAGGTCGCCCGCGGCTGCCTTCGCCGCCAGCGTGTCGTACTTCCTGCGGGCAGTCGCCGCGTCGTCCAGCGGTACCGCCTGCAACAGCGCCAGGCCCAGCCCCGCGATCAGGGTAAGAATACGCATCCCAAAAAACCTCCGCGTACCACCATACTTGTATACTGGGAGTCTTGGTCAACAAACTCATCTTCGCCAACCTCGCTCACAGACCGCTGCGAACGTTCCTCTCCGTGCTCGCGATCGGCGTCGAGGTCACCATGATCCTGACGCTGGTAGGCGTCTCCTATGGCACGCTGGACGCCAGCGCGCGCCGCGCCCAGGGCATCGGCGCCGATGTCTTCGTTCGCCCGCCCAACAGCTCGGTAATGGGCGGCGGAACTTCGGCACCTATGACCGACAAAGTTATAACCTTGCTGGCCGGCAAGCCCGGCGTCGTGCTCGCCACCGCAACCAACGTCGCCTCCGTCGGTGGCCTATTCGACACAGTTCAGGGAGTCGACTTCGCCGAAATCAATCGCATGGCCAGCACGTGGCGCAAGCCCGGCGACCCCGAGACGGGCGGCTTCAAGTTTCTTGAAGGCGGCCCGCTCAGCGGAGACGACGACATCATAGTCGACCAGTTCTATGCACGCGACCACAACCTGCATCCCGGCGGCGCGATCAAGCTGTTGAACCACACCTGGAACGTCGCCGGCGTCTACGAGTCCGGAAAGCTCGCCAGCAAGCTGGTCAAAATCGACGTCCTGCAGCGCCTTACCGGCACCGAACACCATATCTCCGCCGTTTACCTCAAGCTTGCCGATCCCAATCAGGCCGACGCCTTCGTCAAGGCTCTTCGGCTCGACATGAATGCTGGCGAGACCGATCCGAGCGCGGGCTATCAGATCTACACCGTCGAGGAGTTTACCTCACAGTTCTCGCTCAACTCCGTCAAGCTGCTCAAGGATTTCATCTTCGTCGTCATAGGCATCGCCACCATCGTCGGTTTCATCGTCGTCTTTATGGCCATGTATACCGCGGTCCTGGAGCGCACCCGCGAGATCGGCATCCTGAAGGCTGTCGGCGCCGGTCCCGGCTACGTCCTGAACATCCTCTTCCGCGAGACCATCATGCTCGCCCTGCTCGGCACGGCCTTCGGCATCCTGCTGACGTACGCCACACAGGCGCTGATGCTGCACCTTGGTCCCTCGTCGATGGTGCAGGAGACGGTCTACAAGTGGTGGGGCATCGCCGCGATCATCGCAATCGCAGGGGCGCTGCTGGGCACGATCGTCCCCGCCATGCGCGCGGTCAGGCAGGATGCGACGGAGGCTCTGAGCTATGAGTGATCTGCACAACCTCGAGCCGCTGCCGCCAACCACCGTCAACGCGCCCATCATCCAGGTGCGCGACCTGCGCAAGACGTTCCGCGTCGGCGAGGTGGATGTGCACGCGCTGCAAGGCGTCGACCTCGACGTGGCTCGCGGCGAATTCCTGTCGATCGTGGGCACCTCCGGCTCGGGCAAGTCGACGCTCTTCAACATCCTGGGCGGCCTTACCCCGCCGACCTCCGGCACCGTCCGGATCAACGACCACGACCTCGCCAGCATGACGGATTCGCAGCGCAACGACCTGCGCAAACGCGTCGTGGGCTTCGTATTTCAGAAGTACAACCTGCTGCCCACGCTGACCGCGGAACAGAACATCCAGATCGTCCGCGACGTCGCCGGCCGGCCCACGGCGTTCGACGAACAGTTCAAGGAAGTGCTGCATATGCTTGGGATCGACAAGCGCATGCACCATAAGCCGCGCGCGCTTTCGGGGGGCGAACAGCAGCGCGTCGCGATCGCCCGCGCGATCGTCAACGGCCCCGCGATCCTGCTCGCGGACGAGCCGACCGGCAACCTGGATACGAAGAACTCGGATATTGTGCTGAGCCTGCTGCGCGACCTGAACAGGCGCCTCGGCCAGACCATCCTGATGATCACCCACAACCCCGAAGCCGCCGCCTACGCGGACCGCACCGTGCATATGCGCGATGGCAAGGTGCTGTAAGAGCTCGACGAAGTAGGCATCTTGCAAACCAGGCGAAGACCCGGGGCTAACGCCCATTCCTCCATCGGCTTCATTCTTGGGGCTGAAGCCCCACGCTAATCCCGAACGGCGAAGATCGGACTTCTTCCAACAAGCTCTTAAGGCGAAGCTTACTCTTCGCGGGGCTTCGCGCCTTTACGGGGGCGGCCCGTGGCTTCGCCGATGCACTTGTCGGAAACCTGGACGGGATTGGCCATCTCCTTTGCCGCCGCCCGGGTAAACGACCGATACAACCGTCCTACATCGACCCGGCCCTGGCGCATCTCGGCGTTTACGGCGGCGTGCATGGCGGAGAGCAACTCGTCGCGCAGCTCATTGAAGACCCGATCGATGTAGAGATACGGCACTCTTTCACAATACCCTGACTTGCGGTGTTGGAGTCGCAGGTTCGCTGGGCGGCATCTCACTCGGCATAGGAGAAACTCAATGGAGTACAGGCAGCTGGGCAGGTCGGGGATGAAGGTGCCGGAGCTTTGCTTCGGCGCGGGAACGCTGGGCACGAGCGGCGAATTTTTTGAGGCGTGGGGTAACACCTCGGACGAAGAGGCGGACCGGCTGGTCGGCATCTGCATGGATGCGGGGCTGAACTTCTTCGATACGGCGGATATCTACTCGTATGGCGGCAGCGAGTCGGCGGTGGGCAAGGCGCTGGGCAAACGCAGGCGCGAGGATGTGCTGATTTCGACCAAGGCGACGTTCCGGTTCGGCGAGGGTCCGAACGATGTGGGTTCGAGCCGCTACCATCTGGTGCAGTCGCTCGAACACAGCCTGAAGCGGCTGGGAACGGACTACATCGATGTCTACCACCTGCACGCGTTCGACGCGACGACGCCGGTGGAAGAGACGCTGAATACGCTGGACAAGTTCGTGCGCGAGGGAAAAGTCCGGTACATCGCCTGCTCGAACTTTTCCGGCTGGCACCTGATGAAGTCACTAAGCGTGAGCGAGCGCTACGGATGGGCGCGCTATGTCGGGCACCAGGTGTACTACTCGCTGGTGGGGCGCGATTACGAGTGGGAGTTGATGCCGCTGGCGCTCGACCAGGGCGTGGGCGCGCTGATCTGGTCGCCGCTGGGCTGGGGGCGGCTGACTGGCAAATACAGGCGCGGCGTGGGGATCCCAGAGGGTTCGCGGCTGAATACGAAGATGGTGGCGGATGCCGGGCCGCAGGTGCCGGAGGAACATCTCTACAAGGTGGTAGATGCGCTCGACGAGGTGGCCAGGGAGACCGGCAAAACAGTCCCGCAGATCGCCTTGAACTGGCTGCTGCGCAGGCCGACCGTGTCGACTTTGATCATTGGGGCTCGCAACGAGGAGCAGCTCAAGGCGAATCTTGGCGCAGTGGGTTGGAAGCTTTCGCCGGAGCAGATAGCGAAGCTGGACGCGGCCAGCGAGCTGCCGAAAGCGTATCCCTACTGGCACCAGACGCAGTTTGGGGAGCGTAACCCAAGACCCGTATAGCGGCAACACGACTACGGCGATGCAGTTGCGCGGAACGCTTCGTTCAGGGCCGGGTTCTTAGAGAGTGAAGACGATCTCAAAGGGCTCCGGCCCGGAAGGAACTACGATGAACATGACTATTTCCAAACGAATTACGACTGCAGTCTTAAGCATGGGCTTGATGACCTTTGCCGGCGCGGCCTTCGCGCAGTATGGACCGCAGTACGGGCCACCGGGGCCGCCGCCACCTCCGCCGCAATACGGGATGCGCGGGTGGGATGCGCCTCCGGGAGAACTCCGCGACTTCCAGAGGCGTGGCTATCTCGATGGCGTGCAGGGAGCCGAGCGTGACTTCCAGAATCATCGCATCTGGAACGTGAATAACCGCGATGAGTTCCGGCATCCGCAGGTGCCGGGCAACATGCGCGGCGACTATCGTGAAGGCTTCAAGAAGGGTTACTACGCCACAGTACAGCACTATCAGGGTGGACCTGGACCTCGCTAAAGAAACGACGCTGCCGGCGAGCGGATTTCGCCGGCAGCAGTCCTGATCACTCACCTGTTCGAGCCAGTTGAGCCGATCTCCCGTCCAAAGTGAACGGCGAGACCGATCGAACTCCTGTAGGTCCATCGCCCATTGGCCAGGATGTCGTTGAAGGGGTGGTTGTAGACGGCGTCCACTTGCGCGCGCACTCCAAGCCGCCCGGTCAGCGCCCATTCCGCGCCGCCGCCTGCCCCGTAGAACCCTGTCCAGTCGCGCTTGAACCCCGCTGGCGCCAACTGCCCAACCACCACCTTCTGAAAGGCATCCTGTGCGTTCGGCACCGCCCGCTCGCGCAGCGCTCCCAGGGACGGCCGCAGAAACAGCGTCACCTTGGAGAAGTGCCGGTACGCCAGCTGCGGTCCGAACGCAAAGGTCTGTGTTGCCGCATCCGTCGGCACGGCCAGATGATAATTCGCGGGCAACAGCCCAAACAAGATGAACTGCTGCTGCGCGCCGTTGACCTGCGCCTGCAATGCCGCTGGCAGCAGGCCGGTGGTCAGGATTTCCCCACCGGACGCGACGGTGTAATCGCCGCCCACGGAAAGCCAGCGCCGCATGTTGATTCCGGCCTGGGCGTGGAATCCCGGCTGATTCAGCCCCAGTGCGGGAGCATTCAAATCTGCGAATCCAGCATAAACGTCATACCGTCGAACGGTCTGCTGCGCCCGCGCCTGGTGTAGTGCGAATGCCGCCGTTAAGGCTAGTCCGAAAAGCGCTCTTGCCGATGCGTGAAGTTTCATTTGGTTCTTATCTCCCTCCACCTACTGGATTGTTAAACAGTGAAGACCAAGAAGATACGTGCAACTAAGCTGGTTTGTCATCTTCGCGGGCTTAGACTGGTGGCATGCCGGAACTAGAGGAATTCAGGCCGGTGACGCTCGCCGGACGCGCTGTGCGGCTCGAGCCGCTGGCCATGGAGCATCACGACGACCTGGTCGCCGCGGCGCGCGATGGCGAGTTGTGGCGGCTCTGGTATACCTCCGCTCCCGAGCCGCAAAACATGCAGACCGAGATCGCCCGGCGGCTCGCGCTGCCGGACATGATCCCATTTGCCGTTATCGAATGTGCGAGCGGGCGCGCGGTGGGCATGACGACCTACATGCATATCGACCCCGGCAATCGGCGGGTGGAGATTGGCTCGACGTGGTATGCGCGCAGCGTGCAGCGGACGGCGTTGAACACGGAGGCGAAGCTGCTGTTGCTGGAGCATGCGTTCGAGCGACTGGGATGCATCGCGGTCGAGTTTCGGACGCACTTCCTGAATCGGCAGAGCCGCCGGGCGATCGAGCGGCTGGGGGCTAAGATGGATGGCGTTTTGCGGAGCCACTCGTTCGCGAAGGACGGGACGATCCGAGATACTTGCGTGTATAGCATCGTCGCGGGAGAGTGGCCCGCGGTGAGGGCGCATCTGCGGTGGATGCTGGAAAGGCAGCGGTGAGCAAGTCGTATACTGTATTCAGAGACTTGGCGGGAGGTGCAATGAGCAATGAAGAGTTAGAGAGATTTATCGCTTCAATGGATAAACATCAAGCCGAAGTGGCCTCGTCCCCTGCCAAGGCGCGTGCATTTCTGGTGCGTGCCGGGATTGTTACTCCAGATGGAAAGCTGACGGAAGCCTATCGTCAGGATGCATAGCCTATCGACTGCATTCCTGCTGGGATACCACGGGTGTGATCGCGAGACGGGCGAAAAGCTTCTCTCAATGAAGCGTTTCGGCCGAGCGAGAATGACTTCGATTGGCTGGGGTCAGGGATCTATTTCTGGGAAGCAAATCCAGATCGCGCAATGCATTGGGCACAACGGCGTGCGCTTCGCAAGAAAACTCCTGAGCGCCAGGAGATAGAGCCATTTGTCGTCGGTGCCGTAATCGATCCGGGCTTCTGCCTCGATCTTCTCAGTGCGAACGGGATAAAGGCTGTAGAACGAGCGTACATGCACTTGCAGGCTGTCAGTGCCGAGTCAGGATCGGAGCTTCCGGAGAATACGGGCGGGAACGATCTTCCGATCCGCAAGCTGGATCGCGCAGTCATCAACTCCATGCATGTCGAGCGCGAAGACTCTGGAGACGTACCCTTCGACTCCGTTCGGGCACTATTTTCTGAAGGCGGTCCCCTCTACAGAAACTCCGGCTTCCGGCACAAAACCCACATTCAAATCTGCGTCAGAGATCCCGACATGATTAAGGGTGTCTTCCGCGTGCCGGAGAAGCACTTCTCCACCACTTAGTGCATCGCCGGTCCATCCGCGGCCGGTTTGATTTTGCCGATAAGAAAGACGAGCGGGATCATCAGAAAACAAAAGATCGCAAACAGAGCAATGATGTCCATGTAGGCGAGCATCGCGGACTGGCGGTGCAGCTGGTTGTAGATATACGCCTGCGCAGCCTCGATGCCGCCCATGTGCGAGCTGCCTCCGCCAAAGCCTCCGCCGGCGCCGTTGCCGCCGCCTCCGAAGAAACCCTTCAGGCTGTTGATCCGGTTTTGATAGCCGGGGCTGTCGGGTGTAAGGTTGCGGATCATGTAGGCCTCGTGCGCCTGTGAGCCGCGGCTCAGCATGGTGGCGACGAAGGCGGTGCCGACCGAACCGCCGATATTGCGCGCAAGGTTCGTGAGCCCGGAGACGTCGTTGTTTTCGCTTCGCTTTACGCCGGTATAGCTGATGGTATTGATCGGAATGAAGAGGAACGCCAGACCGGAAGCCTGGTACACGCGCAGCCACATGATGTACCTGAAGCTGGAATCCAGCGACAGCGTGTGCATCGCGATCATTGAAGTTGCGAGCACGAAGAAGCCATAGCCGATCATCAGGCGCGGATCGAGTTTGCCGATCAGGATACCCACAACCGGCATCATGAATACGATACACAACCCGCCGGGTGAGATGACCAGTCCCGCCAGTTCCGCGGTGTAGCCGAGGAGCGTCTGGACCATCTGCGGAATAAGTACTGTGGTGCCGTAGAGCGAAAATCCCAGGACAAACATCAGGATGAATGGGATGGCGAATGTCTTGCGCCTAAAGAGTGTCAGGTTCAGGATTGGGCGATTTCCGACCTTTAGCTGATACAACTCCCAGACGATCAGCGTAATCAACGAGGCGACACACAGCATCGTGAAAAACACGATCACGTTCGAGCCGAACCAGTCGTCTTCCTGGCCCTTATCCAGGATGAACTCGAGCGAGCCGAAGCCGCTGGCCAGCAGACCGAAGCCGAAGAGATCGAGTTTCAGTCCGTATTTCGCCGATTCCTTCACCTCGCGCGCAATGTGCGGCGGGTCTTCGACCAGGCGGTTGGTGAGGAAGAGCGACAGCAGCGCGATGGGGACGTTGATGAAGAAGATCCAGCGCCAGCTAAAGTTATCCGTAATGTACCCACCCAGCGTAGGCCCGATCGCCGGCGCAACGACCACGGCGAGGCCGTAGAGGGCGAATGCCTGGCCGCGTTGCGCGGGGGTAAAGGTATCGGCGAGGATAGCCTGTTCGGACGGGGCGAGACCTCCGCCGCCGGCACCCTGCAACACGCGGAAGAAGACCAGCAGGCCGAGCGAAGGCGCGAGCCCGCACATCATCGACGAGACCCCGAACAGGACGACGCAGATCATGTAGAACTTCTTGCGTCCGATGAACGTCGTCAGGTACGCCGAAGCCGGCAGGATCACGGCGTTGGCGACGAGATAGCTGGTCAGCACCCAGGTGGCTTCGTCCTGCGACGCGCCCAGCGAGCCCGCGATGTGCGGCAGCGAAACGTTGGCGATGGAGCTGTCGAGCACCTCCATGAACGTTGCCAGGGTGACGGTCAGAGCGATGGCCCAGCGGTTCGCTTTAGGCTGCCAGGCGGCGTCCGAGCGTGCGAACTCGGCCTGCTCGGCGGCTTCGCGCTGTAGTTCTGTGCCGTGGTCTGAAAGTGGGAGGGTCGCGGTCGCCATGCTTTGTTCTTTTGGATTCAACAGGAGTGCAGGCCGATTCACTTTTGTGCGGATTGGAGTGTTTGTGACACTGCAGAAACTGCCACAAACGGTCGGCTTGCCTTTCCGGCGGGCACGTAGCTTCTGAGGTGTAAGCGAGCCTTCGGAGGTTCTATGATGCGTACCGCTAAGTTTCTTGCCCTTGCCGCTGGCTGCACTCTATGGACATCGTTCGCCCTCGCGCAGAACTCGGAAGTTGTCGTTCTGCCCCCATCTTATCCCTCGCAAAGCGAGTGGACGACCGTGACAAGATTCGCGGTCGGCGACAAGGTCAGGATCGTCTCGCTCGCAAGCGTTAATCGGAAACTCGCTTGTACCGTCTGTTCGGTCGACGCGGACCACATCGCATGTTCGCGCCGCTTCGGGCGCAGGCCAATCGTATTCCGAGAGCAGGACGTTGCGGCTGTCTTGTCGGCAGGTACGGGTTCAAACGACAATCGGGACCGCGCTATCTGCGAGGCGGTCGCCCGCGGCATCATCACAGGCGCGGTCTTCCTCGGTAGAACGGGTTCCGCAGGTGCTATCTTCGGTGCAACCCTTATCGGAGTCGTAGGCCTGGCGGTAGCCGGCATTTGCGATATTGCCGACGGCGGCGGCCCGGACGTTCCAATCTACAGTAAACCCGGTCTGCAACTGAAGGGCATTCCTGAAGTCCCCTAGCCGCTCGGGTCTGCTTGCTTGTAGCATCGTGTCTGCGGGGAGACACAGACACGATGCATCCGGATATTCAGAAGCTGATGGAACTGCAGCAGATGGACCTCGAAGCCAAACGGCTGCGGGACGAGATGACGGCGCTGCCGAAGCTGGTCGCGCAACTGGACGCCAGGGCTAAGGCAACGGCCGGCCAGCGCGCCGTGGTGATCGAACTGATCGCGAAGGAAGAGGCGCTGCGGCGGCGGCAGGAATCGGACGTGAAGGACCAGCAGGCGAAGATCGCGAAGGTGCGCAGGCAACTCGACCTCGCAACTGATTCCAAGCAGGTGACGGCGTTCGAGCATGAGATTCAGTTCGCGCAGGCGGCGATCGCGAAGCTCGAAGACGCGGAGCTTGAGAGCATGGAGCGCAGCGAGGAACTTGACTCGCAGAAGCTGCTTGCGGACAAGGCTGTCGCCGAGGCCGAGGCGAAGCACAAGCAGGAACGCGAGCGGGCAATCGCGACGATCGCCGCGGACAAGACCGCGCTGGCGGAGATCGAGACGAAGCGCACGGCGCAGCGCGCTGCTATCGGCGCAACACCGGCGGGCGAGGCGGCGCTTTCGACCTACGATCGCATCGCGAAGGCCAGGGGCACAGGCGTGGCGGAGGCTCTGAACCAGAAGTGTACAGCCTGCCAGATGCTGGTGCGTCCGCAGCGCTGGAACGAGTTGCGCAATCGCGACAACGAGGAGATGATGACCTGCGAGAGCTGCGGTCGGCTGCTGTGGTACGATCCGGCGCGCGACTCTCCGCAGCGCAAACCGGCGGACCCGGCGGATTCGATGAGCATCGCGGCGCGCATTGTGAGGGGACTGTGAGGAGGCCGATGAAGCGCATCGCGGTGGACATGGACGAGGTGATGGCGGATGCAGTCGCGGAGCATCTGCGGCGGTATAACCGCGACTTCGATGAGAAGGTAACGGTCGCGGACCTCGAAGGCAAGTGGCTGTGGGATGTAGTGCAGATGGATCGGCATGCGGCGCTCGAGGCTTACCTGCGTTCGGAAGATTTCTTCGCCGTGTTAGGCGTAATGCCAGACTCGCAAAGAGTGATGCGGGCGCTGCAGGAGAAGTATGAGGTATTTATTGCGTCGGCAGCTATGGAGGTTCCTACCTCATTTACGGCGAAGTATAAGTGGCTTGCACAGCATTTTCCATTTGTTCCGGCATCGCATATCGTTTTTTGTGGAGATAAAAGTATTTTGCGGGCGGATTATTTGATCGACGACAATCCGCGGCAGTTGCGGCGGTTTCAGGGCGAAGGAATCCTGTATGGGTCGCACCATAATGTGAATGTGACGGGATATAAGAGGGTGAATAATTGGCTTGAGGTGGAAAAGCTGTTCCTGGGGTAGATTGTTCATCCCTTTAGCGTAGGCCTTTCGCATTTCGGGATTGGCGTGGGGCTTAACAGACTGCGGAAATCGCGCTTTGTCTTTTGGATTAGCGTGGGGCTTCAGCCCCACGAATAGAGCCACTTACATTATAGGGGCTTTAGCCCCGGACTCACTATCGCGAGGGCGAGGCCTATCCAGGGAAATGGCTCGGGATAGGGTCTGTAACAATATTCGGCGCCGCTGATGAATACGGATATAGTTCTGCCTGCGTTACCTTAAACGCTTCGACGGGATTCTGATGAATATAGGTTCTACAGGCGTCGAATGCGGCTTTATCTTGAATCCGACGGCTATCGTAACTTCTCTCCCACACATCCATTTTGCTTTTCAGTTGAAATGAATATCCGCCCTTGATGTATTGCATGGCTTTCTCCAACGATACGTCCGATGCGGGAGTCAGAAGTAGGTGAACATGATCGGGCATGATGACGAAGGCGTGGATTTCCGCCCGTTTCTGCGTCCGTTGGGCGTTCAGGATTTCCATGAGTAGGAGTGCGTTTCGTTCGACCTGGAATAAGCGGCGACGGGATGCAGTTACGGTTGTGGTGAAGTAGGTGCGGATTTCCTGCGGAGCTAAGGGCATGGGTGGAAGAATACAATGGCCCGGGGCTAAAGCCCCCGGAAATCGTTAGCATCATCCGTGGGGCTGAAGCCCCACGCTAATCCCGAAAGGCAAAAAGCAAAAGCAGAAGCAGAAGCAAAGGCAGAGCAAAAGCAAGAGCAAAGGCAGAAACAAGGACAAAAGCAGATCCCTAACGGGATGACAAACATATATGGGATAACGGGCTTGCCCTATCTAGTCTTCATCCGCAAAGGCCAGCATGCTGCCGCCTCTCCGTTTCGCGGAGTACATCGCCTGGTCGGCGGCGCGGCGCAGGCCGTCGATGTCGTCGGCGTGGTCGGGCGACAGGGCGATGCCGATGCTGATGCGCACGTCGACTGCCTGGCCGTCGAGAGCGATGGGCACGCTGCCGGCCGACATCATGGCGCTGGCGATGAAGCGGAGATGATGCTCGTCGTTGACGCCGGCCAGCAACGCCGTGAACTCATCGCCGCCGGTGCGGGCGAGGATGTCGCGGGGGCTCATGTGCCAGGAGAGACGAACGGCGAGCGCGCGCAGCAACTGGTCGCCGGCGCTATGGCCCAGGGTGTCGTTGATGGTCTTGAAGTTGTCGACGTCGATGACCAGGCAGGCGACCGTGGTGCGGGTCAGGCGGGCCTCTTCCATGGTTGCGATCAGGCGCTCCTCGAAGAGGCGGCGGTTGGGCAGGTCGGTCAGCGGGTCGTGCATGGCCATGCGCTCGGTGCGCTCCAACTGCTCCTCCAGCAGCGTGAGCATGATGCCGGCGACGACGAGATACTGCGGAAGCTCGACCAGGGCGCGGTCGAGCGAGAACTGCGGCGCAAAGTGCGCGAGCAGCGCGATGAATGGGTAGCTAAGTCCCCAGGCGATAAGGCCAGCCGTGGCCGCGACGACTCCACGCGTCTGGCGGGCGGCCGAGATGAAGAACAGGTACGCGGCGCTGCAGAACATCAGCATGAGGCTGAGGCGCACGGCAAGTCCGGTGTTGTTCAGCGCGACTGGCGCCATCGCCAGACCCATGCAGGCGAAAGCCGCCGTGACGAGGATCATGGGTTGGGTGCGGGCGCGCTTCTTCATCCAGAGATGCAGCGCAGGCGCGAAGAACAGGAGACAGATGGCGCACTGCGCGGCGTGGGCTCCCGGTCGCAGGATGAAGAGCGTCGACTGCAGCAGGATGGGCAGGGCGAGTTCGGCCATCAGAATCAGGCTGATGCGCCTGGTGGGGACGTTGGCGGTGACGCGCAGGAAGGCCAGGCCGCAGAGATCGAGCGAGAGCAGCGCAGTGAGGGAGATGATGTTGTGGAAGAGAGGTTTCGCCGAATCGAAGAGCATGGCGGCGTGGTTCAGCAGCAGAAACCCCCACCCCAGAAACCAGAGGTTCGCGTGCGGTCCAACGCGGCGGGCTAACGGACGGAAGCCGACAATGAAGACCGCGAGCGAAAATATATCCGGGAGGTGAGTGCGGTCCACTGTGGTCCTCTGTCGCGTGAAAGGCTTACAGCAGAAATTTACTGTCCCGCGTGCAGACTATACCACTGAATTTTGCAGGTACGGCGTGCTTTTTCTATACCACCTTCGATTCGGGAAGAATGCGAGAGGTTATCCGAGGTTGAAGGCAGTTTCGAGCTTCTCGGCGTGGCGCTGGCGAGCCAGGACGATGAGGCGATCGATGAGTTCTTTGTAGCTGATGCCGGAGGCCTGCCAGAGCTTGGGATACATGGAAATCGACGTGAAACCGGGCATGGTGTTGATCTCGTTCAGATAGATGGCCGGCTGCTTGTTTTGTTTGGTCGCAGGGGCCATCAGGAAGTCGACGCGGGCGAGGCCGGAGCAGTCGCAGGCGCGGAAGGCTTCGATCGCCATGGCGCGGATCTGTTTGGATTGCTTCGCCGTCAGTCTGGCGGGGATGATGGCGCGGCTCTCGTCGGGCCCTTTGAGCTGGTACTTGGCCTCATAGTCGTAGAACTCCCTGGCAGGGACGATTTCGCCGACGATGGAGGCCTCGGGCGCGTCGTTGCCGAGCACGGCCACTTCCAGCTCGCGCGGCTTGACGCCGGGTCCGCCGACGCCCTGCTCGACGACGATCTTGCGGTCGAACTTCGCGGCTAAATCCATAGCAGCGTCCAGCTCAGTGCGGGCGTGGACCTTCGATATGCCGACCGAGGAGCCGAGGTTCGCGGGCTTGACGAAGAGCGGATAGGCGAGGGCTTTCTCGATGGCGCGGCGGCAAACTGCCGGGTCGGAGCGCCATTCGCTGCGCAGGAAGGTGCGATGCGGTGTCTGCGGCAGGCCGGCGGCGGCAAAGAGTCGCTTCATCGCATCTTTATCCATGCCGGCGGCGGAGCCGAGCACGCCGGAGCCGACGTAGGCCATGTCGGCAAGTTCGAGCAGGCCCTGGATCGTTCCGTCTTCGCCGAACGTACCATGCAGAACGGGAAAGATGACGTCGAGCGAGCGCGAGAATGGACTGGCGGGTTCGGCGAGGTCGGCTGAGGCCTGCAGGTCGAGCGTCTGCGGTTTGGTGGGATGGTAGGGCGGCGGGATGTGCAGCGGCTCGCCCGAGCGCAGGACCGCGGCGGCGGTGGCAAACTCCTCGTCGGCTTCGTCAGGCGAGGGCAGCGTGGGCGCGGTTTTGCCGAGCAGCAGATGGTCGGCTTCGCCATCCATCAGCCACTGGCCCTGCCGGGAGATGCCGATGGGGATTACGTCATACTTCCTGCGGTCGATTGCCTGGAGGATAGAGGCCGCGGAGAGCAGCGACACCTCATGCTCGCCCGAGCGCCCGCCGAAGACCACGCCGACACGTAACTTTTTTTTCGCCATATCACCTCTCAGACTATGCGATTTGCGCGGTTCTGTGGCGGGCGAGTGGCGGAGGAATCCGGCTTTGCACTGGCTTCGGCTTTTGGATCGGAAAAGCTGGTGACGACCACGCCGGCGGTTTCGAAGTGCGCGATGCGGTGACCGTTGCCGTGACCGAGCATGATGGCTTTGCGCAGCATCATGATCGGGCGGCGGGATTCTTCCTCGAAGTGACGGCCGACCGAAGCGGCATAGTCGACGATGAGGTTGTACGTGGCGCTGCACTTTGGACAGGCAAGCTGGGTGTCGAGCTGGCAGTGGAAGGCGGCTTCGGGCAGCTTGCCGACGGGGTCGTGGCCGGTGCGGATGGCGGCGATGACGAGTGACATGAATTCAGCGTAACAGTGTGCTTCGGCCGCGTCATAGGGAGTCGGACTCGGCCTCGCTGGCATCGAATGGCGGAAGAGGAGAAACTTCATGGATGTGCAGCAAGAGGCAGTATGGTTCATCACCGGGTGCTCGACGGGCTTTGGCAAGGAATTGGCGACACTGCTGCTGGCGCGGGGTAATCGAGTCGTTTCGACGGCTCGCAAGCCGGAGCAGCTGGACGAGATTGTGGCGGGATATGACGCAACCGCGCTCGCACTGAAGCTCGACGTGACCGATAAGGCACAGGTCGACGAGGCCGTGGCAGCCGCGCAAGAGCGTTTCGGCCAGATTGACGTGCTGGTGAACAATGCCGGCTACGGGTATCTGGCGGCCATCGAAGAGGGCGAAGACGAGCAGGTTCGCGCGATGTTCGAGACGAACTTCTTCGGGCTTGTCGCGATGACGAACGCCGTGCTGCCGCGAATGCGGGAGCGCCGCAGCGGCACGATCGTGAACGTCTCGTCCATAGGCGGCCTGGTGAGCTTCGGCGCGACCGGCTACTACCATGCAACCAAGTACGCCGTTGAAGGCTTGTCGGAGTCGCTGGCGATCGAGACGAAGCCACTGGGCATTAAGGTGCTAATCGTCGAGCCGGGACCGTTCCGCACCGACTGGTCGGGACGCCCGCTGATGGAGTCGAAGACCGTGATTGCGGATTATGATCCAACGGCCGGCGAGCGCAGGCGGCAGAGCCGCGCCAACAGCGGCAAGCAGAAGGGCGATCCGGTGCGCGGCTGCGAGGCCATCATCAAAGCTGTCGAATCGAACGATCCGCCGTTGCGGCTTATTCTGGGCAAGCCCGCGCTGGACCTGGGGTACAAGAAGCTGGACGCACTGAAGCATGACTTCGATACGTGGAGAGAAACTTCGCTGGGCGCAGATTATCCCGAAGGCTGAGCGGGGAGAATGAAGGCGTCCGCCGGTCTACGAGGACGCCCTCACTGTACTTAGTGGCTGGGGGTGGTTGCGACGGGAATGTTCATCTTTTGAGCCATCTGGTCGGCCATGTCGGTATGCTGCTGGATCACCGGAATTGCCTGCTGCACGGCGGCCTTTAGATCGGCATTGATCGTGGTTGACGCCTCGTTCTGGAACATGCCGAGAGTTTTGTGGTGGTCCATGTCCATCGCCTTGATGTACTCCATGTCGAAGTCCTTGCCGGACATGGCCATCAGACGCTTGGATTCAGCCTTGTGGGTGTCGTTCAGGGGTTGCGGCGTCATCACGCCCATCTGATCGGCGAGCGGCTTCATGTCGGCGCGGAGCTTGTTGTGATCGGCAATCATCTGCTGAGCGTAGGCCTTTACTTCGGGGTTCTTGCTCTTGCGCAACGCCATCTGACTGGCTGCGATCTCGGCCGAATTGCCTTCGTCCGCCTGCATGGCGAACGTCTTGTCGGCGGTCATGGAGCTGCCTGCATCCTGCGCGTATGTGGTTGCACTGCAACCGAGCGCGAACGCTGCCGCGATGGCGGCAAACCTGATTCCATTTGTGTTGGCGAAGTTCATTGTTCTACCTCATGGATTTCTGCGTGCGATCATGCCTTGAGTTTGGTTGTCGAAACGCGCGGATGCGTTGTGTTGCGGCGATCCGCTTTTTGATTGGATGAAACTAAGCGGCGGGAGCGAGGTCGGCATCGGTACGCGGAAGACGCCCTTGATGGAGGCGGGATTGAGGACGGCGATCTGGATGTGGTTTGTGAGTCGAAGGCTGAGCCGGGGTAGAGGGTGCGCTCAGGCGATGCACCTAGCGATAATGCTCCGTTAGTTGGCCGTCGGGTTGGCAGATGCCCGCGTCCATCAGTTCCTGCAGGGCCAGATCGGGTCTGCCTCTAAATCGAGCTAAATTTGCCTCGCTCTGAGCTTCTCTTTCCGCGATCTCTTCGCGTTCTGCTTTGGTGTATCTCTCCGGACCGGAGAATTGGGGTATGCGATGGGCCTTTGAGGCATTGATCATTGGAGGCCAGCGATGGTCCTCCTCAGTTTCGAGGGCGTCCAAAGTCTTCGACACAAGCGTGCCAACAGGACGGCCCTAATTCCCTGGCTCGCTCCACGATCTTCTCCGGGATGTCGATCGTCAGGGTCATGGCAAGAGTGTACTCCCGCATCGCCTGATTGCGCTGGAAAAAGGCTTCGAGAACCCTCGCGCACTTATGGGTAAATTCGATTCAACGTCCTTGCAAACGGGATCGTCTCGCGCACATGGTCCAATCCGCAGATCCAAGCCACGACCCGCTCGATCCCCATCCCAAACCCGCAGTGCGGGACGCTGCCGTACCGGCGCAGGTCGAGATACCACTGGAACGCGGCCAGCGGCAGGCCGTGCTCTTCGATGCGGCTCTTGAGCAGGTCATAGTCGTCTACGCGCTGCGAGCCGCCTATGATCTCGCCGTAACCCTCGGGCGCGAGCACGTCGACGCAGAGGGCTTTGGTTGGGTCGGCGGGGTCGGGCTGCATGTAGAAGGCCTTGATGGCGGCGGCGTAGGGATTCACCATCACGGGTCGTGGGAACTCGGAGGAGATGGAGGTCTCGTCGGGTGAGCCGAAGTCGTCGCCCTCATTGTGCAGCGTCTCTATAAGGCCTTTAGCATGGGCTTCGACGAGCATGGCGTGGGCCTCGTCGTAGCTCAGGCGCGGGAATGGAGCCTGTATCTTTTCGAGCGGCGCTGTGTCGCGACCGATCACCTTCAGGTCGCCGCGATGTTTTTCCAGCACCTTCGCCACGATGAAGCTGAGGTAGTTTTCGCAGAGTTCGAGCAGCTCCGGCAGTCCGGCGTAGGCCATCTCCGGCTCGACCATCCAGAACTCGGTGAGGTGGCGGCGGGTCTTCGATTTCTCCGCGCGAAACGTCGGACCGAAGCTGTAGACCTTGCCCAACGCGAGCGCGGTCGCTTCGACGTAAAGCTGGCCGGACTGCGTCAGGTAGGCCTTGTCGTCGTCGAAGTAATCCATCTCGAAGAGCTCTGAAGTTCCCTCGCACGCGTTGGGTGTGAGGATGGGCGGATCGGTGCGGATGAAGCCGTTATCGTCGAAATATTCCGCCGCGGCGCGCATGATGGTGGCGCGAACGCGCAGAATGGCCGACTGGCGCGGGGTGCGCAGCCAGAGGTGGCGATGCTCCATCAGGAAATCGACGCCGTGCTCCTTCAGCGTGATCGGGAACGGCGTCTCGTCGGGCACGCGCTGCAGCACTTCGAGAGCTTCGACGTCAAGCTCGAAGCCGGAGGGCGCACGCACATCGGCCCGTACTTTGCCAGTCACTCTGAGCGACGATTCGAGGGTCAGGTTCCTGAGCGTTGCAAAGAGTTCTTCACTGACCGCCGCCTTGGGCACGATGCCCTGGATGGTGCCGGTGCCGTCGCGGAAGATGGGGAAGAGCAGCTTGCCCGAGGCGCGCAGATTGTAGAGCCAGCCCTGCAGGGTGACGGTCTGGCCTTCGTGGGCGGCGAGCGTGGCGATTGTGGCAACGGGAGGGGCAACGGGAGCGGAAACGGTGGAGTCGGTCATCTCTTTCAGTCTATCGCTCCCGCGAGCCGCAGGCGGTCTCGCAGCTCGAAGGCGTTGTGGAGGGCGGCGCCGGATGCAGTGTTGTCGAAGATGATCCAGGCCTCGGAAGTTTGTGCGGCTTCAGTAACTAAGTTGGCGAGGCGATCAAGATACTCCGAGTCATAGGCGGAGTGATATATGCGCGGCGAACCGTGCAGCCGATAGTACGTGAGACCGCGCCATCCACCGGGCTGCGCGGCCTCGGGAACGCGCGCTGGATCGGCTGCTACGCGGGCGATTTTGTAGAGGGTGAGAAGGTCGGAGACTTGCGGCGTGAACCAGGAGGCGTGTCTGGGTTCAAGCGCTACCAAGCCTTCATAACCGCCGCGAAGACGGATCAAGAATGCTTCGGCGATGCGCTCGTCGAAGGCTAGTTTTGGCGGGAGTTGGAACAACAGCGGGCCAAGGCTGTCGCCAAGTAACAGGGCAGCATCGCGAAACGTCCAGATCGCTTCGGGAGTGCATACCAACTTCGCTTCGTGCGTGATGGCCCTGGGTGCTTTGACGGACAATTGAAAGTCGGCAGAAACGGCCGCAGCCCACTTGCGCCAGGTCGAGGTCATCGGCGGACGGTAGAAAGAGGAGTTGATCTCCGCGCAGGCGAGGGTTCGGGCGTAGCGTTCGAGATGGCTGCCCTCGCCCGGCGCAAGCGCGGCGGCCGAACGCGGGATCGACCAGCCGGCGGTGCCGATGCGGATCATGTCAGTAAGACGCCACCTTGCCCTGCGGATAGCGCGGGTCGTTGGCGCCCTGCAACTCGCCCGTCCTGATGTCGATGCGGATCAACTCGCTGCCACCCCACACGCCGGCGGTCCTGGTGTCGGCTTCGTTGGTCTGCGTCGTCTTGTAGCCCATGGCCTGCATGGCGTCGACTGCCGCGTGCGGGAAGGCCTTTTCGAACTGCAACTCGTCGGGCAGGTATTGATGGTGGAAGCGCGGCGCGTCGGAGGCCTGCTGCACCGTGAGCCCGTTGCCGAGCGCGCTGATGATGTCGTTCGTGACCGTCGTCGGAATCGTCGAGCCGCCCGGTGAGCCGACGACGAGCGCCAGCTTCGCGTGATGAAAGAAGCCGCCGTGCGTGGTGACGATCGTCGGGGTCATCGACGAGAGCGGGCGATGGCCGGGGCCGATGGCGTTGGCCGGACCCTGGATCAGGTGGAACATGTTCATCGCGCCGGGTTTCGAGGAAAAATCGTCCATCTCGTTGTTCAGCACGAAGCCCAGTCCTTCGGCCGTCGCGCCGCAGCCGTAGTAGCCGTTGAGCGTGTAGGTCATGGAGACCGCGTCGCCGGCCGAGTCGACGACGGAGAAGTGGGTGGTCTCGTTCGACTCCTTGTGCGGCTGCACGGTGGGCGGAGGCGGCAGGAAACCCGCGGGCCGCTTCAGGTCCGCGGAGGGTGTGGGCTTGGTTGGGTCGATGGAAGCTCGCCAGGCCGCGGCGTAGTTCATCGACTCCATCTGCTGCAGCGGGATGGTGTTGAAG
>CAXTMK010000073.1:0-23055 GCA_964245315.1 uncultured Acidobacteriaceae bacterium | reverse complement strand
GGGTCGACAAAGACACCGGTCATCGCGTCATCCGCCTCACCGACGAGCCCACCTCCACCGGCTTCTACTTCAACGTGAACGCCTACACGCCCGACCTGAAGACCATGATCTACACCGCGCCCGACGGCATCCACGCCATGGATCTGGCCACGCGCAAGACGCGTCTGATCGTGCCGAATCCTCCGTCCGAAGGAACATCCGGACGAGGCGGTGGAGTGCACGCCATCATCGCCGGGCGCAAGACCAACTCCGTCTTCTACACCCAGGCCGACCCTGCCACCCACGTCACCGCAATCTACAAGGCCGATGTCTACACCGGCGCCATCACAAAACTGACCGATCTGCCCAGGGGCATGGGCGTGGCGACCATCAACGCCGACGAGACGCTGGGCGCCGGCACCATCAACGACAAGCAGGACGCAGTCGATTACGGCGCCAACCGCGTCAACCCTCCCGGCATGGCCGGCCCGCTGGTCCAGCCCGCCAACAAGGGCGAGATGATGGAGCAGCGCCTCGCCGCGCGCACTCCCCTCACCCTCAACACCATCAACCTTCAGACCGGCAAGCTCACCGTCTTGCTTCATTCGACCGATTGGGTCAACCACCTGCTCTTCTCGCCCACAGACCCGCAGCTGCTGATGTACTGCCACGAAGGACCGTGGCAGAAGGTCGATCGCATCTGGATGATCCACACCGATGGCACCCACAACACGCTCATCCACAAGCGCAGCATCGCCATGGAGATCGCCGGGCACGAGTTCTGGGGACTCGACGGCGAAACCATCTGGTACGACTGGCAACCCATCAAGGGCCAGGACTTCTACCTCGCCGGCTACGACCTCGCCACCGGCAAGCGCACCGCCTTCCACATGGACCGCAACGAGTGGAGTATCCACTTCAACCTCACCAAAGACCTCGACGTCTTCACCGGCGACGGCGGCGATCCTGGCCAGGTGGCGAAAGCTCCCGACGGCGAATGGATCGAGCTCTTCCATCCGCAGATGATCAAAACCGACGGCGCGCTCAACGAGCCGGACTTCTTCCAGCCCGGCGTCTTCCACTCCGAGCGCCTTGTCAACATGGCCCAGCACAACTACAAGCTCGAGCCGAACGTTCGTTTCTCGCCGGATAAATCGCTGGTCATCTTCACCAGCAACATGTTCGGCCCGAGCTATGTCTTCGCGGTCGAAACCGCCAAGGCCACCGACATCAAGCCCGGCGAGCTGCTCTCCACCCCGCAACTCGCCGCTACATTCAACCCCGGTAAACCAGCCGACACCTCCAACGTTCCGAAATAATACGGATTCCGACAGAAACTCTCAAGTTGCGGCTGGGCGGTGACGATAGGTGTCTTATGATCCAACTCGTCTACGCCTCTGCCGCCACGCGTCCGTTCTCCTCCAATGCCCTCACTGTGTTGCTGGATAAGGCGCGAGCTCGCAACCGCTTCTACGATGTTACGGGCATCCTGCTATACCACAATGGCTCATTCCTGCAGGTGCTCGAAGGGCCGGAGTCGAACGTCGAACGGATTTTCTCCTCGATCGAGCGCGATCCGCGCCACACGGAGAACAAGGTGCTGGTTCGTCAGGAACTACAGCGCCGGGAGTTCGGCGAATGGGCCATGAGCTTCACGGATACCGCCCAGCTCACGCAAAAACCTGACGGCCTGGTGGACTACCATCGCGCTCTGCCACAGTTGACCTCGGCTGCGACGGAGGCCAAGCGCTACCTGCGCTTCTTCCAGCAAGGGCTGTGCCGCCAGAGCATTGCCTTCTGAGGGTCTGCATTTCTGCGAAAATAGTCATCATGTCCTCGCAGCCCCACCCTCCCTACCGCATGCCCGCCGAGTGGGAGCCCCACGCCGCCACCTGGATCGCCTGGCCTCACAATCCCGAAGACTGGCCCGCCAAATTCCAGCCCATCCCGTGGGTCTACGCGGAGATCGTCCGCCATCTCTCGCGCGTCGAAGACGTGCATGTGCTGGTGAACAATGAGCCTGCCGAGCGCCGCGCCGGCGCCATGCTGAAGCGCAGCGGCGCCAACATGGCCCGGCTGCACTTTCATCAATGGCCCACCGACCGCGTGTGGCTGCGCGACTCCGGCCCCATCTTCACCAAGGATGCCGACGACGTACTCTCGCTGACCAACTGGCACTTCAACGCATGGGCCAAGTACGACAACTGGCGCCGCGACGATCAGGTGCCGCAGCACGTCGCGCGGCACTATGGCATGGACGACATACGCCCCGTCATCGACGATCGCCGCCTGGTCCTGGAAGGCGGCTCGATAGACGTGAACGGCCAGGGAATCCTCATCACTACGGAAGAGTGCCTGCTAAGCGAGGTGCAGCAGCGCAACCCGGGCGTCTCGCGCGAGCAGCTCGAGTGGGCGTTCCG
This sequence comes from uncultured Acidobacteriaceae bacterium, assembly GCA_964245315.1. Lineage (GTDB taxonomy): Bacteria > Acidobacteriota > Terriglobia > Terriglobales > Acidobacteriaceae > Edaphobacter. Next base: position 20,656 of record CAXTMK010000073.1, on the reverse strand, counting down.
CGAACATCTCGGCATCCAGCAGACTCTCTGGCTGCACCGAGGCTGCGCCGGCGACGACACTCACGGCCACGTCGACGACATCACGCGCTTCGTCGCGCCCAACCGCATCCTCACCGCCGTCGAGCCCAATACCTCCGACGAAAACCATCTGCCGCTCGCCGAGAATCTCGCTCGCCTGCATGCCGCGCGCAACTTGCGTGGCGAACGCTTCGAGATCGTCCAGCTGCCCATGCCGTCGCCGGTCTTCTTCGAGAGCCAGCGCCTGCCCGCAAGCTATGCCAACTTCTACATCGCCAACTCACTGGTGCTGGTGCCAACCTTCAACGATCCCAACGACCGCCACGCTCTGAACATCATCGCGAGCTGCTTCCCGGATCGCGAAGTGGTGGGCATTCATGCGGTTGATCTGGTGTGGGGGTTAGGGACGCTGCACTGCCTGAGCCAGCAGGAACCGGCATAAGTCATAATGAGTGAGAGGAGAACATATGGTCCAGCTTCAGGAAGCAGTCACGCAATCCCGGAAATTCCTGCTGGATGTCTTCGACCGTGAAACTTCTGAAACCGGCGTAAGCCTGGAGGGGGTTGAACTGACCGAAGACATGAAATTTTGGTTAGTCACTTTTTCCTATCGGCCAGGGACTGCCAAAATCTATAGAACAGTGAAACTTCGAGCGGAAGACGGATTCCCATTCGGAATCAAGAATCCAGACCTTTGAGAGTTCCAGTCCCAACTCGGATAGCGGCTCTGGACAGCAGCCCGCTGCTACTCTGGCTCGCTGGTCGCGCCGATACATTGATCATCGCCAGACTCAAGCACTTGGCAATGTTCCAGAAGGATGATTTTGAGCTTCTCGACGAACTTGTGCTTACCTTCCACTCAGTGGTGACGACTCCGCACGTGCTGACTGAGGTCAGCAATCATGCGCGTCATATGAAAGGTCCGCTCGGCGAGTCTCTCCTCAAAGCATTTGCTCAATTTTCGCTAAAAACAGAGGAGCACTTCCGCGCCGCCATCGGCCTTGCCACGCGGAATGAGTTTACGGAGCTGGGTCTTACCGATTGTGCGCTTGCCGATCTCTCGTCGGACATAACCGTGATCACGACAGATTTCAGGCTGGCTGACCTTAGAAGCCGAAGCCACAAGCCAGTCATCAACTTCAATCTTTACAGGCAGGCTCGCTTTTTCCATGAATGACCTGGAAGGTATCCGCGTCGCCATCGCCGCCGCCATCGCCGCCCAGGCTGCGGGCGAAGTCCCTGTCGGCGCCGTCGTCGTGCTTAATGACGAAATCATTGCCCCCGGCCGCAACCGGGTCATCGCGGACTCCGACCCTACCGCGCACGCCGAGATTGTCGCTCTTCGCGCTGCCGGCGTCGCGCTCGGCAACTACCGCCTCGAAGAATGCACCCTCTACTCCACCCTCGAGCCGTGTGCGATGTGCGCCGGCGCGATCCTGCACGCGCGCATCCGCCGCCTCGTCTACGCCGCCGCCGATCCCAAAGCGGGCGCCTGTGGCTCGGTGCTTTCGGTCCTCAACCATCCGCAACTGAACCATCGCGTCGAGGTCTCCTCCGGCATCCTGGCCGAGGAATGCGGCGCCATGCTGACAGCATTTTTTCGCGCTCGCCGCGGCAGCGTCTGCACGGTGGCGGAAAGAAATTCGCACTGAAGCAGCGCATCGAGCTGCAATCTTCGCATCTATCTTTTTGACCACAAGGAGCCTCCATGGCAGCGCGTTTCGCAGGCAAAGTCGCAATCGTCACCGGTTCATCCTCCGGCATCGGGCAGTCCATCGCCATCCGTCTCGGCTCGGAAGGCGCGGCCGTCGTCGTCGACTTCCTCACGCATCCCGACGCGGCGGATGAAACCAAAGCGAAGATCGAAGCGGCCGGCGGCAAGGCCATCACGCTGCATGCCGACGTCTCGCAACTGGCCGATGTCCAGAACCTCGTCGAGCAGGCCTGGGCGCAGCTTGGCGGATGCGACATCCTCGTCAACAACGCCGGCGTCGAGCGCAACGCGCCATTCCAGAACGTCACCGAGGCCGACTACGACCTCGTCATGAACACCAACCTGAAGGGCGCATTCTTCCTGACGCAGCGCTTCGTGCAGAAGCTGCTCGACGCCAAGAAGCCTGGACGCGTCATCAACATTTCGAGCGTGCACGAAGACATGGTCTTTCCCAACTTCGCCAGCTACTGCGCGGCCAAAGGCGGCATGCGCATGCTGATGCGGGATCTGGCGATGGAACTCGGGCCGGCGAACATCACGGTGAACAACGTCGCGCCGGGCGCCATTGCCACGCCCATCAACACCAAGCTGCTGAACAATCCGAAGGAACTGGCCGCGCTGCTGAACAACATCCCGCTCGGCCGCATGGGCACGCCGGAAGATGTGTCGTCGTTGGTCGCGTTTCTGGCGTCGGATGAGGCCGCTTACATTACGGGCTCGACGTACGTCGTCGATGGCGGCCTGATGCGTAACTACAAAGAGCAATAACCATGTATCCCGACCTCATCCAGTTCTGGCAGAAACAAGGGGTGCAATTCCTGCCTGCTTCGGAAGCTGAGGTCGAGGCTGCCGAGCGCAAACATGGTATTCGATTTCCGCCAGAATTTAGAGAGTATCTTCTTCAGGCCGGCGGGATGAAGCCCTACGATACCGATGATCAGCTATTCGAGTTCTATACAGTAGACAGGCTCGAATCATGGGCTGACGGAGATTGGGGTCTTCTATATGGCGGCAAAACTGCCCTTCGCGAAGCAGGCTGCCTGATCTTTTGCGATTTCATGATACGGAGCCACGCTTACGCCATTCGCATATCCGGCCATGAAGATATTCGAGAGGTGGTCTTCGTGGGCGCTCCGAAGTATCACCGCGTCGCAAATTCTTTTCGAACCTTCATCGACCTGTATCTAGTCGACGATCGTCGACTCTACTTCTAATGAAAAGCGGAGCCGCTAAGGCCCCGCCTTTTTTACTGAGATCTGAAACTACTTCACTTACTGGTTCACGCCGCTCGCCAGGAATCCGCCATCCACCACCAGAATCTCCCCCGTAACGAAGTTCGAAGCCTCGCTCGCCAGGAAGATCGCCGACCCAACCAGCTCTTCCGTTTTGCCGAAACGTGCCATCGGCGTACGCATGCGCAGTTCCTTGCCGCGGTCGCTCTCGTCGAGCAGCTTTTGGTTCAGCGCCGTGCGAAACACGCCCGGTGCGATCGCATTCACCGTCACGCCCTGCGAGCTCCACTCCACCGCCAGCGACTTCGTCAGCGCGCCGACCGCGGCCTTCGAGCATGCGTACGCGGTCACTTCCTTCAGGCTCACAAAAGTATTCAGGCTGGCGATGTTGATGATCTTGCCCGACCCGCGCTCCAGCATGTGCCTGCCGAAGATCTGGCAGGCGCGCAGCGTGCCCGTCACGTTGGTGTTCATGATGTCATCCCAGGTCTCTTCGCTCACCGTCAGCGTAGGCTCGCGCTTGATCTTGCCCGCGCAGTTGACCAGGATATCGACCTTGCCCCAGGCATTCAGCGCCTCGTCGAGCAGCGTCTGCAGGCTCTCGCGATTTCCCACGTCCGAGGTGATCTTCAGCGCCTTGCGCCCGACCGCTTCGATCTTCGCCGCAGCCTCGTCCACCTGCTCCTGACGCCGGGAGGTCGCGACCACATCCGCGCCCGCCTCGGCCAGCCCGATCGCCATTGCAAGCCCGATGCCCGATGTTCCACCCACTACCACAGCAACTTTGCCCGTCAAATCAAACAGCGAATGTCCCATTCCATCTCCCGATCTTCGACTTGTTTGTACTCCGAACTAACCAACCTATCCTATGCCTTGCCGACCTGTATGTGCGCAAGAATCTCATCGACGATCTCACCTGGCTGGCGGTCGTTTACCACACGCAGAGCCTCACCCTCTGCCGGCGGTTCCAACGTCTTGAACTGGCTCGCCAGCAGGTTGGGGTTCATATACTCGTGCCTGCGCGTTGCCAGACGAGCCGCAATCATCTCAGGCGAGCCATCCAGCAGCACGAAATTTAGCGTGCCCTCCGGCATCCCAGCGGACAAGGTATGGCGATACTTCGCCTTAAGCGCGGAGCACGCCAGCACCCCGCTCCTGCCCTCATGAAACCAGCCCCGCATCAGCCGATTCAGCGTCTCAAGCCAGGGTTGACGATCGTCGTCGTCCAGCGAGTTCCCTGCAGCCATCTTCTGCTTGTTGGCCGCCGGATGATAGTCGTCGGCATCGGCGAAGACCGCGCCGGTCCGCTCGGAGAGCAGCGTCCCGATCGTGGTCTTGCCCGAACCGCTCACACCCATCAGTACGACGATCATCTACAGCCCCAGAAAGACCGGCTTGATGTGCCTCTCGAACAGGTTCGTCGTCACATTCTTCGCGACTACTTCCTCGTTGGCTTCGAGCGCCTCCAGGTACTTCGGCCCCATCTTCGCCGCGACCTTGAAGCCCACATGCAGCAGCTGACGAAAGCTCTGGTTATAGGCCGCGTTGCTCTGGTCGTGACGCAGCGCGCTCGTAAACTGCTCGCTCGTCCAGCCGTTTACCTCGTCCGGCGAGGGCAGCGCGGAGGGGTCAATGTTGATCACGGTCGCATACGGCGCGCACAGTTCCTCGGCATGAGCGAACGCCTCCGCATAAACTTCCTTCGCGATCTCAAGCCCCGTGCCTCCCGCCTCGGCCAGGCCGATAATCTCTTCGAGCCAGGTCGTGCCAGCCGTCTTCAGGTGGACGCCCGCGCCGAACGCCGTCACAGCATCGTGAATCGCCTTGTAGATGGAAAACTTATCCGAACCCGAGTGTACGCTCAGCTTCAGGTTCTTCGGCAGCCCGTAGGTCTTGATCGCAAACGCAATCGCGGCGAGATCCTCGTTGAATTCTTTTGTAAACTGCGGCAGATCGCCTACGTAATCGACGCCCTTGTTGAAGCGCCCGGTAAACTTCGGCGCGATGGTCTGGATGGGAATGCCTTCATCCGCGATCATCGCCAGGATGATGAGCAGTTCCACCGGCGTCTGCGGATAGTCGGTCTCGTCCATCGAGACCTCGGGCACAAAGCGGCCCGCGCCCTTGTATTCGAGCAGCCGCCGATAGATCTCGCCGGCGTGCTTGACCGCCGCGAGGAACTTGTTCGCGACACCCTCGACGAGGGCGCGATCCGTCTTGAACGGCTCATCGATCTTCGGGATCACGACCTCACCAACTAACTCCGGATGCGCCTTCACGAACTCCGCAACATCCTCCGGCTCGGCCGGCTGCCCGATCAGGTCGGCCACGTCGAGCGTGAAGAAGTCGCACGGATCGAGAAAGCGTTGCACTGTTTTCAGATTGATGTGGTCGGCGTCGAGGAAGTACGGCTTGGTCCAGCCTAGTTCCTTTACCGCGGCATCGGCTGCGGCGCGCGTCTGGATCGGCTCCGAGCCGATAATCATGTGCTCGCGATTCGATTTGTTCCAAACCGGCACGACCTCGACGCCGGCATCCGCCGCCATAATGCAGGCCTGCAACTGCGCCTTTGCCTGGTGCGCAAAACGATCGCCAACGCCGACCGAAAACCGTGGAAGTTCCAATGCATCGCTCATTTCAATCTCTCCGTCTCACCCAGGCCGCTATCCGCGAACACCAATGGTCTTACCACTTCACCGCTCCCAAGCATACCGACTTCACCCGCTGTTTGTCATCCTGCGGCGCAGCGACGAGATCTGCCTTTTCTCCCCGCAGTGCTACAGACGAATAGAAAAGCAGATCCCTTCGGGATGACAACAAAGAAGATGACACGAAGAACACGACAACAAAGGAAAGACCTATCGGTTTCCGCCTGCGCCACCGCCGGTGCGTCGTCCGGCACCGGCGCCGGCAGCGGGCGCGGCTGCCGGAGCAGCACCCGGCGTGCTTCCGCCTGTAATCGGATCGTTCGGCATCGCCGCCTCGTCGTACTGATACAGCGTGTTGAACAGATAGCGATACGTCCCATGCGCCTGGCCGCGATGCTGCGGCTTAAAGCCGTAGAGCAGAATGTGTCCGCGACCGAACGACACCTCGAGCGCGGCGGCCTTATCGCGCAGCATCTCCTGGTGCAGAATCATGCCGCTCTCCAGCGAATCCTCTTCCTTCGGATACTTCGCGAGGATCGCGCCCTTGAAGCCCGGCAGCGTCTCGAACGCCGGCCCGCGCTCAAACATCACCACGGGCGACGACGGCACGCTGAAGTTCACCGGCAGCTCCGGATGCGTCACCTGGATCCGCAGCAGCGCGCCGGCGCAGAAGAACTTGTCGCCCGGCACGCCTTCCAATACATTCCTAACCGGCAGCGACATCAGCGGAATCAGCCCCGCGGCCGCCTGGTTGAACGCCACCAGCGTACCTCCCTGCGCCACGAACTCCTGCAGATTGGCCAGCCCGCTGCGCTCGATGCCGCCCGCGTACTGGCCGGGAACGATGCCCTCGCCAAAGCCGTTCATCATCTGCCGGCCGTTCATATCGGGAATGATGATGACGTCGTAGCGGCTGCGCAGGTTGGCCGAGCGCATATCCGCGTTGTAGATACTCTTCGGCTCATAGTCGAAGTTTTCCAGCACCCAGCGCGTCCAGCCCTCGTCGATCGACGCAGTCCACGGCCGGTACAGGCCTACGCGCGCCTTCTTCAGCGCGATTCCCTTGCCCGGATCGCTCGGCCCGCTCAGCCCGACCGCGCCAACGCCATACTTCTTCGCCATGCCGTCCACATCGCCGCGGCTGACGCCGCCGATGACGAACGCGCCGCGCTCCATGCCTTCGGGCGTCTTCACCGGATCGGTGGACATCTCCACCGTTCCGCCCTTGGCGAGCACCGCATTCACCAGCTTGAACGCGGCATTCGGCTTGTGGCTCACCGCGAAGTGTGTGCCCTCGCCGCTCACGTCCGCCGCCGGCAGCTTGATCGCGGAGATCTTCGTCAGCTTGCCGCGTTCTTCCGCAGTCATCGGATCCGTCACAGCGTCTACAGTGACGCCCATCTGCAGCGGAAGCGTCCAGCCCGTGATGTCATACGGCTGATGCGCTCCCGACGCCGTCTCGCTGGTCGCCGAGGCGGGATACACCTGGCGCTCCATCAGCTCCTTCGCCATCGGCGAGAACGGCTGATCCATCGGGATGACCCACGAGCCCGCAGGATATTCGACGCCGTTGGCATGGAAACCGGCCTTGGACTCATACACATCCAGGCCGTTCTCGATCATCTTGGAAGCCAGAATGCCGGCCGTGGGAACGTCCGCCTGCTTCGACGGAATCACGTAGGCGAACGGCGGCTCAGTGCGCTTGATGTTCTCGAACGCCGTCTGATAGCGGTTGTAGTTCAGCGCCTCGCGATTCTTGGCCGCGATGTCCAGCACCGACATCGATGCCGTCACCATCGTGTCCACGGCATCCTTCAGCCGCCACCAGCCGCCCTGCCACGGCGTGGTGTACATCGCGCCCGGACGCAGGTCGCGATAGGCCGGCGGGAACTCGTCCACCGTGTAGAAACGCGGCGTCGCATAGCGATAGAGCGCGGTCTCGGTGAAGAACGAGATCTCGCCGCGGAAGACGCCGGCCCAATCGGTAAAGCCCGCATACCAGTTGTCGAACTGCGTCTCGTGGATCGCGCCCGGCATGTGGTGCGCGTCCAGATACGCCGCCATGTTGGTGCCGATCAGGTTCAGCCAGCTGCGCACATACGGGCTCACGTTGCTCGAGATCGGATCGGCGAACGGCGGAATCCAGATGCGTGCGGGAAACGGGGCGGTCTGGTGCTGGCAGTAGAAGATCACCGGGCTGTACTCCAGCTCGGCCTTTACGACCACCTGCTCTTCCTTCATGTTCAGCATAAAGCCGTCGCGATTGTTATCGTGGCCGACGTACTCCTGGTACAGCCACGGCAGCGGAGCGACCTCGAAGCGCGTGCCCACATTCTGCCGGTACCAGTTCACGATCATGTCCTGGCCGTCGGGATTCAGCGTCGGCCACAGGATGAGGATGTCGTTGTCCAGAATCGCATCGATCTCCGGGTCGTTCTTCGCCGAGAGCAGCTTGTACGCCAGCGCCACCGAGTGCTGTCCGCCCGCAACCTCCGAAGAGTGCAGCCCGCCGTCGATGTGCACGATCGCCGGCGTATCGTGCGCCAGTTTAAGCGCCTGCGCTTCGCCCAGCAGCGCGCCGTTCAGCGTTTCCGCAGTCGCGAGTTGCCGGCCATCCTTCTTGAACTCCTCCAGCCGCGCCAGGTTCTTCGGCGAGGAGATGACGCCCACCTCAAACTCGCGCCCCTGCGTCGACTTGCCGATCGAAAACATCTTCATGCGGTCCGACGCCGCGGCCGCCGCATGGAAGTACTTCACCGCGTCTTCATACGTGGCGAGGTAGAAGTCGTCGCCGATCTTGTGGCCCAGCACCGACTCAGGTGTCGGCACCTGCGCGGCCACACTAAGACCCAGAAGAGAGATACAGCCGACAGCGAGAAGATGCAGAACGCGCATGAAATTCCTTTCGAAGCAAAACAAGAGGAGTCCTTTCACTATCAGGCCAAATCCGCTCCCACGCAATCCTTAAAAGCCCGGGTGCCCCATCTCAAGCGGCATCATCGTTTGGGACGGGGATGTAACCGATCAATTGATCGTTATGGCGGTTCGAAACGCTCTACTCGCTGTGATGGCACTCATCAGCTCGGTCCTCTTGGTTTGTCATTCCCGGAGGGAATCCGCGTCTCGGGCGACGGCTACATTTATAAGAAAACGGTGCCTTCAAGGATAGCGACATCCGAAACGCAGATTCCCTCCGGGAATGACAAGCACGATAACTGCGAGGCTTCAATAACGGAAAGCGCTAAGGAAAACGCGCTAATAAGAAGAGTCTCCTGTTATTTAGTCCTTGAACCGTCCCTCATAAGCCCAAAGCCCCAGCCCCGGATTGGAGATGAAGAAAATTTCTTCACCATCGACCACATTCCACCCGTCCACCAGCTTCGCCGGATCGTATTTCGCCGTGTACGCCGCCAGATCGCCATAGGCAAAGTGCACGCTTTCGATCTCCTGCCGGGTGAGGTGGCCCGGACAGTAGCGAATCGTAAACCGGCCTTCGCTCGAGCCATGAATCAGGTGCGCCGCCGCGCTCAGATTCGCCGCCAGCTGTGCGTCTTCCTTGACATACTGCAGCGTCGCCGGCGTGCCGCAGTAGCCGTATTTGCGGATCAGCACATCGATCGCCGCATCCTCGCCGAACTCATGCACGCCGGGCGCCAGCACGATCAGCTCGGCGTCGTCCGCCAGCGCCATGCGGGTGCGATAGACGCTCTTGTTGCCCAGCCAGGTCGAGCGAAACTCATGCGGATCGAGGAAGACGACCGCCTTGTGAATCTCGCGATCCATCATCAGGAAGTTGCACTTCAGGCTCAGCGCCGCCGCCAGTTCAAAGCACTCGCGGTCATCGCCGATATACATGCCGCGCATCACCAGCCGGCCCGCGGCATTCTTGTTGACGACCGTCTGCACATACACGATCTGCGGCAGTGACTTGCCGAAGTGCTCGCTCGCATAGTTCAGCACGCGCCGCACCGGGGTGTCCGCGCGGCCCATCATGCGCTCCATGCCATACACCGCGCCCAGAAAGTGCGAGCGATGAATTCCCATCACGCCGCCGGTGCCGACGAAGATGTTCTTCGAGCCGTTCGCCATGCCCACGACTTCATGCGGAACCACCTGCCCGATCGACAGGATCAGATCGTGGCCGCCGTCGCGGAGCAGCTTGTTGACCTGCGCCGGCCAGGAATAATCGAGCTTGCCCTCGCTGACTTCGAGCATGAACTCGCCCGGCACTTCACCCAGCGTCACGATATCGTTGCGCCAGTCGTGTACGCGAAAGAGCTCGCGCGGCGTGGCTCCGAACATGGTCGAAATTTCGTGGTCGGTCATAGCTTTGTGCGTCCCCAGCGCGGGCAGCACGTCGACCAGGTGGTCGCCGTAGAAGTCCCACGCCATCTCCGTCAGCAAGCCGCTCTGCGAGTGCATGCGCGTAAAATCGGGCGGCACGGCAAGAACGCGCTTGCGCTCGCCTAATTTGGTTAGAGCTTCAAACAAACCCGCCCGCACCTCGGCGTCGGACATCTCGGTAGTTGGCGATCCAGCAGCAAAGAACAAACTCATAGAGAATTATCCTAAACCCGTGTTATGTTAGCTCCATGCAAAACCTGACGCCGCGCCGCCGTACCGCCGCTCTGGCAGCCTCCTGCGCCGCCATCATTCCCTCGGTTCTCTTGCTCAGTCGGAACAACGGAGGCGCAAATCACGCCGCAACCTTTGCCGGCATGGCCGTCGGTGTCGTCGTGGGTGTCTCCATCCTGCTGGTGCGCAAACGCATGGGCGCCTGCTAAATTGCCGCTAAGAGTAACTACCATGTTCAAGTCGCAGCCAATCCTCACCGAACAGTCCCACCTCAACCCCGTCTGGGCCGTGCGCTGAATGCCGTTCGCAGCCATGCTGCTGGTCGCGGTCGCGATGTGGGCGCACAGCGAAGCTCTGCGCGCCCTCTGCACCGGCGGCGCACTCGGCCTGCTGATCGGATTCTGTGTCTTTTCCATCCAGATCAAGGCAGTCGTCCTCGAAGACACGCCGCAGCCAGCCGACGTAAACCGCTACCCCATTACTTAGCCGGCAGGCGAACCATTTGATAGAGGATCAGCGTATTCCGCTCGTCGTCATCGAATACGGGATAGCTTGCCTTCCGTTCCAGATGGTATGTAGTAAGCGCCGCCCGATCCTCGTCGCCGATGCCGTTCCAGGCAACGAACCACTCCGGATCGTAGCGGCGAACCTTCTCGCCAAGTGGCACCGTTCCGTAGACATCGCAGATCGAAGGCGCGCCGGTCATCAGCCCGAGTTGTGCGGCGCTCACGCCCAGCAGCATTCGATTGCGCTGCGAATCTTTGGCCATGATGTCCTGAAAGGAACGGCTTGAGTCGCGAAACTCGTACGTTCTATGCCGGCTCAGATGGATGATTGTGGCCGCGTTCACCACTGCAGCCAGGGCGAGAAGACCAATGCCAACAACGTACATCTGCTTCAACTCGGCGACGGAGAGCACTACGATCAATATCACAGGCACCAGCAGCGGAAGAAAGTGCCTCGGAGCGTAGGCATCCGAGATCTTGAACAGGAAGGCCAGTTGGCCCGCGACCGCGACCGATGCAGCCGCGAACAGCGGCTTGCTCCAAAGCCCACGCCACCACATCGCCGCTGCCGCCAGGCATACAGCGGCTGCCGGATACAGAATGCGATCGACCCACCTACACTCCTCGAGCAGCAGCCGCAGCACGGCGAAGCTCGCGCTCCAGTCCATCGATTCCGAAGCGTTCACCGCGAAGAAATACCGGTAGTCGGGTCCGAATCCCATCTTGAAAACCGCAAGACGGTAGAGCAGGTACAAGACCATGGGAGCCACCGCCCCAGCCAGGCAAACGCGCAGCAGATTCGCCGCCGTCCGGCCCGCGCTCAACCACGCCATGCAGGCGATCGCCGCGACCAGGGGGGCCGCGGTCGTCTTGGTAAGCGCCATGGCGCTAACGACCAGCGGAAGCAATGCCAACGCCGCATTTGGGCGTCGCGACGCCCACGACGCAAGTAGCAAGCCCACGCAAAATTGAAAGACGACTAACGTATCGAGGATCGCGAGTCGGCTGTACACGAACGCAAAGGGGCTGGAGGCAAGCAGCAGTGCAGCCACGATTGGGAGCGCTCTATGCGTCGGGCCAGGCTGCCTGCGGACCAGGAAGAACACAAGCGCCACAACGGCAATCGAGATCGCCACGTTGAGCGCACGCGCCGCGATGATTGAAATTCCGGTCCAGTGGAACAGCAACGTCAGCAGGAATGGCCACACCGGCACCGCGACGGCCGGGTTGTAATCGCCCGCAACGTTCCAATGACCCGTCAGATGATGCATGACCGCGGCGTTATCCCACCAGCCTTCGTCGGTGAACTTCGCCTGGTCGATCATCCATTGCGAGTGGTTGGGGAAGTCCGCCGCCAAATCCCAAAACCTTAAAGCGCAGAGGATCGCGACGGCCAGCCACAACACCGCCCGCACAAACATTGCGCGATCCGTCGGACGCTGAAAGGAGCACTTCATCCTGGATTAACTGCCTCGCTTTCAGCGCCTTAGGCGCGCTCCATAATAGCCTGGAGCAACGCCCCGTCAACGCTATGTTACTCAGCGTTGTAAGCAGCTATTATGTACGGCTTGGCTCGATCAAAGCTTTCTTGATTATTAATGCGAATTTGGATATTACCAGCTCCATAATGGCCGATCTCTCGAACATCACGCACGAAACCGTCCTCAAATGAGACAGTTTCAATATTGACCTTTAGAAACAGCACTACTTCATTTCCAGCAGAGTGAATCTCCATGCTTGCGAAATTGCGGAGGCGTCTGAACGCTTTGTAATGCTTTAGTTGTTTCACTTGCACATCGTCCCCGAGACTGGTCAAGAAATGCTCAATGTCGCTGTAAAGCTGTTGAAGTTGAGGAGAACTCTTTCGAAATCGATCGGCAAATGCTTGTCCGACTTGGCTCTTACTTGAAAAATCACTGGCAACGACTAACGCTAAAGGCGCCGTCGGTCCCGGATCGTCTGACTGCCAGCTTCCGTTAGCAAGTTCCAGCAACAGAAGTTCATCACCGTATTTGCGATAACGAACTAGCTGTATACTTCGTGCGATTTGCTGCACTGCATGTTCGTCATATCGAGTGAAGTCCAACGCGATGCAAACCAAACGAGGACCGCTCCAATCGATTTTTTCGGCTTCTTCGTGGCCTAGGACTTTGGTAACGAGTAGCTGAAATTCCGCCTGGTGATCTAATAACCAATCCAAATAAAAGAGACCTTGGTTGATGACGTTTTCATCGAGTCTTCTCTTGTACTCAATAATTACGGGTGAATTGTCTTCGTCCAGGCCTAGCGTGTCGATTCTGCCTCCATGAACGCGGCCAGTTGAGTATTCGGTTGCCAGAAAGCGAACTTCGAGCATCCGCTCGATATTCTTTTCAATCAAGGATTGAAGCGAACGTTCGATTGTAGCTGATTGCATTCGCAACTCAGTCGCAGCACCTTCTCGGATTGAAAACAGCTTTATATCTGCCATTGGGAATAATTCCGGAAGTTCATTTACAGCTTATACGCCTTCCGCACCAGCCCCACCGTCAACTCCTGCGCCAGCTCGAACGCCTCATCCTCATCCAGCCGATGCTCCGCCACCAGCCGGCCCAGGAACGCGCAATCCACCCGCCGCGCGACATCGTGCCGCGCGGGAATCGACAAAAACGCCCGCGTGTCGTCGTTGAACCCGACCGTGTTGTAGAACCCGGCGGTCTCGGTCGCGGTCTCGCGGAAGCGCATCATGCCTTCGGGCGAGTCGTGGAACCACCACGGCGGACCCAGCCGCAGGCACGGATAATGCCCCGCCAGCGGAGCCAGTTCGCGCGAGAACGTCGACTCATCCAGCGTGAACAGGATGAACGTGAAGCCCGGCTCGTTGCCGTACTTTGAGAGCAGCGGCCGCAGCGCCCGCACATACTCGGTAGGCGAAGGGATGTCCGCGCCCTTGTCGCGGCCGAACTTCTCATACACCTTTAGATTGTGGTTGCGCACACTGCCCGGATGCAGCTGCATCGTCAGCCCGTCCTCGACGCTCATGCCGGCCATCTCGGTCAGCATCTGCGCCTGGAACGTTTCCACGTCACCCGGCGCGAGCCGTCCAGAAAAGACGCGCGCATACAGCCGCGAAGCCTCGTCAGCCGGCAGGTCCGCCGTCAGCGCCGTCAGGTGGCCGTGATCGGTTGCGGTTGCTCCCATCGACTTGAAGAACGCGCGCCGCGAGCGCAGCGCATTCAGATAACCCTTCCAGTTCGAGACATCCTCGCCCGAGACCTCGCCCAGCTTCTCCAGATTTTCCCTGAACCCGAGATACTCGGCGTCGACCACAGCGTCCGGCCGGAATGTCGGCAGCACGCGCCCGGTCCAGCCCGACTCCCTGATCTGCTTGTGCCAGCCCAGCGTGTCGACGGCCGCGTCCGTCGTCGCCAAGACCTCGATGCGGAAGCGATGGAAGAGCGATCGCGGCAGAAACTCCGGCTCGTTCAGCTTGTTCGCGATGATCTCGTAATACTCGTCGGCGTTGCCCGGACCCAGGCGCTCGGTCAGCCCGAACAGCGTGCCGAAGGCGTAGTCGATCCAGAGCCGCGTCGGCGTGCCGCGAAACAGGTAGTAATTCCGGGCGAAGATGCGCCACGCCTCCCGCGGGTCTATGCTCTGCGCTGCGCCGGGATCGCCGGTGGCTCCCTGCTGCGGCACGCCCAGTGATTCGAGCGAAATGCCCTGCGAGTACAGCATGCGGAAGATGTAGTGATCCGGCTGCAGGAAAAGCGCCGTCGGATTGGGAAATGGCTTGTTCTCCGCGAACCATTGCGGGTCTGTGTGCCCGTGGGGAGAGATGATCGGCAGATCCTTCACCGTCTCGTACAGCTTTGCCGCGGCGCCTCGCGCCGCACCCTCAACCGGAAATAACCTGTGTTCATGCAACATCGCAACCCATCCTTCAGACCAGAAAATTCTGATTCAATCTCAGCCATTGAAGCGTACCAAAATTGGACGGACCACGCGCAGGTTTAGGCCGGAATCCGAACAAACAGGCAAAAGGAAGGAGGCGCCCAGGAATGGACGCCTCCTTGTGAAACCTTGTTTCAGGGTTACGGGATGTAGTAACGCATGCCGAAGTGAATCATGCTGTCCTGCGCCCGCGGGCTGTTCGGAGTGGTCGCGCTCGGAATACCCGCCCATAGCTGACGCTGAATCAGGCTGTAGGTGAACTGATACTGCAGGCGTCCGTACTTCGGGCTGTTGGCCACGCGATACGTGAAGCCCGCCATGCCCTCTTCGATGTACTTCGTCGGCTCGCCGCAGGTGATGGCTCCGAGGTTGCCGCCGCTGCCCGACGTTGGGATCGTATCCGTCGGCAAGTTGTAGCAGCCTGCATTGCTCAGGTTCGAGGGCGCGTATCCGATGTAGTTGCCCGCGGCGGTCTGGTAGACCGTACGCTGCGCGTACTCGCCGCCGTAGTAGGCGTATACGTCGAGCTTCGGCGCGGGATGCGTCTCGAGCGAGAACATGCCGTGGTAGTTCTTGATCGGCTCCAGCGTCTCGTCGGGGCGCAGGGTAGCGTCGGCCAACTGCGAGGAACCGTAGCGGCCCACGCCCGTACCCGCCATTGCCTGTACAGCGACATCCGCATATTTGCCCACGGAACCGCGGATGGAACCGAATACGCCGCCGGCAGTCTTGGTGTTGTGCTGATAGCCAGTCGTCGCGTATGTGTAAACGGGAGTGCCAAAGGTAGCGTACGTCGTAGTGACCGGGAAGTAGTAGTCGCGCAGGAAGCGGGCAAGACCGCCGACTTCAATATGACCGTAAGGCATATCGAAGGCAGCCTTCACAATCACGTCCGGCGCAACGTTGTTGGCATAGGTGGTGATCGCCGAGCTGGAAGCCGCATTGCCGGTGCCGGCGCCCGCCGCGGCGTTGTAGAGACCGCCGTTCTGACCCGGACCGGCGAAGAAGTACTGGGCCGGATTGGTTCCGTTGGCGGTGAAGTTGGTGATCTGCGCCTGCTCGACTGACATGGCAAGGGTCGCCGCGCCGGTCTTGTAGTCGCCGAACTTCTGTTGCAGGCGGATCGCCGGCTGACGAGTCCACGAGAAGCCGACCATGTACTGAGAGTCTACCGTGTTCGGCAGCTTCTCGGTACGGTTATCCGCGCCCTTGCCGTCTTCGGTCACCAGCGACCACATCTGGCCGCCCGTAACGGCGAAGCCGCTGTTGGTCGCCGCCTGTCCCCAGATCTGGCGCTGACGCAGCACGTAGCTGTTGCTCTGGTTGTTGTTCGACGAGGTACCCGTGCCGAGGAAGTCGGCTTCGAAATAACCGGCGAGCTTGAAGTTTGCAGCCTTGCCTTCGAACAGACCGCCAAGGCGGCTCTGCCGTCCGGAAAAGTTCAGTTCGCTGACGTGGCCTTCACTCGCGCTCGGAAACGGAATCGAGTTGAACGGCGTGTTAATGTCGGAGTTGACCGAACGCTCGCGCCACACGCCTTCAAACGCGAAGAAGGCGACCGGTGTAATCGTCACACCCTTGTAGTGAATCGTCGTCGGGCTGTCGATCTTCTCGGCCAGTTCCACCTTGTTTGCGCTGATGGTCGAAGCCAGCCCTGCGCTGGTCGTCTGCAGATCGTTCACATTGCTCTTCAACGCCTGCACCGCGTCCGTATTCTGCTGTACGGTCGCGCTGACGCTCTGCTCCTGCGCGGTCGCGGCCTGCGCCGCCGTCTGCGCCTGCTGCGCCGTGGCGTTAGCCTGCTGTAACTGCGCGTCCTTGGCTGAATTTGCCTGGGTCAGCGCGTCGATCTGCGCCTGCTGCGCCGCCTGCTTCTCGCGCAACTCGCGAACCTCGCGCGCCAGCGGGTTCTCAACCGGCTCTTTGGCGACCGCTGCGTGATGCACCGGGCGCTTGGCAGTGCGATGGGTCTGGCCGCTGACACCCTCACTCACCACGGTATCCTTCGCACCGTTTTTACGCGTGATGACCGTCGTCTTTTTCTGACCCGGAGCGACTTTCACCACATCGGTCTGCGAGGTCTGCGCGACCATCGGAAGCGTGCCTACCATCAGCATCGCCGCAAGTGCTGCCTTCATCTGTTTCGTCATGGAACCTCTCTGAATTACTTCAGGCGGGGGAGACGCACAGCCGGACGCTCGACCAAATCGGTCTGCATCGAAACCTCTCCCTCGCTCTTTCTTCCATGGTCACAGAGCGATGTGAACAGACGAAGAATATGGTGGAAATTGACCGATTTCTAACACTGTTCCGTCATTTACCCTCGACGTATGTCGCAGCTACGATTTACCACTCTCCTCGGCTTGCTCTGCTGCGCGATTGGCGCTTTCAGCCAGCCTTCCGCGCTTCACCTGATCCCGATGCCGCGCGAGGTCCAGCCCGGCAGCGTGCAGCCCATAGCGCAGGGCGTGCGGCTGGTCTGCGGCATGTGCTCCGCCGACCCGGACGACAGATTCACCCTGCAGGAGCTCACCCAGACCCTTGCGGATCGCGGCATCTCGACCTCGGGCCCGTTTACGATCCAGCTGACCCGTGTCCAGAACCTGCCGGCCGAGATGCAACCCGAGGGTTACACCATCACTTCCGGCAACGGCTCACTGACGCTCTCAGCCCAATCTTCCGCCGGCCTCTTCTACGCCGCGCAGACGCTGAAGCAGCTCATCGAGCACGACGGCTCCGCGGCTGTGCTGCACCTTGCCACCATCCGCGACTGGCCCGCGATGAAGTACCGCGGCGTCCACGACGATCTTTCGCGCGGTCCCATCCCCACGCTCGAATTCCAAAAGTACATGGTGCGCACGCTCGCCGCCTACAAGATCAATCTCTACTCGCCGTACTTCGAGAACACCCAGCAGTACGCCTCGAACCCGCTGTTCGCGCCGCCAGGCAGCATCTCGGCCGCGGACGCCCGCGAACTCTCCGCCTACGCCGCGCAATACCATGTCGACGTGGTGCCCGAGCAGGAGGCCTTCGGTCATCTGCACAACAACCTGCTGTGGGAGCAGTACCAGCCGCTCGCCGAGACGCCGCACGGCTCAGTCCTCGCGCCCGGCCAGCCCGGCTCGCTGGCGCTCATCAACCAGATGTTCACCGAGCTGGCGCAGCTCTATCCCGGACCGTTCCTGCACATCGGCGCGGATGAGACCGTCGACCTCGGCCTCGGCCAGACCAGGGCAGACGTCGACTCGCGCGGGCTTGGGCCGGTCTACCTCGACTTCATGCAGAAGATCGTCACCACGCTCGCGCCGCTGCATCGCCGCCTGCTCTTCTGGGGCGATATCGCGCAGTCGATCGTGCAGGGCTCGACCGCCTACTCGACCGTCGGCGCGGCTACGCCCGACCGCGTCGATCCAGCCATCCTGAACAAGCTGCCGCAGACGTTCAAGCAGGGCACCATCGCTGTGGCGTGGTGGTATACGCCGCAGCCCAAGGGCTTCGCCAAGTTCCTGACGCCCTTTACCAACGCCGGCTTCGAGACGTGGGTCTCGCCCGGCGTGAACAACTGGTCGGTGGTCTGGCCGGATTCGAATGACGCCTTGCTCAACATTCAGCAGTTCATCGCCGAGGGCCAGCGCCAGCACTCGACCGGCGCGCTCAACACCATCTGGTACGACGACGGCGAGGCGCTTGCCAACAACAACTGGTACGGGCTGCTCTTCGGCGCGGCCGCCTCATGGCAGGTCGGCACGTCATCCATCGAAGCCTTCCAGCAGAGCTTTGGGCCGGTCTTTCACGGCGACTCCACCGGCGCGATCGACCAGGCGCAGATCGAGCTGATGAAGTGCCACGATATCCTGCGCAACGAAGCCAGGGTAGGCGACGGCTCCGACGGCCTCTTCTGGATGGATCCGTGGTCGAAGGACGGCCAGATCCGCGCGGTCAAACTCCGCCCGTTCTCGCGCGAGGTGCGGCTGCACGCCGAAGCCGCGCTGACGCTGATCGCAAAGGCCCGGGCCGCATATCCTCGAACTACCAATCCGGGTGCCCCACGTCTCGATTCTGAGACGTGGTTTCGCTACAACCCAGCCAACGCCTTCCCGTCGAACCCCACTACGCTCCACAACACCGACGCCCTTGACGCCATGGAGCTTGGCGCTCGCCGTCTTGACTTCATCGCCTTGAAATTCCAGCTCGCCGACGAGATCGTCGAGGGCTACAACAAGGCCCTGATCGCGCAAGTCAGCAGCGACAAAAAACTTCACGCCACCGTCGGCCCCACGCTCTCCGACATCCGCGGCATCAACGGTCGCATCCGCAACCTATTTGACACGTACTCGCTCCTCCGCGATCTTTACGAGCAGTCCTGGCTGCGCTCCAACCGCGCCACCAACCTGCGCCCCATCCTGGAGCACTACGACACCACGATCGCCCTGTGGCTCGCCCGCGACGAACGTTTTCGCGCCGCTCAGCGGCAGCTTTCGGACAACAAAACGCTACCCTCCGCAACCGACGTAGGCTTACCTCGTTAGATGGGTATCTCACCAAAAATCACGAGCCGCCCCAAACAACGAGGCGGCCCGTAAAACTACTCCCTACACCCTATCCCCTACACCCTGCTTTTACGCCCCAGCCGGCATCGGCGGCGTCTCAATCCCACCCATATGCGCGATGTCGTCGATCATCTTCGTGTGCTCTTTGATGACGCCTTCGCCCTTCGCAACCGCGGCCTTCACATCGGCATTCGTCGTCTTGTTCTCTTCGTCGATGAACTTCTTCAGGTCGGCGTTGTGGTCCTTCACCATCGCCTCGACGTACGCGCGATCGAAGCTGGTTCCGGACTTCATCTTCAACGCGTCGTACTTCACGTGGTCGACGATCGCCGGCCCACTATACGGCTTCACGCCGTACTTCACCATCAGCGGCTTCATGCTGTCGATCAACTTCTGGTGATCCTCGATCATCTTCGTCGCGAACTTGCGAACGTTCGGATCCTGGCTCTTTTCGAGCGCCAGCTTCGCGTAGTTAATCTCAGCCAGGCTGTCCTGTCCTGAATCCTTCATAAAGGTCTTGTCGTCCGAAGTCGTATCCTGCGCGATCAAAGTTCCGCACAGACACGCCGCCAAGCCTGCCGCCGCGACTCCCAATCCTATCCGCTGCATAAGTCCTCCCTAAGCCTGAATGCCAGACGAATTATGGGATAGCAAACGCTGCCTTAGGAGTTGCTTTGAGCAAATCAGACAGCAGCTGCAAACAGACCCGGTGATGGAAGACGCCTTTAACCCCGCGGCCGGGACACCAATCTACCCGGCCGCGGGGTACCTGCGAGAGCGTCGGGGTGATGTTGAAATCGAGCAATTGGGTTAATCGGGTAGGATAGAGAACATTGCTGGAGGCCAAATGGTCACGACAAAGACGAAATTGGAAACAGCCAAGGAGATAGCAAAGGCTCATTTCGCGATCGAATACCTCCGATGAAGGCCGGTCCTTCGTAGTCCTAACTAAAGTCATGCGAACCGCCGCGGAGATAGCTATTTTGTCTGACCAATCAGCTCTTCTAACCACGACCCTGGCCCCACTAGCCCTGCTCGCCCGTGGCAAGGTCCGCGACATCTACGCTCTTTCTCCCGACCCAACCTCTGACCTCATCTTCATCGCCACCGACCGCATCTCCGCCTTCGACCACGTCCTCGGCTCGGGCATTCCGGACAAGGGCCGCATTCTCACGCAGATCTCGCTCTTCTGGTTCGACTTCCTCAAATCCGTCGTCCCAAACCACCTCATCACCGCCGAGGTCGCCGAGTTCCCCGCCGCGCTCCAGCCCTTCGCCAGCCAACTCGAAGGCCGCACCATGCTGGTTCGCCGCGCCCGGATGTTCCCGGTCGAGTGCGTCGCTCGCGGCTATCTCTCCGGCTCCGGATGGAAGGATTATCAGGCGACCGGCGCCATCTGCGGCATTCCGCTCCCCCGCGGACTGCGCGAGTCCGACCGCCTTTTTTTTTTTATTTTTACGGCGTCCTCCTAGATCTACAC